>DPJP01000136.1:0-38872 GCA_003542955.1 Armatimonadota bacterium
TCAAACAGTGGGGTGTGGCGTGGCTCATGTACGCACAGGACTACGATGAGGTTCTCGGCGGCGCCCTGCACTACGCCTACGGCCGCACGCCAGCGTACCTCTGGTGGTACGAGGTTCTGCAACCCTACGCCAAGAACGACCAGATGTACTACTGCCCCTCCGAGCCGAGCCAGAAGCCCGGCTATGGCTTCAACTGGCGCGGTGTCGGCTACCAGATCGGGCGCGCTGATCGCCTCACTCAGGGCTACATGTACACGGGCCTGCCCTTGGCCAAGATTGTCAGCCCTTCGGAGCTGGTGATGATGGCCGACTGCTACTACTACAACAACTACGACACCGGTAGCGGGACCATTACCTTCAGCCTCGGCTACATCTACCAGGAGGCCAACCGCTACCCGGACCTCTGCGGTCGCCACAATCAGGGCAACAACTTCAACTTCTGCGATGGCCACGCGAAGTGGGCACCATGCTCGGCAGCGGCAGGCTCGCAGTTCAAGTGGAGCTACACGCAATAGGCGGTCCCGCACAGACACAGACAGGGGTGCCCGCGAGCTTAACGGGCACCCCTTTTTGGTTGTCCCCTGCGAACCACCCAATCGTCTACAGACGCTGCACGCGGTCCCCGAGCACGGTACTCAGGCGGTCTTCGTCCTTCGCCGAATGCCCCACATGCAGGTGCTGACGGAAGCCCTCGCCATACTTGACCGGCTTCGGCGCCATCTGCCCCATGATCTCACAGCCCTCGCGCATCGCCACGAGATAGGCATCCTTGCCCTGGCTGACATCCAGCCACTCCTTCTGCGAGGCGTGGCGGCGGAGCATCTCTTCCTTGACATCGATCTTGTCGGTGACATCGACGACGATAGAGGGCAGTATCTGCTCGCGCAGCGGGCCGATGCAGCCATACGGCTGGCAGTGGTAGAGGAAGACATCCTGCAGCGTCGGCTCGACCCACGGGTGGGTGATCCAGTTGCGCATTCCGCGGGTGAAGCATGCCGAGACGGTCAGCCTGCAGGAGTTCTGGTGGTCCTCCATGTAGTCCTGCGGCGACTGGGTGAGCACGATCTCCGGCTGGATCTGGCGAACGATCGCGGTCACCTGCCTGAGCAGCTCCGGCTCGTAGAAGATCTCAATGTCGTTGACGAGGCCGTTGTGGTACGTGGCGCCGATGACGGCTGCCGCGTCATGGCCCTCCTGCCCGCGGATGCGGATGATCTCCTCGTGCGTGTGCGAGGCGGTGCCGCAGTTGCCGTTACCGATGGTGAAGATGTGGCACTCATAGCCGGCATCGGCGAGCAGCGCGAGCGTGCCTGCCATCATGAACTCGACATCATCAGGATGGGCCGCAGTGGCCAGAGCAATCTTGGAATCTGGCATCGTGATTCTCTCCCGGACGTGTGGCATCAGGTCTGCAGACGGCAAGCAGAGCCGTCAGGTGTACTGACGGGGTGAGTTCCTCACCGGATACGGCAGAACCTCCCGCATTGCAGCGACTGCTACTTGAGGCCCTTGACGAACTCCAGCACTTCCTGCGCGTGGCCGGTGACCTTGACCTTCGGCCAGACCTTCGCGATCTTGCCGGCTTTGTCAATCACGAAAGTCGTGCGCACAATGCCCATGAACGNNTGCGGCCGTACATGCTCTTCTCCTGCCATACGCCATACTTCCCGCATACCTTCGCATCGGCATCACTGAGCAGCGGGTAGCCCAGGTCGTTCTTCTCCGCGAACTTGACCTGGTCGGCGAGTTCGTCGGCGCTGACGCCGATGATGACGGCGCCAGCCTTCTTGAACTGGTCAGCCAGGTCACGGAAGCCTACGGCCTCCTTCGTGCAGCCCGATGTGTTGGCCCGCGGGTAGAAGAACAGCACCACGTTCTTCTTCGCCTGGANNGCAGCGCGATTCTCTCGCCCGTGTGCGCCTGCAGTGAGAACAGCGGGGCCTTCTTCCCTTCACCTGTCTGAGCCATCAGATTCACTCCATTCCTGGTCCGCGGGCTCCGGCGCCTCAGCCGATGCCGCAGGCGTCGGCGGCGGAGCTGCTGACGGTGTGGCCGCCGTTGCCGGGGCTTCCGGCGCCAGCCACTTGCTCATGAACTCGAGCCCCGTCGCGACCCGGATCTCATGCCCACCCTCGTGCATGTCCATCACACAGCGGTCAGCTATGCCCAGCTTCTCATAGTGTGCGTGCGCCCGCTCGAATTCCTCGAGCACCCACGGCCACCACGCGATGCCGTCGCACTTGCCCGTCTGCGACATCACGGGCCGCGGGCAGATCAGGGACACGAGATCGGAGTCGGAGAACTCGCGCAGCATTCCGGGGACGAAGATGTGCTCGGAGGGCAGAAGCGGCAGGAAGCATGAGTGCCGACCATCCTCGACGACCATCTTGCGGGCGCGGTCATTGAACCATGCGCAGATGATCCCGGCCTTGATGCGCGGCTCGATCGGCATGGTCATGATCGTGTAGGCGCCGCCGAGGCTGATCCCCCACATGCCGATGCGTTCGCAGTCGAGGTCCGGCCGCGTCTTTGCATAGTCGATGAGGCGGCTGATCTTGGCGATCTCGAGCCCCCACAGCGTGCCTCCCGCCAGCATCGCGAGGCGGTGGTAGCGTTGCCTGGGCGCGTCGTCGGTCACGTTNNTGAGCGGGGAGAGTACCGCAAAGCCCGCCTTGAGCGCTTCGACGGCGTACGAGTGGTAGAGTCCCGCGTCATCATCGAAGCCGAAGGTCTTCTCAGGCGAGCTGCCGATGCCATGCTGGCAGATGATGAACGGGTAGGGTGGCTGACCACGCCGCGGGATACCGAGGACCGCGCGCGCGCGCAGGCTGCCGAGGTGGTCGATGGTTACCCACTCGGCGGCGAAATCGTCAGTCTCGGCAAATGGCTCGATGACGGGGTTCATCTCCTCGGCAGGTGGACCGAACTTCCCCATCGTCTGGTGCCAGCGTTGGCGATTCGCCTCGACAGACACGAGGTACGCCTGTTGCGACGAGTAGTCATGGCGCCAGTAGCGCGTGCGTCGCTGCTGGTAGGCCATATTGAGTTCGCGCAGGTAGTCTTCTGTCTCGCGGCGGAGCAGGTCCTGGCGGTCACGGATACCCCGCTGCACGAGCCCTTTGGGCGCCTGGAAGACGTCATCGTAGAAGGTCATGGCTATCACGCTGCCTGGTTGTGGGTATTGGTGCGGTGAGTGGCTACAGTGTTCGGGGGGCGGGGCACAAAGACCTTCCGGAATCCCCGGCCGGGGTGCAGCACGGCCGAGCCCGCGCGGCCGGTCTGCACCCATCGGCGCGGCCGAAAAGCCGTGACGGAAGGCGCTGTCAGCGAGCCGTCCACCGGACGTTATGTGTTGCCCCGCCGATGGTGAGCGTAAGGTCGTCGGTGGCCGTCACGTGCGGCTGCCCGGCATCATCCACGCTCACAGCCGCCCAGTTGCGGATGATGAAGTCGTCGCCGGCCTGCACGTCGGCGTAGTGCAGCACATCGCCCGCGGAGATGCCCGTGCCGTCGGCCACCTCGATGACGAACGGTTGGGCATGCTCGGTGGAGACGACGTGAGTGACCGGCCGGTACTCGGCTGAGACCAGCAGCTTGCCATCGAAGAAGCGGGGGTTGCCCGCGCGTCCGCGCGCATAGTCGTGGGGTACCATGCTTGTGACGGGCGTTGAGCCGTGCGGGTCCTCCTCGACCACCGCTTTCCCGAGGATCGTCTTCTGGGGGCCGAGGTCGATGACGGACAGGCCGCCCTCGCTTCGCACGTCATGGATGGTATACGCGGTGTTGCGTGCGTAGGCAGGGCCGCTGAAGACAATCGTCTGGTACCGCAGCCGGCCATCCACGGGCAGATCGGCATCCACGTGGATACGGTTATGCTCGTAGTCAACACGCACCACTTTCCCTGTGCGGTCCCCGCCCGCAAGGGTGCACTCGAAGCCGGGGGCTTTCAGTGACCTGCCGACTACGTGAGCGGCAAGGACGTTCCCGCCGCGACTACGGACATGTCCGAGAGTTCCGTCCAGCGCGAGGTCATCACAGGTCTGTGTACCGTTCCCCAGGGAGTAGATGAACTTATCGGCGATGCCTGAGATATGGTCGACGCGTACCCCTGTGACACCCTCGGGGGCGGGCAGCGACGTGACGGCCTCGATGAAAGGCCGCAGTGGGGCCTCGACGCCGGCCCGCGCGGGGTCGGGTGCGGCACCCGGTCCGTAGGGCTCCATGGCTGCAACGAACCGACTTCGCAGACCGTCTCCATCGCTGCTGCGGCGGGCAATGGCATAGCGCGCGTTCGGCAGATGCGGGTATATGCCCGGTGCCCAGGCGGTGATAACCTCCGTACCCGGCTGTGCCGCGACCGAGACACGGAGGTGGTCACCCTCCGTCGGCAGCGTCCAGTCCACCTGCCAGCCCGCATCGGTTCGTGCGCGGGCCGGGCGCATCAGGAAGCCGAGGCCGTTGCCCGGCGGCGGGTTCCAGTAGGGCCGGCGCGTGCCTCCGAGCAGGAAGCCGTCCCTGCCCACATGCTCTCCCCAGTCAATGTCCGCTCCGGCAAGCGAGCCGGGCGCCGGGGGCGACAACTGCACGCCGGTCAACTCGGCACTCTCAGACAGCGCGTGGAGTATGTAGTCATGCTGTTGTCCTCCATGGACGGTGAAGATATCGAGCAGGTAGCTGCCGGGCCCGTCACCGACAAGCGCGACCATGCGGCGGTACAGGTCCACGCCTTCGGATGCGTAGCAGCCGTTGACATCCATATCCATCGCCTGCAGCCCCGGCATGCCGAGGCACAGATGCAGGCTGCCGCCGGTCTGGTCTTCGGCGGAGGGGCGCTGCGGCTTCTCATTCACCATGACCAGTTGATGCGAGGCAGTCTGACGCCCCCAGCCAACCTGGGTGTTGGTGGCCCCGTTGCCGTAGCCGAGGTCATAAGTGAGTTCATATCCGAGCGCGAAGTAGCTCAGGTTCAGGTCGTCGAGGTGGCCGTGGTTGAGGGTAGGGCCGTAGCGGACCATCGCCGCCTGGGCATAGGGTCCCGCGGGAGTGCGCAGGAAGGCCATGCCCTTCTGGCCCATCACGATGGTGTTGGTGATCGCGCGGGTCAGGTACTCCGCCGGCGCGCGCCCCGTGAGCTCCACCCCTTCAGCGTGGAAGAGCATCCACCCATGCTCCCCGTCGCGCGCGCGGAGTGCTTCCACGTCACCGGCGGCCAGGAACTGCAGAAGCTCCCCGAACTCGACCTTGACCCGTGGGTCCGACGCCCCGGCGTATACCCGCTCGGCGAGGCGGTAGTCGGTGGTGTCGTAGTAGCGCTCCGGAGGCGCCACGCGGGCGACATCGGGGGCCGAGTCACCATAGCGAGGCCAATGCCCCACACAGTCGACGGACAACTGGGGGAGCACGTAGAAGGCGCGGAAGCGTGAATCGTCGTAGAGGTTCAGGCCCTGCGGGTAGCGATCGCTGCGGTAGTTTGCCAGGGGATCGGCGAACGTCAGGTACAGGCGGCGTGTCGAGTTGCTGTAGGAGTGGGAGGTCTCGAAGTAGTGCCCGTCGCGGTCCACGTTGTTTGCCAGCATCGAGTGGATGCCGTACGGCCCGTCGACGGCCCAATCCACGTAGGCCTCGATGCCCAGGAGGCAGCCAACCGCCAGAGCGCCGCGAATGTAATCCGCCGCACCGTTGTGGAGCGGCCCGCTGAGTGACTGGACGTAGCAGTACCAGGCCCCGTTCTTCATCAGGTTCGTGTTGATGTTCTCGCGCCGCGTGAGGCCCTCGACGAAGGAGGGCGCATCCAGGGCAGGACTTTCGTACATCCGGTCATAGGCATCAACCAGCGGAGCGAGCACCCTGGCAGTCTGGTACTGCGGGCGATTAAGCCGCCCGGACACTCCTTCACCCGAACGGCCGGCATAGTCCCACGAGCCCTTGTCGCAGGAGGGGTAGATTTCGGCGATGGCGTCGAGCAACAGGGCGGCGGTCTCGGCGTACTTGTCGTCGCCGGTCAATGAGTAGGCTGTGCCGAGAGTGCCGATCCATCTCTGGTAGCTCTCGACGGCGAACGCGTTATATGTCCCGACAAAGTAGGTCACACGCCCCTCGGCATCCACATAGCCGGAGCCGTCGTCCGGGTATTGTTCGTTGGGGAAGATGTGTCCCTCAGGGCCCTGGCACTTGATCGTGCCGGGGCGATCGAAGCTGCATACTCCCGTGCCCAGCCCCCAGGTCCCGATAACCCCGCCACAAGTAGGGCAGCGCCCCGGCCCATAGGCGAAAACGGCGCCCTTCCCCGGACGATTGGCACGTATCCACTCGGCGTCACGGGTGCAGATCTCATCGGCCTGCGTGACGATCTCGTTGGCGACCTGGCGGGCCCACGGGTAGCGGTCGATGTTCCCGTGAGCGCGTGCTACGTGCGCGGGTGTGATGAACACGCAGGGGTGGGACTCGCGGCCGGTCTCGGTCAAGTCGGGATTCGCCCAGAGCTGCCGCGGCGCAACGCGGAGCTTCACCAGGCCCTGCGGGTCGGAGAAGGCCAGCAGCGCATTCAGACCCCAGTAGGTCCGCTGCTCCCACGGCTCGACGAGCGTGAGCCTGAACCACTCGGCCTGTTGCTCGGGGAAGCGGATCAGGAACATCCCGCCACGGTCATCCAACTCATGCGTCGCCTCGTGGCCGGTGGAGAACTCAATCCGGAGTGTCTTCACAGTCATGTAGAGCCTGGGCTGATCGGTGACAATCAGCGCGATGGTGTCAAGTGTGGTCGGTTGCGCAAACTTGACGCTGATCGAGGGCGTGGCGTCTTTGCCGCCCGCGGCCCAGCGCGTCGCCGCATCGCCATCGAGGATATTGCCGACCGAGTACTTCTCCCCCGCCGACGATGAGGCCTCGACCTGCGCGCCGGCGACCAGGTCTTCTGCCGGGTCGAAAGTGAGGACGCGACCGAGGTCCGCACGGGCGAGTGTCAGACCCGAAATCAGAGCCGTGCACAGCGTGACACGGGATATGAGCATCATGGGCAACAGCCCCCTGATCGAATCGCTGGGCACCCACCCCGGGGCACCCTTCACAGAGGTACCTTCGCCCGCTCGCAGGCCGATACCTGTCTGAGACCGGCGCTGCCGCGGGGGCGCGGCCCAGGGCGGTGGCACGCTTCCCCGGCACGGAGTGACCCCGCGGGCTATCGCACGGACCAGCAGTGAACGAGCGACTTGTCGCCGTCGGCCAGCGGCTCGAAGAGGTACAAGCGTCCGTTGGCGCGGTCAAAGCACATCGCGCGCACATGGTACTTCTGCTGCGGGCCGGTGACCTGGTACAGGTGCTGGTCAATGTCGAGCGTCGCGTAGGGCTGCGGCTCCCATGGCTGCATGGCGCCCCGCGCAACCGCCGCGAGGTCGTCGGGGTCATAGAAGAGCATGCGGCCGGCGAAGCCGGTACTCCACCAGCCGCGCTGGTTCAGCGGGTCGTCCGGGTAGGGCTCCTCCCACACGCTTCCATCAGGGAGGCCGTACCAGCAGTCGCCGGTACCCTTGGTGCCGACGAAGATGACGGCCGACTTCTCCGCGGTGGTCACCCATGCCCCTCCGGTCCACTCGTCGGCGTGGTGGTAGTTGTGCATGGTGTGGTACGGCGGCTCATCCGTGGCGGTGCTGGAGTAGAGCAGCAGCGGAGTGGCGTTGAGCACCGCGTTGTTGGCCGGCGGGTTGCCGTGGTTCCAGGGCCCAATGGCAAACAGGGCGGGGCCCTGGCCGCTCCAGCCGCCGTCGCGGAAGCGGCCGGTGGCAAGGCGAAGGCCGGGGGTATACCTGGCCGCCCAGGAGGCCGGAATCTCGAACATATAGTCATTCACGCTGTAGAGCGAATGATCGCCGACCCACCAGGCGCCACGCGACCCGGTGAGGTCAGGCTCGCACCACATGTGCGTGGCGGTGTGCTGGGCTCCATCATGGAAATGCGCTCCCCAGCACAGATAGAGCTTCCCGGAGGCCTGGGAGCCCTGCCTGGGGAGGTACTCCATGCCGACGCGGACGATCTCCTGGAACTCGTTGAGGCTGCCGACTCCCGCCCGGACGTCGGTGAAGGGCCGGAGCGTCTGGGCGGTGGGAAGCTCGTTGAGGCTCTTCCCGGCGGAGTTGACCGGCGCCGGAATACTGAACTCGGATACCATCATCGCCCAGTCATGGCCGACACCGAAGATGGAGCCGGGATAGCCGTCGGCGGGCCCGTCCGGATCGCCGTCGGGGTAGTACGCCATCGCCTCCCCGGCCCACTCCCAGGTGGATGCGCCGGCATCGTCAGGCAGGCGGAAGGCCCCCTCGTAGACGAGGTCGGCCGGAGCCAGCCGAGCGGCGGGCACGGGTCCGTTGTCTCCACCATCCGGCGGATGAACCACGATCTGCGAGGCACAACCAGCAACCACCGTTAGAAGGCAGGCAAGCGTGACGAGCACTGCAGATGACTGCGCAGGCATGGACCCTATCCCCTTCACACGGGGGCTCCGCACCGCGGCAGGCCGGGGGGGCCCCCGTGTTGAAATAGGCCGGTACCAGGATTCTGCGTTTACCGCGGCTACTGTCTATGGTGGACCGTGAAGGTGCTGATAAAACATGATACGGCGAAGACTGCTCCACTCCGCTGTGCTCTGCATCGCGGTACTGGTCACCCTCGCGGGGCCGTTGGCGCTCACGATGGCCGACAACACGGTCGTGAAGACGCTCGTGACGCACACGTTCGATGCGCAACCGGCGGCGGGGACGGACGGCAACCCGTTTGCGAGCATCGAACTGCGTCGCCCCGCGCGCGGCTGGGTGCACCTGCGGCTCGACGCCACCGTTGGCGAGGGGCAGGCCGTGGCGGTGACCGTGGACGATGCGCCGCGCGAGCAGGCGGTCCTGAGCGGCGCCGGTGAGACGATGCGGCATGTCGAGGCCGGTCCGCACACCCTTCGCGTGTGGGTCGATGGGACGCCGGTGCTGCGGCAGCTCACGGTGCGCTCGGCGCCGGAGATCATGGTGTACATGTTCGAGGCGCTCCAGACCCCCACGCCAGAGATGTGGTATATCCATCCCTGGGAGTTCTTCGAGCAGTCAATGCTCGACAACTGCAACATGATCGTGAGCCCCTACAATGACGCCTACCGGCCGTACGCGGAGATGTGGCGGGCGCGGGGCGGCAAGTGGGTTGGCAACCAGGGGATGGCGACTCTGCGGAAAGCGGAGACGGATGCCGTCGAGTACTGGACGGGGCTGCTGGGCAACCCGGTCTTCGACGGGGTCATCCATGACGAACTGCTTGCCACAGATGTGCCGCACTACGCGCGCTATGCGGATGCACTCAACCGGCTGGCGGATGTCCCCGTCGCGGGGGAGAAGACGGTCTACTTCTACGGCGGTACGCGCATCATCCCGGATCTGGCGAACACCAGGTACTTTCTGCTCGATGAGACTCAGGCTTCTGAGGGCAGCACGTCTTTGCGCTGCATCCCGTTCGCCGACGAGGCCCTCACAATCCGCCAGTACGAACTCAAGCTCGAGCCGGGCAAGGCCTATACACTGTCGGCGCACTTCCGCACGCGGGGCGTCAAGACCGGCACATACACCGGCATCTTCATCATCAATGACGGCTGGTATTCAACCAACAACTCGATGCTTCGGCCCCCCAATGGCGATACCGAGTGGCAGCGCTACACGAAGACCTTCTCGCCCGACGCCTCGCGGAACGGGCTGTACCAGTTGGTTATCTGTCCGCCCGATGAGGGCGAGTTGTGGATAGACTGCGTGCAACTCGAGGAGGGCGCCGCCGCTACTGACTTCACCGCGACGGACCCACGGAACATGCTCGGCAACCCAAGCTTCGAGGCGGGCTACGAGGGCTGGATGGACAACCTGACGCAATTGCGCCCGTTCGTCGACGCCGTCCTCGAGCATGACCACTGGTTCGCGCCTGAGTTCTACCGGAATGAGGCCGCAACCGAAGAGCAGGCGCGCGAGGGTATCAGAAAGCAGCTGACAAACGTTGTCGCCCAGTGGGCTGCCTACCGTGAAGACGTGATGGAGCATGTCATGATCGTCTTCAGCGCCGGCAATGGGTCGATTCGCTACTCCAACGACAGATTCCCTGACGTCAGCTACAAGGTGCTGCTTGACCTGCAGTTCCATGCGCTCGCCAACGAGCCGGCATTCGAGGGGCTCGGAGGGGTAGGCTTCTGGAGCGGGCACTACATCGACGAAGAACTGATGCGCTTCTACGCCGCGCTGTTCCGGCACTACTGCATCGAGGGCAACACGGAGCGCTTCACCGATGATCCGTATCAGATGGACCATCTGGCCAACGGCGGGTTCGAGTCGGGCACTGACGGCTGGACGCTCTCGCCTGCCGCGGACGGGACGATCGAGGTGGTCGCGGCCGCAGCCATGCCAAAGCCTGAGGTCGGCGAGCGGCGCGGCACCTACAGCCCGCTTCCTGAGGGCAAATCCGTCCTGCACACGGTGCGTCGGGGCGAGACGGCCAACAGCATCTCACAGACAATCCGCAACCTGACTCCGGGGCGGCTCTACTCAGTGAGGGTACACAACACCAGCCCCGAGCAGGATGACACGCCGCTGCCGCTGACCATCGACCTCGGGAATGCGGAGGTGCTGGTTGACAGGTCACTTGACCACGTCTGGCAGCGCGGCGAGGTGCACTGGAACTACCACTACCGCGTGTTCAGGGCGACTGCGCCCGAGACTCAGTTGACGATATCCGACGGCGCGCCATACGAGGCGTACTGGGACTTCATCGCAGTCGACCCGTACTTCGAGGGGTAGTGCTCGAAGAAGGCGTAGGGCTGACTGGGCTCTTCGCAGCCCTCACGGGCGTATTCGGAACGCCAGAACCCCATCGCCTGCTGCTACGACGGCGAGATCGGCTCCGAGGGCGACGACCGCCGTCGGTCGAATGTCACAGGCGCAGGCTCCGCGGATTGAGCCGTCGGGGGCGAGCACGTACGCCCGACCATCGTCGCAGGTTGCGACGATGCCCTCGCCCACGACAGTCAGATCGGTTGCCGCCTCCGGCAGTTGCGTCCGCCAGAGCACCGTACCCGCCCCGTCGATAGCGTAGATGCTGAAGCTCTCGGAGGAGCAGACGATCTCCGGCCGCCCGTCGCCATTGACATCCATCGGAGCGATCCGGGTGGGTGAGCCCCCCACGTTCACCACCCAGACATCGGCCTTCTCAGCGGTGTGGCAGCGGATGAAGCAGTCATCCATGCCGATGAGCGCCGAAGCCTTCCCATCGCCGTCGAGATCGACCGCGGCCACGGCCGTCGTGACCGGTCCGCCGCTGGTTCTACGGATGTCCTTGCCGTCGGCATCGAGCAGGCGGGGCCAGTAGTACTCGGTGCCGGCGATGACATCGTCGCGGCCGTCGCCGGTGATGTCACCCGCGCAGCCGACGGTCGAAGCATGCGTCGTATCAGTCCGCCAGAGCAGTTCACCCGCGGCCGAGAGTGCGTGGTGATGCCAGTTGTCACTGCCTGCGATGACCTCGTGGAAGCCGTCGCCGTCGAGATCGGCAGGGAATACGGAAGCCACGGAGCCGCTGCGGCCGTGGAAGGGCTGGCAGGCGTAGGTCCAAAGCTCGGCGCCGTCGGCGACGCTGAGGGCCCTGACATCGCCTGCCTCCGTCCCGGCCAGGGCGACGACGCCGGCCGCAAAGCGCGCAAGGCCGACAGAGCGCACCTTCGAGCCAAGCTCGTGCTGCCAGAGGCGCTCCCCGTCGACCGAGAGCAGAACGATGCGGCCATCCTCGAGCCCGCACAGAACCCCGGCTTCGCCGGAGGCCAGGGCGGTGACGGGCGAGCCGAGATCGGCGGTCCAGTGCACCGGCAGGGCAGGCGGCGCGGGGGGCGCCGGAGGCGACGTCAGAACAGCGGGGTCGAGGGCGGCAATGCGCGCCAGGAGACCATCCACATCGGCCGGAGCGATCCCCGCGAGCGCAGCGGGTTCTCCCTGCTCACCGAAGCGCACATCGATCAGGGCAGGCTCCTGTGCGGCCCACTCCGTGTCGCCGATGGCTATGCGGTTGGCCCCGGCGGCCATGAGCCGATCTGCAGTCAGGACAAACATATCGGCCTGGACATCGAGGCCCTCGATATCATCGACGCTGAAGCCCACCAGCGCGACGGGCTCTGCCCCGACGCGCCAGGCGTTCCGCGCAACCTGCTCGATGCCGCGCGGAGCCGCCGCGTCGCCGCTTTGGGCCACAAGCAGGTTGGCGAAGGTCATCCGCTCACCGGCCTGCAGTTGGCGGCGCTGGTTCTGGATGAGAATCCGCGTCATCTTGTCGGCATACGGGTAGTCGGCGTAGTAGCCATCGCGCCCGCCGTGGCCGTAGTCGAATGACTGGGTGAGCTTTGGGCGAATGCCGTCGGCGGCCGCGCAGGCGATGATGAAGCGCTGCTCGGGCTCACTGACGGCCTCGACCTGCCCGGCGACGAGTTGCTCCGCCTCGATTATGACCGGCTCGTGCCCTTGACGGGTAAGGACGATGCTGTCGATGCGGACGCCGGGGCTCTCGCGCAGACTGATCTCGAAAGCATGCTCACCATCCCTGTCGATGGCGAGGGGACGGCCGGGGCCGAGCTTCTCCCAGGTCGCGGAGCTGCCCGCGTACTGCCCGATCGGGAGATGGTAGTCGATCGGCTCTGCCCCGTCGACACGAAGCCAGACCGAGTCGCTGCTGCCGCTCGGGCCGCAGGCGACGATGTTGACCGCGTACCGGCCGGCATCAAGCGTCCGCGTGAACGCGAGGCGCGCATCCGGCTTCGACAGCTCCACAACCGTGCGCCCATCATCCTCGAGTACCTGCAGCGCCCCGCTCCCCGTCCGCTGCATGCCCTTCTGGGTGACGGCGAGTGTGTTGCCCTCGAATGTGACGTCGCCGAGGGTTCGCCAGTGGCACTTGGCGATGTAGTCGCCGGCCTGCAGCGCCGTCAGCCGGTCAACGACGACGGTGAACTCGGAGGCTCTCCAGAAGACGCTTCGCTCCCAGTCGGCTCCCCCGTAATCACGGAGGACCGACTGCGTCATGGCCAGGTCGGCAGAGCCGACCTCACAGGTCAATTCCGCGGCAAAGGGCTGTGCGGCGATGACCTGGGCGTCACGGTTGCTGGTGGGGCGCTGATCGGGGGCCAGCCCGTCTCTGACCAGCGCGATCGAGTTGTGGTACTTGGGCGCGGCACGGATGTAGTCCATGTCGACAAGCCACAGGCGGCGGTTGGCCACCAGGCGGATGATGGCATTGGCATCCAGGTGCTTGTGGTTGCCGACATTGAGCCCATCCAGCATCAGGTAGTCATCGGCGGGGTCCCAGCCACCGCGGAACACGGCCTTGTCGAGAGCGCGCCCGGTCGGCACCCCCTGTATCCCAAAAGCCGCCTCACGCGCGGGATGCACCATGAAGGTCCGCAGGCCGATGTGCTCCGCGGGCGCCTGCGCCTTATGCTCGCCCGAGAAGCTCCAGAGGCCGGGGTTGGGCCGGATGCCGATGAGTGCGCGCATCCATTGGTACGCGGGATCATGGAATTGGGCCACGCCGACGGCAAACACTCCCCCCGCGGTGCTGCCGAATGCCTGCCAGGCGTCGCCGTGGGTGGCCTCGTCGCCGTTGTTGTCGTGGGAGGCGATGGCATAGTCGAAGAACTGCCTGAGTGCGGGACCCTCGAGCCATTCGTGGAGTCTCCCGGTCGCCAGGACGTAAGTGAGCATGTGGCGGGTGACCGACCACTGGTAGTTCGCGGAGTCTTCGAGGGGCTGGTCGCAATCCATCTGACCCGCGAAGAGGTTCTCACAGACCGCGGCCCACCAGTCTGCGGCGGCAACACCGTAGTGCGGCTTGAGATACTGCGCGCCGAGAGCGACACCGACGGCGGGGTATGTTTCGTGGTTCCAGATCGGTCTGCGCTCGCTGTTCTCCCAGCGACGGATGGGATCGCGCATCTCCCAGAAGCCCATCGTGTCCTCGATCATCCGGCGCAGCCATTCGGCAGCCACCAGCCGGTGGGCGTCGCCGAACTCCGGGCAGTCATCGACCTGGTCAATGGCCATCACGATGTCGGCGAGGATGAAGGTGGGTGGGCTGGGCTTCATCTCCGTGTATGCCGCCGCCAGCAGATCAACGAGGTCACCGCACAGAGCGGCCCAACTGGTCTCACCGGACACATAGTACGCCGTCGCGGCATTGATGAACTGCCCGCAGGCGCTGCGGAAGGGGTCGGAGGCGAATGCTCTGAGCGCATCACGCGTGGTCTGGACGCGGCGTGCGGCATCATCCTCCGAGACTGCTCCGGGAGAGACGTAGTTGGGCGAACGGAACTCGATGAAGTGCTCCAGGGCGACCGTGTCCGCGGGCTCAACCAGGTCGAGGAACTTCGCAATGCCCTCCGCGGCGCTTTCTGGGCTCGAAGCGCCGACGAAGATGACGTTCACGCCGAGGTCGAGCGCGTCGGGGATCGTGCGCAGTTCGAACCCTGTGGCGCCCGGGTAGTGGCCGTCACTGACAATGAGCTTGTTCGCATACAGGCGCAACGCGAGCGGCCCCGTGGCGTAGTTGCCCACGACGATGACGGTGCGAGCATCTGTCACTGCTGCCATGTACTCGCGCTCCGGCATGGTGGGCAGAGCCACTCCGAGCTTCGCCTGCAGTGCGGCGTTCAGGTCCGCTGCGACATGGGCGAAGGCGTCGTCCTCCGGGATCAGCAGCACAGCCGCGGGCTGCGCGCCGGCGAGCAGGACGCTCTGGCGTGTCGGCTGATATGCCGCCGTGAGCGGCTCGGAGGTGCGCACAACTGTGTCGGCATAGGCCGACAGAGCGATGGTGAACGCGCAGAGGCAGACGACGAGGGCCGCGGCACGTGCGTCGAGCATGGTGGTGCTCCTCTCGGTCAGTGACTGAGGCACCCTTAACACGGGGGCATCCTGATGCTACACTCATTCGCTGAGACCGTATCGTTTCCCTCTCGCGCGCCGCCCCTTGCGGAGTGCCGCTGGTCTGGGCGGAGTGCGGCCAAGTCACGGAGTGTGGCCGATGTGTCCTGACATACCGAATGGAACGCCGCAAACTGAGCTGCACCGAGGCACCCGGCGCTTTCTGATCAAGGCGATTGCCTCGATACCCTTGACCGCGGCGGTGCTGTTCGTCTCGGCAGGGACGGTCCGCTGGCCGATGGCATGGGCGTACGTGCTGATCGGCGTGGCGACGGTGCTCGCGATGCTGTTGATCGTGATGCCGAAGCACCCGGACTTGATCGCGGAGCGGTCGCGGATGCACCCGGACACGAAGCCCTGGGACAGGGTCCTCGCCCCGCTGGGAGCGGCGGGCACGGCGATGGCGAACATGATCGTCGGCGGGCTGGACTACCGCCTCGGCTGGGCACCGGAGATACCGCTGTGGGGGCAACTCGTCGGCATGCTGCTGGTGCTGATCGCCTCCACGCTGGTCATCTGGGCGATGTACGAAAACCGCTTCTTCTCGGCGACAGTGCGCATCCAGACCGACCGCGGCCACACCGTGTGCAGCGACGGTCCATACCAGTATGTCCGCCATCCCGGCTACTCGGCCTGGATACTGCTCGCCGTCGGCGTCCCGATCATGCTTGGGTCGGCCCGGGCGCTGATAGTCACGGCGGTGTCGTTCGTCGCCATTGTACTCCGCACGTGGCTGGAGGATGCCACGCTCGCGCGCGAGCTGCCCGGCTACGAAATGTACCGACAGCGCGTCAGGTATCGGCTGATTCCGGGCGTGTGGTAGGCTAAGAGCTTCTCGCCCCCCGGGGCTCATCGTCAGGAACAACCTCGACCACCCCGGCAGCGCCGTCGACGCGCAGCAGTTGGCCCGTGCGAATGAGCCTAGTTGCCGGGCCGACGTTCACCACTGCCGGAATACCGTACTCGCGGGCGATGATGCTGCCGTGGCTGAGTATGCCCCCCATGTCGACAACAAGCGCAGCGGCGTTGATGAAGTAGGGCGTCCAGCACGGGTCGGTCACCGGGGCGACGAGTACCTCGCCCGGCAGGACCTCGTCGCGGCCTCCCTGCTCGATGACGCGAGCGGGCCCAACCACAATACCGGGGTTGCAGGGGATGCCCGTGAGACATGTGGGCGGGTCCGCGTCCGGTCTGCGCTCGGGGCCGGGGGAGTACTCGCCGATGACGACGGGCGGGGGCGANNAGGTTGTGGCGGTACTCGGCCCTGCGCGCGCGGATGGTCACCTCCACATTCGCTTTCCCCGAGACGACGTCGTCGAGTTCATCCAGGCGCAGGAACCAGATGTCATCGCGTCGCGCCAGCGCCCGGCGCTCGGCCAGGCAATCTCCCAGGCGGAGCAGCAGGCTGCGCAGGAGCGCGATGCGGCGGACGATCTGGCTCTTGGCGCTCTCACGTGGCGGAGCGAGCCTCCGGGCTCTGTTGAGGAAGTGCCTGAGAATGCCGCGGCGGACAGGGTCCCACAGGCGCCCCATGGCCTCGCGCGTGGCAGCCTCCCGGTCGTCGGCGAGGGCCGCGTATACATCCGCGAAATCGCGATCCGCCGCCATGTAGCTCCGGACCTGGCTGAGAACCTCGTCGGGTATCTCCGCCCAGCGGGGGTTGGCAAGCTCCAACTCACCCCGGCAGTGGTGGCCGTGCTCGGCCATGAAACGATCCCAGGCCTCCATGAACGCGCGACCGGATGGATTGCCGGACAGCTCTGCCCGCAGATCATCGAATGCGCGGTGGCCGAGGACGGCCGAACCCAACTCCGAATCATGCCGCGCAAGCCGCGCAAGCCCGGCGAGAGCCAGACCGGCCACTGCATGCTCGTTGCCGCCGATCCCGGCCATCATGCGGCTGGCCAGGGCGTTGCCCTCGGCGCCGAACCACCGCCGGCACAGGTCGTAGAGGATGGTGTCGGCCGTCTTTCCGACACCGACGACCTCGAACAGGGCGTCGTCATGCAGAATGTCGTCCACGATCCCGCGGGCGAAAGCGAGCAGGTCATCGGCATCGAGCGGGCCGGCGGCGCGTTCGTGCTCCCCGTCAACACGCTGCCGGAGGCCCACAAGCACTGCTTCGGCCCTCACTGGTGGATACGTGGCCAGATGCCACAGGGTGATCGGGATACGCAATGCAACGTGCAGCTTGCTGACGTCGAGGTTGGGAATGTCTGCCTCTGTGATCTTCGCGCGGGCGAGTTCGGCCTCGATCTCCCTGTTGCCGCCGAACATCTCAGTTGTGTGCCTGTCGCCGAGACCGGGGATGCGCCGCGCGCATGAGACCATGGTGTTGAGGTTGAAGTAGACCCGCCCCGCCACGAGGCCGGCCACACGCTGCCGGCTCAGGTCCATCCCCAGGCCGCGGAAGAACCATGTCATGAGCGCGTGGACCAGCGGGTCGAGTATCGACCACGTCATCGGGGTGGCGACATCGGGCGCCACCTCGCCGGTGTTGGCATTGCTCCAGACCTGCCGGTCGGGTCTGGCGTGACGTGGAGCCGATGTGGTGATGGGCCGGGCCTGCAGGAGCCAGACCTCGCCGTCGGCTGCCGCCCACTCGACATCGGCGGGGGCGCCCAGCACGGCTTCCGCCGCCAGCGCCAGCGCCGCCACCCGCACCGGCAGCGGGCCCGTCGCGCTGAGCGGGGCACTCGCGTCTACGCGAGCAACGGCCACGCGTTCCGGCTCGGCCTGTCCACCAACCAGCACATCTCCCGGGCCCGCGACCATTTCGATGACAACGTCTGAGGTGTCGGCGGTCACGGGGTCCGCGGTGAAGGCGACGCCGGAGGTCTGCGCCGGAATGAGCTGCTGCACGATGACGGCCATCTCCGCCTCTGAGTGGGCAAGGCCGTTGCGCTCGCGGTACTCGAATGCCCGCTCAGTCCACAGCGAGGCCCAGCACCGACGTACGGCGGCCAATACAGCATCGATACCGGTCACGTTGAGCGCAGTATCATGCAGACCGGCGAATGAATGTCCGGGGAGGTCCTCCACCGTTGCCGAGGAGCGCACGGCCAGGAGACCGTCGGGAAGCTGCGACAGGTGCTCAGTGACCGCATCTGCGACTTCGTCCGGGACGTCCGCCGACTCGATGGCCTCCCGCAGTTCACACAGGGCCCTGGCTCTCTCGGGGCCATGGGCCTCGCGCGCGGCCCGCACAAGCGTCTCGGCCCGAGATCGGAGTGAGTTCGCGGCAATCTGCACATCGGCAGCCCCGCGTGTGAGGCAGAAGCCGGGGGGCACGGGCAATCCAGCCGCGATCATCCGCGAGAGGGTCGCAGCCTTGCGACCGCATTCGGCCGCTGACAGCTCGCCGGTTGCATCGAGGGCCACCACCAGGGGTCGGGCTCCATCCACGCACATCGCTCCCATCGCGCCTGTTCTGCCTGCTTCGCGGATAAGTGTCTTCCGCAGGCGGCATTTGTCTATGGCCGCCGCCCGCGTGCCCGGGCCACCGGTCGCTGCGTGAGCCCCGGCACGGGCGGCTATGGTGCCGGCCCGAACAGGATCGTTCGGGCTACGCGACCATTGCCGTCCCAGAAGTGTGAGCCGCCCCCACGCTCACCGACCGCGCAGGGCATCTGTCAGCAGCCTGTTGCCCATCTCGGTGGCCTGCCAGTACTGCTCGGGAGTGAACGCGGCATTATGGCCGTACCCGGGTCGGCGCTCCTGCGCATAGGCAAGCGAACTCCATACCCAGTACCCGGCGGCCGGCAGCGCGGCGTCACGAATCAGTTCGGCCATCCTGTCGGCGGGGATGACCGTGGGCGTAAGGCCGGTCAGATAGAGAGCGGGATAGCCCTCCGCGTCGATACGTGCAATGCGCTCCGCCATCCCCGTGAGGTCTCCCCCATACTCGGTTTCGGAGAACACGAGTGCGGGCATCGTCGGCGTCCCAAAGCCGCGTGCGAGGCCGGGCACCGACTCGAAGTCGAGGAGATTCCCGAGCAGGAAGTCGGGCGCGATGGCGCGCACGCGCTCCCTGATGCGCCCCAGGATCGCCATGATCCCCAGTTCCTGGCGGCGGGCATAGTCGGCGCTCAGATCATTGGCCGCGGTGAAATCGGGACGCGTCTGCAGCGGGACATCGGCGGACCTGATGCCCTCGAGATGCTCCTCTACGAAGCCGGCCCAGCAGCGGTCGCAGTAGCACGGACCCCGGTAGCGGGTCGAGTCGGCGCCGTACATCTCCATGTCGGCGACGAACCCCGTCAACCCCGCCTCCGCGGCGACAACCGCGCGGTCGCCGATCACGCGCTGCCAGTAGTCCTCGGAGAGCGGGCAGGGCGTGCGCGTCCAGGTCTGGCCGCTGCCGGGCTGGTAGTCGCCGAACTGGGTGTTGCCGTAACGCTCGTCAGATCCAAACGGCCAACTCACGATCACACGCAGCCGGTGCGTTGCCTGCACCTGTGCCCAGGCGGCGCACATCGCCCGCCAACCGTCCTCGGAGTGGTTCACAGGGCCGGAGGTGTGCATGATGAAGCAGTTGAAGCCGACGGCGCGCGCCTGCGACAGCAGCGCGTCATCTGTCACCTGCGAGCCGTAGCCATACAGCCCGCGCAGGCGCTCGGAGAGTATCCAGTCGTAGGCGGTCGAGAGCTTCCCGCTGTCGGTGTGGTCCATGGGTGGAATCGGCTTGATGACCCGTAGCGGCGCGGCATCGACGCGATCCTCGGACGGCTTGCCCCAGACCTCGATCTCACCGAGCTGCATCACGTCGGCGCTCTGGGCGACTCCATCGAGCCGGAGCCGCACAATCTGCGCCGTCGCGGCCAGTGGGGCAGAGACGATGGGGTACTCGGGCCCGGGCGCCTCCGCAGGCAGGAGCGGGTTGCGTGTCTCACCGGCCGGCATACGGGCCGCCCCCGGCACGGCCTGCAACCAGAGACGCATCGAGTTGATGTATGACCGCTCCGCCCCGCCATGGCCCACGGACCAGACAATGACCCGGTCGATATCGCACGGGCGCCCCAGGTCGAGTTCGACCGTCAGCGTCTTGTGCGCGAACCAGTCGCTGTGGGACCTCACGCGCGTTGCAGTCTCACCATCGACCAGCGCGCGCCCAGTCGGGTCGCTGTCGCGGGCGCAGGTATCATCGACCATGCGGCGCGCCTGCGAGTCGTAGTGGCTCGAACCGACGGTCACGGCGGTGTCCGACTTTGCGGCCAGGTTGATCAGCCCGGGCGCACGCTCAGGCATCGCGACGAGAGGAGCCAGGTCACGCGGTGGGACCTCGATCAGGCCCGAAGGGGGCGCGTCGGCTGCAACCGGCCCGGCCGGCTCGCCCTCGATCTCCACCTCCACGAGCGACATCTGTGGGGCCCCGGAGGTGCAGACAAGCTCCACGAAGCGGCCAGACACTGCATCACCCGCCCAGGAGAAGCACCCATCCTGTGCGACCAGGGCGAGTTGCGGGGCCTCAGGCAGCGCTGCCTCTGTGTCGGCGATCCTGCATGTCACACCGCTGAACGGGGCGCTCCCCTGCCCGGGCCAGACTCTCAGGGCGTGGATATGGGCATTGCGGCGGAGGTCGAAGCGCACCGTGATGCGCTTGCTCATGTTCGACCAGAACCACGAGGTCACGGCCGCGCCGTCGTGGCGACCGTCGGTGAGCGTGTCAGGCGGTCCCTGCCAGGGCGGGGCGTCACTGAAGCCGACGGCGGTTGCCGGTGTATTGGTGCCGGGGATGATCTGTCCATGGTAGACGTACCCGGAGATGGTCACGGAGTAGGCGGCGTCCGGGGCGAGGTTCTCTGCCCGCGCCGCACCCAGGTTCAGAGCAAGCAGAAGGGCAACTGTCGGCACTGCGGGAGTCGGCCTCATTGGCATCGGTCTCCGCACACGGCATGTCGTTCGTCGATCGGCTGGAGGTGTTTCGCCCCGTCCCCGGCATTTCCCTCGGAGCGGGCGGCCGCTGCACGGTGGCCGGCTGGAACGATTGGCCCGGGGGCGGCAGGAGACCGCATCCTGGTTGCCGAATCAATCCGTGGTCGGGTACACCACAGTGAACCAGAGCATTCCGTGCGCCTCTCGAGGAGTCATGACAATGATGCGCCATGCCGGTGTGCTTGCTGCCGTGCTGCTTCTGAGTGTCGGGGGAGTCGTCGGTGGCTGTTCGTCGACTCCACGCGAGACGCGCAGCCAGGTACGTGCGGCCGCTGTGGCCGAACCGCGCACCTTCACTGTCATGCCTGTGCAGGCTGTCTTCCTCGGCGACATGGACGGCAACGGCCTGCCCGGCGTGAATGACGCCATCGCGATCCTCCGCATCGTCGTCGGCCTCGACGCGGACAACCCGATTGCCGATGTCAACCGGAACGGCGTCGTGGACATCGGCGATGCCATTCTGGTGCTCCGGTGTGTTGTCGGGTTCGCTGACTGTGAATGGCCCTACGTCCTTGGGGACGAGCTGACCGCGCTCATCGCGTGCGCGGAGGGGCACAACGTGACGCCGCAGACGCAGTTGCATCTGGACGGCTCTGGAAGCATCGCGCCCGAGGGGTCGATATCGCGCTACGAGTGGCGCGTCAACCAGCCGGACCTTAGCCGGAGCGTCTTCGCGCCGGATGCCGCCAAGGCGCAGGTGACCTTCGAGGCCAATGTAGCGGGCGACTACACGTTCTCCCTCGATGTCTGGAACGACCAGGACCAGAAGTGCGCGCAGTCGGCCACATACGTGGTGCACGTGGTGCCGGATCGAGAGTTGCACATCGAGCTGCTGTGGCATACGCCGGGTGATGCCGACGAGACCGACACCGGCCCCTTCGCGGGCTCGGACGTGGACCTGCACTTCATGCACCCGAACGCGCCCGCCAACCCGAACGCGCCGGATGTCGATGGCGATGGGAACCCGGACCCCTACTTCAGCCAGCCATACGACTGCTTCTGGTTCAACCCGCATCCCGACTGGGGGGCGACAGGCGATCCGGGACTCGACCGCGACGACACTGACGGCGCCGGGCCGGAGAACATCAATGTGGCCCAGCCGCAGAGCGGGCTCACCTACCTGATCGCCGTCCACTACTGGGCCGCCCGCGGCTACGGACCGTCGCAGGCGACGGTGCGCGTCTACGTCGACGGCGCTCTGGCGTACGAGACGGCGGCCACGGAGCTGGTTGAACACGACCTGTGGAAGGTCGGCACAGTCGCCTGGCCGTCCGGCACGGTGACCCCGTGTCAGGCGCAGGGCGGCGGCCCATGCGTCTACCCCGACTACGTGCACCCGGACTTCCAGTGAGGCGATAGCGGGCGCGCCGGCGTACGCTGCTCGGTGCCGTTTGACACCAGGGGAGCGCGGAGCCGCCGAGGCCAAGTCGGGCCAGAGGCAACAGACCTCCAACAGGCAACGGAGGCACCGATTCGAGAAGGTGGTTCGTATGGTAGTTGCTCGAGGGGCCGAGAGCCGTGTCCTCGGCCTGGCCGTCCTTGCGGTGGTGCTCTGCCCCGCATTGTCCGGGTGCGGGAGCGACGGCGGCGAGACGTCCACAGTCGTCTCAGCCCGCAACGATGGTCAGGTCTCGACCTCCGGTCCGACGATCTGGCCGGCGGAAGACGGCGGCTCGCAGGCGGGCGCAGTACGCAGCGAACTCGCCGTGGGGTTCGTGGGCGATCTGGTCGGGACGGGCGAGGCTGAAGTCGGGTCGGCGATAAAGATACTACGCGTGCTGGTGGGCCTGGATGTCCCGACGCCCACGGACTTCTGGAGGTGGGACTGCAATCAGTCCGGCAACAGAGACATCGGTGACGCGATCAGCATCCTGCGCTGCGTGGTCGGCCTGGACCCCTGGCCAATACCTCCTCCGGCCTCCGTGCCGACTGAAGACCTGGTGGGCGTCAACTACGCCTGCTGGGATCATGCTCTCTACGCATCGCTGACCTCCGAGAGCGCGCTCGCGGACGCGCGGGCGGCCGGCGCAAACTGCATCGCCCTTGTTGTGACGTGGTACATAGACGGCCTGACGGCATCCGACGTGTATCCCGATGCATCGAGGACGCCCACTGACGAGTCACTTGTGGCTGCGATCTCGCGCGCGCACGCTCTCGGCATGAAGGTGATGCTCAAGCCGCACGTGGACCCCGTCAACAGCGCCCAATCCCGGACGGATATCCGCCCGATTGACGTGCCGGGCTGGCAGGCCTCCTACGCGGAGTTCCTGCGCCATTATGCCGAGTTCGCGGCTGCCAACGGCGTCGAACTCCTCTGTGTGGGCACGGAGTTGAAGGGCCTGACGGGGCCTGAGCACGACGCATTCTGGCGTGGGCTGGTCAATGGCGTCGTCAAGCCGGTGTATCCCGGCAGCACCTGCTACGCGGCCAACCACGACGAGTACGCGCAGGTCACGTTCTGGGACGTGCTGGACTGCGCGGGGGTGGATGCCTATTTCAGCCTGCCCCCGGGCTCCTGCCCCACCCGCGCCGAACTGCGCAGTCGGTGGGCCGCCTCAATCGATGCCCTGCGAACATGGCAGGCCGGACACGGGCGGCCGGTGCTGTTCACCGAAATCGGTTACTACGCCGCCGATGGGTGCGTGCAGAACCCCAGCGACCCGTCCCACCTGGTGGGCACCTACAACGAGTGCTGCCAGCAGAACGCCTATGCTGCAGTTCTCGAGGTGTTGACGGCCGAGCCCTGGCAGACAGGCATCTTCTTCTGGGATTGGGAGCCCAACGCCGCGCACCCGGCGGCGCAGGCCATCGCTCTGACGCCGCAGGACAAGCCGGCGCAAGACACCATGGCCTCGTACTTCACCTTCGGGAGCCTGCTCGCGCCGGACGGAACCGACACCTCGCTGTTCGGCTTCGAGCGTGGCTGTCTGCGCTGGGTGCGTCAGACGTATGAAGGCAGCCGGGGGGTGGAAGACCTGAGGCCGACGCGCGACACGCATCAGGCAGGGAGCGGCGCACTCCGGCTGATGTGCGACCTGCAGCCGAGCGGCCAACGCCAGGGCGAAGCGTATGTGGACCTGCGCTACCTCGGCTTCGGGGAGCCGGGCCAGGCCTTCGACCTGACCGGGAGGCGGATCGCCTGCCATGTGTTCTGCCCCCCCGGCTCAGGAGGGTCCGTCTCGGCGCCGTCAGGGCTCCAGATACTGGTCAAAAATGGCGGCGACGGAGCGCTGTACGGCACATGNNCTGGCAGAGGCTCGAACTGACGGTGAGCGATCAGCAGCCGACCGGTGGCTACATCTCGCCCGAGTTTGACCCAACAGCCGTTGCGCTGGTGGGCCTGAAGGCCGGTCTCAACAGCGAGGCCTCCGGAGAGGGCTACCACGGCCCAATCTACCTCGATGCGCTCAACATCGAGGGCATCGCGACAGGCGGCTGATCCAGACGGGCGAATGGGCGTTGCCTGTTCGCAGGCAACGCCCTGAATGTCGCACCGTTGGCCGCTGAGGCTGTGCGCTACTCGGCAAGCGTGGGCAGCGTCAGCCGCCAGACGTCGTTTTTCACCGGCCACTCGTTCCCGGCGACGACCCACAGGCTGCCGCCNNAGACGTAGCATGTCGGCTCATGGCGCGGCGAGAAGACGGGGTCGGACTTGAACTCCTGCCAGGTGACACCGTCCTCGGTGTACCACACATCGCCGAGGTTCTTGTTGTTGCGGTTGTCGAAGCCGCCGATGATCCACATCTTCCCGGCGTAGACCTGCGAGATGAACCACTGGCGCGGGACCCACGGGGCCTGCTCGAGCACGCGCTCCCAGGTGACGCCGTCGGCGGAGCTCCACACATCGTTGAAGGTGGTGGAGTTCTTGTAGCCCTGCTCGGGCGGATCGTTCGGCACGCCCATGCTCCCCCCCATCACCCACAGCTTGCCGTTGAACACGGTGACCGCGGTGGCGAAGCGGTTGCCATACGGGGCACCCGGGTTCACACACGTCCATTCGACGCCATCGGTGGTGTTCCAGACCTCATTCTTGCTGCCGAGCTGCCACATCTTCCCATCGTGGACGACCAGCTCGCCATAGCCGAGGGTGCCGAACGGCGTCTTCGCCAGCACCTGCGTCCAGTTCTCACCGTCGGTCGAGTTCCAGACGCTCCCCTTGACCGCCCACACCTTGCCGTCGTAGACGGCCATCTCCGCATAGCCATCGTATGGAGTGGCGTCACTGACCTGCTCCCAGGTGACGCCGTCGGCAGTGCGGTACAGATCGCGATGGAGCACATTGCCGTGGTAGTAGCCGTTCGAGAGCCACATCCTCTCGTTGAGGACAAAGTCCTCCGCGGTGTCCCGCGGCGAGAATGCCGCTTCCGCGGTGACCAACTCCCACGTTCCCGTCAGTGGCGCGGAGGCCACA
This sequence comes from Armatimonadota bacterium, assembly GCA_003542955.1. Classification (GTDB taxonomy): domain Bacteria; phylum Armatimonadota; class Zipacnadia; order Zipacnadales; family UBA11051; genus UBA11051. The sequence continues at coordinate 25,312 of DPJP01000136.1, forward strand.
CCTTCCTGTGCCGGAGTCATGGAGACCACCATCAGTGTGATGAGTAGAACAGAGATTGCCCTGATTGCCATTGGAAAGACCTCGTTATCGGTAGTGCTGCGTGCGCCCGGATGTCACCGTGTGAGTCGCCGACCTACCCGTCCAGCTCCGCCAGGAATCTCTCCGGATCGGCCATGAACTCCCTGTATACGCGGTAGTGCTCGGTCTTTTCGCATGGGATCGAGCTGACGGGCGAGTGATCGAAGCTGTAGATGCTCGCGCCGGGGCAGGCCAGCAGAATCGGCGAGTGGGTGGCCATGATGAACTGCGCGTGGCCGGCCTTACTGGTCTGGTGGATCAGCTTGAGCAACTGCAGCTGGGTGCCCGGTGAGAGCGCCGTCTCCGGCTCGTCGAGCAGGTAGAGCCCCTCGATCTGGTAGCGGGACGTGAAGTATGCCATCAGCGACTGGCCGTGGGACTTGCTCTGCAGCGACTCGCCGCCGAAGTACTTGAGCTGCCCCGGATCGGCAACGGCCCACTCCTCGAGCGCGGCGACGAAGTCCTGGAAGATGTCGGAGCCGAAGAAGGAGCCCGGCACTCGACCGTTGGTCCACTCGATGGACATGAAGTGGTGCAGGTACTGCTCGTAGGGATTGGGCCTGTGGCGGCTGCGGCCGGAGCCGTCCTGCCAGATGTGGATGCCGCACTTGCGCGCAAGCGCCTCCAGTAGCGTCGACTTGCCCGTCCCGTTCTCCCCCACCAGTAACGTCACCGGTGTGGTCAGGGGAATCTCGACGGTCTGCTGGAACAACGCAAGGCTGAACGGGTATTGCTCGGTTGTGGGGTACTTCTCCGGGTGAAGCCTGATGCTGGTCAGATGCATTGTGTCCCCTGCCTGGCGGGTACGGACGCTAAAGGCGCCTGAGTGTCTCACTGAGAATCTCTGCGACGGCGCGGTGCGGAGACGGCATGGCGGGCTCGGAGAGCTCCGCGGGCGACAGCCAGCGCACCTGCGTGTGATTGGTGGCGGCAGCCTCCCCCGCCTGGTAGACGCAGACGTAGGCCGACAACTCCACCTGCCGATCCATGATACCATACCTCAGGCGCGTAAGCATTTCGACGACGCGCACTTCGAGCCCGAAGTCCCTGCAAAGCAGCTCCTTCAGCGCCGATCTGTGATCGGGGATGCTCTCCGTCACACGGTTGGGGAACTCCCAGAGGCCTCCCCAGACGCCTTTCGACGGTCTGCGCGCGAGCAGGTACTTGCCGTCCCGCTCGACGAGAGCCGCAATCGCCTGCTGGTAGATGGTCACGCTTCGCCTGGGCGGGGGAATCCGCGCCTGGATGCCCTGCTGCCTCGCCAGACAGACCTCCGCAACCGGACAGAGCAGGCAGCCGGGGGTGCGGGCCACGCAGATGAGGGCCCCCAGCTCCATGAGCGCCTGGTTGAACTCACCCGGGCGGTCCTCCGGCACGGCATCGGTGGCAAGCCGGGCGATCCGTGCTCTTGCCTGGCCGCGTTCCGGGTCGCCCTCGATGCAGAAGAGCCGCGCCAGAACACGTTTCACGTTCGCGTCGATAGCAGGAACGCGCTCGCCGCAGGCGATGCTGAGAATGGCCCCCGCGGCATACGCTCCGACACCCGGCAGTGCCCGCGCCTCATCCATAGTACGCGGGAAGCGCCCACCATGCTCGTTGAGGATGATCCCGGCGGCCCTGTGGAGGTTGCGCGCGCGGGAGTAATAGCCGAGGCCCTCCCACAGCTTCAGAACGGCCTCGAGCGGCGCCTCCGCGAGGGTCTGGACCGTGGGAAACGCATTCAGGAAGCGGTCATAGTAGGTGATGACACGGTCGACCTGTGTCTGCTGGAGCATGATCTCGGAGACCCAGATGCGGTACGGGTCATCGGTATGCCGCCAGGGCAGGTCGCGCTTGTGCGCATCGAACCAGTCCAGGAGAAGTGTGCGGAGTTGGCAGACGGCTGTCTGTTCAGTCACAGGAGAGCATCATACACGCGCGGGGGCCCGAGGTCCAGCGGGAACGGGGGACCGGCTTGNNAAGACGCGAAAATGAACGACAGACGGCCAGGAACCGCGGATAGCGCCGATTGCGCGGATGGACGGCAACGCCTCCCGCCGGACGTCAGACGCCCCCCGGAGACAATCTCGGGGGGCGTCATGTCTGCAGTCAGGTTGCTCGGCTGTGGCTACTCCTCGATCGGCTCGAACATGTCCTTGCCGACGCCACAATCGGGGCACTCCCAGTCGTCGGGCAGGTCCTCGAAGGCAGTCCCGGGCTCGACGCCCGCATCTGGATCGCCCTCGGCCGGATCGTAGATGTACTCACACGCCATACACTGGTACTTTTGCACAATAGTCCTCCCTCCTGAGAATCAGTGGCGTGCGTCGGCTACTTGCAGCCGTGAGCGCACTTCTTGAAGCACAGGAACCAGTCGAGGCAGTAGTAGTCGTCGCCCTGCCCCTCGAAGCGCTCCTTGGCGAGGCCGCACGAGCCCGGCGGCGGCACGATGACGTCGTCGCCGATCTCCCAGTTCGCCGGAGTAGCGATGCCGTACTCGTCACTGTGCTGCATGGCGATGAGCAGGCGCTTGACCTCCTGCATGTTGCGGCCATTCGACAGCGGGTAGTAGAGGATGGCCCGCACGATGCCCTCGGGGTCGATGATGAAGACCGCGCGGACGGCCTGCGTGGTGCTGGCGGAGGGCTGCAGCATGCCGAAGGCCTTCGCGACGTTCATCGTCAGGTCCTCGATGACCGGGAAGTTAACCTCGACATCCTTCATGCCCTTGTACTCGATCTTCTCCTTGATCGTTCGCAGCCAGGCGATATGGGCATAGATCGAGTCGATGGAGAGGCCGATGAGCTTGCAGTTGAGCGCCTCGAACTCGCCCTGCATGCTCGCGAAGGTCATGAACTCGGTAGTGCACACCGGTGTGAAGTCCGCCGGGTGCGAGAAGAGGATTACCCAGCTTCCCTTGTAGTCCTCCGGGAAGTTGATCATGCCCTGGGTGGTCTTGGCGGTGAATGACGGGGCCGGATCGCCGATGAGCGGCATGCTTGTTGCGCAATTGTCGTCTGTCTCACACATTCGTACTTCTCCTCCCTGGTATTGCATGGTGGTGTATTACGTCAGTGGGCGGATGCCGCAATGATGACGGCGTCCGTCCTTGTGGTGCCTGTAGTGCGTCGTGACCATTCAGGCGGTCGAGTATCTAGTCGGCGGCGCTCACGGGTATAGTGAACAGCACCGGTCGCGTGCCAAACTCCTTGTCCAGCATGTACTTCGCATTGCCCGCGTCGCCCACCATTCGCAGCTTCTCGACGTTGTCGGTTGCGTTGGCCTCCTCCTCGACCTGCTCGTCAACATACCACTGCAGCAGGCCCTTGGCCGCATGGTCGCGGATATCGATGGCGAGGTCCATCATCTTGTTGATGCGCTCAGTGATGTAGCGCTCATGGTCCAGAGCGGCCTCGAAGGCGGCCAGTGGGGATGCCCACTCCGTCGGCGGGCTGTCGATCTGCTTGAGGAGCACAGTGCCGCCACGCTCGATGAGGTAGTTGTAGAACTTCATGGCATGGATCATCTCTTCCTGAGCCTGAGCTGTCATCCAGGTCGCCATGCCGTTGAAGTTCTGGTCTGCGAACCATGCGGCCATCGACTGATACAGATACGCGGAGAACATCTCTGCGTTGATCTGGTCGTTGATGCTGTCTGCCATTCTCTGATCGATCATCGGGTCTCTCCCTCCGGGGTACTACCTGTCAGGCGTCTTCTGATTCACTGTTGGTGCGCTGTCGGAGCCCAGATGGCCCGTTGCCGGGCACTCGAGAGTGGCTGACATGGGCTACGCAGTTCAAACGTCTCTTTGAGTAGAGACGTCTCGCCGGCCCCAGCACAGGCCACCCATCGGTGGGCAGTACCCTTCGCGCGCCACTGGAGACGCAGTCACTGTCTCCTTTGTTCGGTGAGGGGGAGGAATCATCCTGCCGAGATATCGTCGCGTGCGCCCGCTGCAATACGTCTGGCACGCGTCCTACAGATCGCCCTCGACAACCGGCAGCAGAACGTGTGAGGCATGCTCACCGCCGAGATGGATCGTGTTGTTGGCGACCCGTTTCTGGTCACCGCTGTCGTCAGGCCCCCCCGTGTTCGGATTTGCCGAAAAGCGCGGCGCGTTGCTCGATGATACTGCTACTCTCAGTCTGTGACCGGCATTGAGGATGATGCTCGTGTTCCAGACATCAACCTCGACCCGGCACACCTCCCCGGGCTCCATGAACTCCGGCGTCTCGAAGGAGTTCCGATATCTGGCACGCCGGATACCGTCGGCAATCAGCATGGATCGGCCGTCGGGGTAGACGTCGGTCAACTTGACGGTGAAGTCCGTGTCGGGGCAGTCGGAAGACACGTACAGCACGGCTGAGAGCGGCCCCGTGATCTCGACAGGCCCAGCAAGCACGGGGGTGTTGAAGATGAGCACGTCGGAGCGCTCCTCGGCCCTGCGCTGGTCCATCGAGCCTCTGGCGAGCAGCAGGTTCGCGCCCCCGACCGTCGGCACCGGGTTGCGCGGATCATACTCATACGACAGGGCGCCCTGCGCGGGTACCGTCGTCGCTGCCGTGCCGTCGGCGCCGAGATAGAGCCTGGTCGCGTTGTACGCGGGAGGCCAGTCGGCGGCGGTGCGCCACACGTTGCCCGGCGCTCCATCCTCCCCCACCGCGCCCATAACGTAGTAGTAGACGCGCGGAAGCGCATTGGTGTCAACATCGGCGCCACGCAGATTCCAGTGGTAGAAGTCCGCCTCGGCGGTGAACGGCGGCTTGTCCTCATTGGGGAATGCAAGCGCCTCGACATTTGACCGACCATGGGTCGTGGGCCCCATGATCAGGAACTGGTTGCCGCGGGCGCCGTCTCCCCCATGCTCCTGCAGCAGCCGGTACGCGTAGACGGTTCCGCCCCCGAAGCAGTCGAACCAGCCGCCGCGGTGGATGACGGGCACCGTCACCCTGTCGGCGTAGTTGCTCAGGTCGACGATGCGCCACATGTCGTTATAGGAGGGGTTGTCGAGCACCAGCTGCAGGTTCTCCGGCCGGAAACGATGGCCCGTGAGCCAGCCTGTCACCATTGCCTGGCGGAAGACGCCGCCGTAGTAGCCGGCATAGTGGTAGATGCTCGGCGCCGCGACGCTGACGTGAGCGCAGCGCAGGTGTGGGGGCGCGGAGCAAAGCGCCATATACTGCGTGATCCCCATCGCCGAGCCGCCACGGGTTCCGACGTTGCCGTTGCACCAGTCTTGCGCGGCGATCCACTCGATAGTGTCATAGCCATCCTGCAGTTCGCCGCCGGCGTCGGTGAGAAACAGGGTGTCTTCCCCCTCGGAGGCATACCGGCCGCGCATGTCCTGCGCCACGAAGGCGTAGCCTGCGCGGTTGACCGCGGCCGCATCGCCGGTGAAACCGCCCTTGCCGTAGGGCGTCCGGGTGAGCACCGCGCCGACGGGGCCGCTCACGCCCGGGGGCAGGTATACAGCGGCCGCCAGCCTGACGCCGTCGCGCATCGGCACCATGACGGTCTGGCACTCCGGTTTCGGCGCCTGCTGGGCGAGCGAGACGGCAAGGACCGTGATGAGAAGAGCAGCCGCGATCAGGGCGACGATAAGCTTGCGCCTCATTGTGGGTCTCCTTCAGTTCGTGGTGCCTGCACGCCCCATCAGTTCGAGCGCCTCCCGCTCGATTCGTGCGCACTCGAGGAGGATCTCAGCCCACTCGGCACGGACCTCGGGCTGCCGGAGCGCCGGGCCCGCGAGCGGGTCGAAGATAGCGGGCTGGCGGGCCTCGATAGCATCCCCGACCTGCATGTAGAGGTCGGCGACCTCTGTGAGCAGCTCCGCACGCTGCTCATCCACCTCGAGCCCGACCTGTTCGCAGAACTCGACGGCGGCCTGCCTGGCATCGAGCAGCGTACGCACGAGCAACTCATGCCGGGCGATTGCCTCATCGCCGGGTGGCCCTTCGTCGAATGGACTCCCGCTCAGCATGAGGTCGGCCCAGCGCTCATATGCGGACGTGGGGTCGGCATCGGAGCCCGGCAGATCGGCGGCCCGAGCCATGGCCTCGGTGCAGCCGTGGGCATCGGAGCGAAGCCCAAGGTGGCTGCTCGTTCTGACAAGGACGGCAAACTGCACTGGCGCCGTGACCAGTCTTCCCCCGGAATCAGGCCGATAGCCGCTCCACTGCCCCGTCTGCGTATCCAGCCCGCAGATGACCACCCATCCCCCGTGCTCGGTCGGACACTCACGGGCAACCGGCGCACTGCCCGCCAGCAGCTCTGTCTCGATGACATCAGTTGCGTCATCTCCCGGCAGTAACCAGGGCTGCGTATCGTCACCGCCCGGTTGCGCGCGCTGCAGCCGCCGAAGCGCCGCAAGCTCGGTACCCGCAAGTGGAAAGCCACGCTCGACATGGAGCATGAAGGCGGTATTGAGCAGCCCCATGAGCCGGGCATATGAGACGTCGCCGAGAGCCGACTGCAGGCACACGGCCAATCCGCACAGCCCCGCCGGCTGCGGCGGTGGGGTGATTTGCACACGAGGGCCGGGGGCGCGGGAGCGCTCCTCGGCGGGCTCGTCAAACAGGCGCTTCGGACTCATGCTTCACCTGAGCGTTCAGACGTCAAGCGGTGCCCCTACAGTTCCAGCTTCTCGGCGATGCCCTGCATGGCCTCGAGCACAATGCCAATGTGCTCGTCCAGACTCAGGCCGAGTTCATCGGCCCCACCGGTGATTTCGTCGCGTTTCACCGCAGCGGCGAAGCTTTTGTCCTTCATCTTCTTCTTGACCGATTTGACCTCGACGGAGGCCAGCTTCTTGTCAGGCCGCACCAGCGCCGTAGCGATGATGAAGCCCGCCAACTCGTCTACTGCGAAGATCGCCCGCTTCAGGCGCGTGTCACGCGCGACACCGGTATGCTCGGCGTGAGCGAGCACGGCCTCGACAGTCTCCTCCGGCCAGCCGCGCTCGCGGAGGATCTCCGCCCCCTTGAACGGGTGATCCTTCAAGTCGGGGTAGCGCTCATAGTCGAAATCGTGCAGCAAGCCGACGGTCGCCCAGAGTTGTTCGTCCTCACCGAAGTGCCGGGCGTACGCCCGCATGGCTGCTTCGACCGCCAGCGCGTGCTTGATGAGATTGGCGTTCTTCGTGTACTCGGTCAGCAGCTCGTATGCATCGTCACGGCCCATCTGATCACCCCCGGGGTGCGGCTCCGTAGCAGGGAACCGGGTCTCTTGCGGTGAACTTCGAGGCGTCGTCCGCGGCCACCTGCCGCGCACACACATGGGGTACCCGCATTGATGATTGTCAACGATCCTGAGAACTCACCCACTCCTCCGAGCCATCACCTGACCGCGATCGCGGTGTTGCTGGTCTACTGCTGCGCGCTCAACTGGCAGTACTTCGCTGGTGGGATGCCGTACCGCGACGACGTCGCCAAAGAGACCATCCCACAGATGCAGCAGTACGCCCTGGGCCTGCGCGAGGGCCGTATCCCCCTGTGGAACAACAATCTCGGGTGCGGCTACTACCAGCACGGCAGCGGCGAGACCGCAATGTACTATCCACCGAACCTGCTCATCTACCGGCTGTTTCATTGGGCGACGGCATACCGCATCTCGCTGGTCCTGCACACGTTTGCCGCGTGTGTGTGGCTCTACCTGTTCGGCCTGGCGGTAGGTCTCAGAGTGCTTCCCTCGCTACTCCTGGCGGTGTGCGTGGGGGCGGGCGGTACGATGGCCGCCCACCAGATACATCTGAACGTGGTCCTGGGCCTGTCACTGGGCTTCTTCACGCTGTGGCTGGCGACGCAGTGGTCTCGCAGCGACCGCTCGATGCCGTGGGTCCTGGGAGGCGCGGTGGGCGCCGGGCTGGCGATGCTCGGGGGCCAGCCGCCCTACCTGTGGCCGGGGGTGTTGATGACCGTTGTCTACCTCGTGGTGGTGACGCTGCGGGGAGGCGCCCACCCGATCTGTGGACTGCCGCGGCTACTGGGAAGAGGCGTCGCAGTTGCCGCCGGTGGGATTCTGCTGGCCGGCATCCAGTTTGTGCCGATGCTCTGGTCCGCGCGCGAGTTTCCACGCCCGATGCCGAAGGGGCAGTACGACTATGTGACGGCCGGCAGCTTCGCATGGTCCGACTTCCCGCGCCTGCTGGTGCCGGATTCGGGGGCGCGCGATGCGCTCGGGCTTCAGTATTGGGAGACCCAGGGCTTCGTCGGCACCGCCGCGGTGCTCCTGGCCCTCGCCGCGGTGCTGTCCGGCGGGTGGAGATCGACCCGCGGCAAACTCGCCATCGCGCTGATTGTGGTCGGGGTGCTTCTGATGCTCGGGGGCAATACGCCGCTCTACCTGCTGCTGGCTCATGTTCCTCCCTTTTCGTTTCTTCGCGTGCCGGCCCGCATGGTGGTGCTGGTGAGCCTCGGGATTGGCCTTCTCGCGGCGGAAGCAGTCCAGGCACACGGCAGCCGGCCCAAGAGCGAGCAAAGCAGACCGGCTATGGGATCGGCGGCAGTCATCACGGCCGCATTGACGCTCGGCGCGGGCGTGCTGACGGGCACGCACGGCATCGGCGCTCTCGAGACCGGACTGGCCCTGGGGAGCCTGCTGCTCGTTGTCGCCGCGTGGCGCGTCGTCGGGCAGAGGCGCCACCTGGTCACCTGCGCGGCGCTTGTAGCCACAGCGCTGCAGTTCGGAGTGCTCTGGACCGCGCTCAATCCAACGGCGCCACTGTCGTTCTGGACTTCAACCCCGCACGCGGCCGACCTGTGCGCCTCGCGTACGCGTTACACGGGTGAGCGCGTGCTCTGCCTGCAACCCACCGGCGCCGTCTACCCGGCCCCGGCCTCCGAACCCGGTGGCGACTGGCGCAATCGTCTCTCTGCCAACGCCGCGGCGCTCTTCGGTGTCCCCAGCGCGCAGGTCGCGGATGCGGTGCTGCCCGGCGCGGCACTCTTCGCCGACGCGCAGGCCGCGGCCAAGGCCCGCGACAGCGTCGACCTGGCCTCGTTCTGTGAGATTGTCGGAGTACGGTGGGTCACCATGCCGCCCGAGGCGCTGGGCGATCCATGGGTCCGGCCGGACCCCGGCCTGCCCGAGCTGTACGAAAACCCCGGCAGCGTCGGACCCTACTACCTCTGCTCGCAGGTGATAAACGACGCGCAGGGCTATCTGCGCCCCGGTCCGCCGGGCGGCCCGTATGAGTTGACGCCGGTTGCGTGCACGGAGTTGGGCCCAGGGCGTCTGCTGCTCGAGTATGACAGCCCCATCGACACCAACCTGTTCATCATGCAGGGCCGCTGGAACGGGTGGATGGCAACGATGGACGGGACTCCAGTACCCGTGCAGGCCGCCGCCCCCGGCTACTTCATGTGGCTGCCCGCACCGGCGGGCCACCACCGCGTCGAAATGAGCTTCCAGCCGCTGGACTACGACATCGGCCTGGCGATGACGCTCGTGGGATTGGGGCTGATGATTGTGCTCGGGCGCATGGGCTGGATGAATCGTGGCAGAGCATAGGCGGCCTCCATGTAGAAGGCCTTCGAGGGCTTTGCGCGAATCTATCCCCACTTCGCACTCTCTCTCCGCGGCAGGAACAGATGCACGGGGATTCAGGCACACCTGGAGGCACATCATGCGCACGGCGTCTTCTGTCATTCTCGCCATCATCGCAATCACGCTGGCAGCCGCATCGTTCGCGCAAGTAGCGCCGACCGTTGTGCGCACCCGCCCGCTGATGCCGGAGGTGGTACTGGTCGATGGTGGGCGGGCAAGGGCAGCCATCGCCGTCCCGACCGATAGCGAGTATATGGCACTGGCGAATCGCATCCAGTCCGCCGTCGCGGAAGCCACCGGGGCGCGGCTTCCCGTCATCAGCGACGAACGGGCGCTCGAGGAGCTTGGCAGCAGAAACATGGTCGTGGTAGGCAACCTGATGACAAACCGGGTCGCGGCTCGGCTCTACCACAACTACTATGTTGCCGCCGACGCCGCGCAGCCCGGGCCGGGCATTCCAGAACTGCGCACCGTGCACGACCCGGAGGCGCTCGGGATCGGGGTAGTCTTCTGCGGCGGGAGTGACCTCGAGGGCGTAACCGCGGCCGTGGACCGGCTGATCGAACATCTCGACCCTGGGAGCAATCTCCGGTTCGGGCACATGGTGCAGATGAGCGTGCCAAAGCTGGCGCCGCCGCTCTCGGCGGAGGTACTCGAGGAGAAGATCAGCGCGGCCAAGCCGCCATTTGGCGCCGTGGACCTCCTCGTCGAGCAAGGCCTCAACTACTATCGCAGCGGAGATCCGGCGTACCTGGAGGCCTGCAAGGCGGCCATCCCAACGCTACTGCCCTCGACGGCAGATGAGACGCAACTGAACAACCTCTACCCGATCTCATACGTCGGCCCGATCTGGGACCAGATCGAGGAGGCTGCGTGCTTCACCGACGAAGAGCGAACGGCAATCTGCACCTTCCTCACCCGCTGCCTGAAGCTGAACCCGAGACTGCATGAACTCGAAGCCCCCGCCGACCGACCCGTCCACTACGGCTTCGCGGAGCAGGGCGGCAACCTGGCGGCTCTCTACCTGCAGCGATACAGCCCCGGACAACCCGACGCCGTCGAGACAGAGAGAAGACTGGGGCACTTCTACCGGATGCAATCGAAGTTCTGGAAACCCGCTAATGAGGCCAACGGCTACCAGAGCAACTTCGCTGTCGAGATCGCCCTGTGGGCACTGACCAACGGCGACTTCACCTACTTCGACACCGGCAGTCTCGCCAGGCAGTGCGAGTACCAGATGAACGCGATTATCTCGAATGTCCCATACAACACGTGCTTCGGCGATTCCGGAGGTACGCTCGGCGGGGTATCGACCAGTCTGCTGCGGATCGCGACCTGGTACTACGGCGACGGCCGCTACCAGTGGTACCTGAACTTCCTGAACTGGGCCGGGCTCGACTGGAATCTCTACCATGCCTATAGCACGGAGGTAGCCCCGGTTGAGCCGACTGACCTCTACGGCATCACGGTGGTGCCGGCGGAAGAGTGGTGCTACCGGGCCGGGGCGGATGAGCCCGGCGCGCCGCCGAGAGAGCGGGCCTTCGACAAGGTCGTGTTCCGCTCGTGCATTGACCGACAGGCCGACTACCTGCTCCTGGACGGCCTGGCGGGCTTCAACCACGGCCACCCGGACGCCAACCAGATCATCTGCTACGTCGACAAGGGCCTGTGGGCGCTGTCGACCGGCGGCTACATGGTCAAGCAGCAGGCCGAGCACAACATGCTCGTCGCGTTCCGAGACGGCCACGGCGGCAGCGAGGTGGTTCCGACCCTGTGCGATCTCGAACTCGTGGCCGACATGCGGCGCGTGGGCGCGGTCCGCAGCACGCTGCACGAGTACAACGGTATCGACTGGTCCCGGAACATCATCTGGCGAAAAGGCGACTACTTCCTGGTGATTGACGAGATCACGGCCCTGCAGCCCGCGGAGTACGTNNAACTGGTGGAAGCTGTTCGCCGAACCGGGCTCACTCGAGGGTCGCACCTTCACCAGCGGCAAGGACACGCTGTGCCGCATCCAGGGCCTCGATACCGCGGCGATCGCGCAGCGGGTCTCAATGCACGGCAAACCACAGTACCAGCAGGCCGTCACGCAATCACTCTCGCCCGGCCAATCGGTGGCCTTCATGAACCTGCTGCAATGCACCAGCCCCCCGCATACCAGAGCCTTCGATGCCCGCAGCCTCGGGGCCACCTCGGCAGCTGTGCGGGCGCCGGATGGGCAACTCAGCCTGTTGGGCAGCCGCTCCATCGAGGCCAATGCCGGTATCAGCGTTCAGGCCCAGCTCTACTCAATCGAGCCGGATGCGTTCAGCCTCATTGCCGCCACGGAGTTGACCTGTGGCAAGCCGATGTTCGCCAGCGACGTTCCGGCGACGGTGGACTGCGATCTGGCACGCGGACGCGCCACGATCGAGCTCTCCGCCGCATCCCGGGTCGCTCTGCCGGCCGACGTCGGGCCGGTGTGGGTAGATACACGCGCGCGGCGAGACGTCGTCTGGCAGGACGGCATGATATCCCTCGAGGTCCCCGCAGGTCGGCATACCATGCGCTTCCAGCCGCCGACGGAGTTGCTCCCCACTTCCGCCCGTGCGCTCGAGGCGGTCTGGGCGCGCAGCACCGTGCCTGCCGCTGTGGCGCCGGGCCTGAGCATTGATGTGCCGAATATGCCACAAGTGTGGGCTGTGGCGCCGCCGGAGGGCGAGAGCAAGCAGGCGCGAGTGCTGTCGCAGGCGGATGTGACCGGCGACGGCGTGCCCGAGCTGTTGCTGGGCTCCGAGGACACCCTCCTGCGCTGCATCAGGGCTGACGGCTCCGTGCTGTGGCAGTTCGAGGCGCCGGGCCCGGTGTGCTCGCTGTGGATCGGCGAGCTGACCGATGCCGATGGCCCGGAGGTGCTCGTCGGCACCGGCACCTTCCCCGGCGCCAGGCCCGGCGAGGACATCTTCATCCTCGATGCCGGTGGCAGGCAGATTGGCCGCATCCCCTCCCCCACCACTCCGGCAACAGCCAACGAGCACTGGGGCGAGAAGCCGGGCGCCATCGAGGTTATCACCGCAGTCGACGTGGACGGCGACGCCAAGAGGGAGATCATCGCCGGCTCCACAAACATGCACCTGTACTGCCTCCGGCCCGACGGGCAGCAGGTGTGGGAGACACTCAACTACGCGCATCGGCCTAACAATCTTCAGCTCTATGATGTCAATGGCGACGGCGACCAGGAGATCATCTGCACCACCAACTACTGGGAGACGAACCTCTATCACCTGAACGGGGAGTACTTCTTCCGCGTGAAGGGACAGGGCCCCGGGCTGGCGGTGGGCGACATAGACGGGGACACCATCACAGAGATCGTGACGGGCTCGCTCAAGGGCCCTGTCGCCTTGACCCGGTACGCCCCCGGGCTTCAGTTCACCAACTTCCTGCATGCAATACCCGGCATCTGGGCGCCCGATCCCGACTGGCAACTTGACACCGGCAGCGATGTCGGGGCGATTCGCCTGGCCGACCTTGATGCCGACGGCAAGCACGAGATACTCGCCTGTTCGCGCAACAGCCTGCTCTATGCACTGAAGGCGGATGGCACCATTCTGTGGACGCGTGGGCTGGGCGACGGGATCAGGGCGCTGGAGGTCTCTGACCTCGACGCCGACGGCCCTCCCGAGGTGCTCGCCGGCAACGACCAGGGGCAAGTGTTTGTGCTCTCGTCGCAGGGCCAGATACTCAAGCAGGCGCAGGCCCCGGGGCTTGTCCGGTTCGTCTGCGCGCAGGACCTCGATGGCGACGGGGTCAAGGAGGTGCTGGCAGCGGCAGACGGGCCGACGCTGATTGCCTACAGCCTCGGGGCCGAATGAGGCGGGTTGCGGCGACAGGGCCTGTGCTGCTTGACCCGTGGCGCTCTCGGTTGTAGAATATCTGCAAGTTAAGGCGTGGCAGAGTCCGGCGAGGAGATGCGTGGCTT
>DPJP01000136.1:38888-48748 GCA_003542955.1 Armatimonadota bacterium
TGGGAATCCTCGACAAGCCCGTGATGCGTGTGGGCGCCGTCGCCGACCTCCTGGGCGTCTGTCCACGAATGGTCAGGATATACGAGGAGCGGGGGCTGGTCCGGCCACAAAGGCGGAATAACCAGCGGCTTTACAGCTTCCGGGACGTCTGCTGGCTCGCGCGCATACGGCAACTGATGAGCCAGAACGGCTACGACATGGCCGACATCGCCCGTCTCATTTCACTTCCAGGTTGCTGGCAACTCAAGGACTGCCCGGAGGAGAAGCGAGCCGCATGCCCCGTGGCGTCCTCGCCCGGCAAGCGCTGCTGGGATGCGGGGTCGGGCTGCCGTGACCGCAGCGATTGCAGCACCTGCCAGATATACCGCCTGGCGCACCCCGAGGAGCCATCGTGACAGGGTCGCGTCGAGCCGACTTGCCCTGTGGGTGCCGCGCGCAATGCCACCTCACCCCGACCGACGCCGCCCTCGGCGCCGGAGCGGGAGCCGCGCGGCCGAGCTGTCGCGGGCGTTGTGTCGATCCCGCACGCGCGCAGGGCTGCGGTGATGCCGTTGGCTGCGGGCTGTGCTGTGGCACCACCGGCAGCAGTTCGTCGGGCCTGGCCATCGGCCTGATCTCAGACGACGCCGAGCGGGGACCCGCCGGCATCCCCCGCGCCCCGTCATGGCAGTGGACACGGAGCCTGCTGCTCTCGCCGGAGAGTCTCGGATTCCACGTCGTGGAGTTCCGCATCGACGAAGCGGGGACGGCCGAGGCCGCTGCCGGCTCGTTTGACGTTGTCGCGTTCGTCCTGCCCCGCTCGGCTGACTATTTCCCCGCCCTGTTGCTGGACGCGCTCGTCAGTTGCGTGCGCCCCGGCGGTCTCATAGTTGTGGTCGTCACAATCACGGCGGGGCCCGACGATGCTCCGCCCGACGCCCACACAGGGCGCACTGAGCCGGAGGCGGTCCGCGACCACCTGACCGCCGCGCGCTGCCGCCACACCCACGTTACAGTCTTCCCCCCGCCAGGCGGCAGCCTGCCGCCGGTCCGTGCGGCCGTCACCGCCACGGCTCCGCCTCACCAACGCCCGCCGGACCGATAGCACTCGCTACGCCGGGACGACCAACCTCACCACGACGAAAGCCTCCCCTGCCACTGCCTCAATCTTAACTGCAATCATGGTTCTGTGTCGCCCGCGCGGCGTCCCCTGGCTCGCGTATCCATGAGAGCCTGATGCGCCTGCGCTGATGAATTGGTATTGACAAGCGGTGCCGTGCTGATTTATATATTACCTGACAATATGCGCCAGTGGCGATGCGGACCAATGTATCTGTCAGGAGCGGCAACGGAGGCTACGGTATGGGCAATAGTGTGAGCTTCAGCTCGGCCGGCGAGAAGGACATCACGCGAGCCATTCTGCGAAGCTTCGCCGAGCAGTTGGATGAGTATGTCGAGAGCGAGGTCGTCATTGTTGGCGGAGGGCCCAGCGGGCTGATGGCCGGCATGGGGCTGGCCCGTGCCGGGCGCAAGGTGCTGTTGATCGAGCGCAACAACTACCTGGGAGGCGGCTTCTGGATCGGCGGCTACCTCATGAACAAGCTGACGGTCCGGGCGCCCGCCCACCTGATCCTTGACGATCTGGGCATCCCGTACGACGAGGCCACTGATGGTCTCTATGTGGCTGATGGCCCGCACGCGTGCTCGAAGCTCATAGCGGCGGCATGCGACGCCGGCCTCCGCATACTCAGCATGACGACGCTGGATGATGTCGTGTTGCGCAAGGGCGGCCGCGTAGCAGGCGTTGTCGTCAACTGGACGCCGGTGAATGCCCTGCCGCGCCAGATAACATGTGTAGACCCCATCGCGCTCGAGACGCAGCTGGTGATCGACGCGACCGGGCACGATGCCTGCATACTGCGGAGGTTGCGCGACCGCGGCCTGGTCGAGTTGCCCGACTACGGCTCCATGGACGTTGCAGCCTCGGAAGACGCAGTCGTCGAGTATACGGGTCAGGTCTTCCCCGGGTTGATGGTGTGCGGCATGGCAGTGGCGACCGCACACGGGCTCGCACGGATGGGCCCGACGTTTGGCGCGATGCTCGAGTCAGGCAAGAAGGCGACGGCGGAGGCCCTGGCAGTGCTTGAACGGGAGCGGACACGCGTTCGCGACGCCGCACCTGTGGCGTAGATTGGCCGGACACAGCGAGAGAGACCCGAGATGCACGTGAGCGGTGGCCGTCCGCGCCCAATGCGCGGGCGGCCGCCAGAAGGCGATCCTGATGACGCCCAGACCCCGGACTACTCAGTCCACGCAATCGCAGAGACTGCATCGCCAGATGGCCATGCGACGGCCGTCGGCGCGGTAGGCTCTGCCCCATCGCGCCGGCGGCCCAGCCAATCCGGGCGGCCGAACGGCGCGCTGCGAGACTGTGCTCCATCCCCATCACCGACCCCAGGTGGCACTGCGTCTCCTGTCAGCCACGCCGCGACGGCGCCCCGCCCGAACGTCGGTCACGCGCGAGCGGACCCGGCGGGCCACGAGCGGGCTGCACGTACCAGTGAGAGAGTGTGCAAAGTGATCTGTGTGCCGCGGCGGGCAATCCCACGCAGGCGCACTCCGGAGGCGATAGAAGTGGCAAAGACCTATGAGCAGATAAACGAGAAGATCAGGGCGGGCAGTGTTGTAGTGGTGACAGCCGAGGAGATGTCAGACATCGTCGAGGCCGAAGGCGCAGCAAGTGCAGCCGAGCATGTGGATGTCGTCACGACCGGCACCTTCGCTCCGATGTGCTCTTCCGGGGCGTTCCTCAACTTCGGCCACGCCAATCCTCGCCTCAAGGCGCAGAAGGCCTGGCTCAACGAGGTCTCGGCCTATGCGGGCCTGGCGGCCGTGGACCTCTACATCGGGGCGACTGAGGTGCCCGACAGCGATCCACTCAATCGCGAGCACCCTGGCGAGTTCAGGTACGGCGGCGGGCACGTGATCGAGGACCTCGTCGCCCGACGCGACGTGCGGCTCCGGGCACTGGCCTACGGCACCGACTGCTACCCGCGTCGCGAACTCGACACCTGGATCAACATCGAGGACCTCAATGAGTGCTTCCTGTGCAACCCGCGGAACGCCTACCAGAACTACAATGTAGCCGTCAACCTGAGCGCGGAGCGGAGCATATACACCTACATGGGTGTGCTCAAGCCCAGCCTGGGGAATGCGAACTACTGCTCCGCCGGCCAGTTGAGTCCGCTGCTGAACGATCCCTACTACCGCACGATCGGGATCGGGACGCGGATCTTCCTGGGCGGAGCGCAGGGCTACGTGTTCTGGCAGGGCACCCAGCACAACCCGACGGTACCGCGCAACGAGCTGGGGGTTCCGCAGGCGGGAGCCGGGACGCTGTCGGTTGTCGGCGACCTGAAGGCAATGCGACCGGAGTGGGTCAGGGGCGTCAGCTACTACGGCTACGGTGTCTCGCTCATGCTTGGGCTGGGCGTCCCAATCCCGGTGCTTGACGAGGAAATCGCGCGCTTCACGGGCATCCGGGACAGGGACATAGTCGCCCCAATCGTCGACTACAGCCGGGGCTACCCCTACAGTGAGAGGGGCCCGTTGGGCCACGTGACCTACGAGCAGTTGCGGAAGGGCTCGATCACCGTCGAGGGTGTCGAGGTCCCGACGGCTTCACTTTCGAGCTACCCGAAGGCGCGCGAGATCGCCGAGATACTCAAGCAGGCAATCGCTTCCGGTGAGTTCGAGGTGAGCCGCCCCGCCCAGTTGCTGCCGTCGGCGGACTCAGGGCTCACATTCAAGCCGCTCCGGGAGCGGCCTATCCAGACGGAGGTGCCATAGATGGCAAGCACACGCGTGGTGTTCCACTTCCCCCGCCACCTCATAGACCAGCCGGTGGTGTCCTACATCGCGAAGACATACGAGCTGGACTTCAACATACTCCGAGCCAGCATCACGCCGGAGTCCGAAGGCCTGATGGTGCTCGGACTCGAGGGCGCGCCCGACAGGCTGTCGGAGGCTCTGGCCTGGGCCGAGACCCAGGGAGTTCGCCTCCAGCCGCTGGAGCGGGATGTCGTCCGTGATGACACCCGCTGCACGCAGTGCGGCGCGTGCGTGACGGCGTGCCCAACGGGAGCGCTGCAGAAGCAGGCGGACACCCAACGTGTTGGCTTTGACGCCGACAAGTGTATCGCATGCGAGCTGTGCGTCCCGGTGTGTCCCCCCAGAGCGATGGAGGTTGCGTTCTAGGTCGACGCAGCCGTCGCGCGGAGGATGCGGTGCCCGGGAGGACGAATTGCCTCCCGGGCACTTTGGTCGTGGGCACGCTTCACAGGCGGCAGTCGGATGGAGATCACACAATGGCAACCGGAGCGTCATCGCACGGCCCCGCCACACCGGGGGAGCTGCTCTTCGCAGTCCGGTTGCCGCGGATCAAGCCCGCGGCATCCAGCTTCCACCAGCATGCCGACGCCTGGCAGGTCGAGCACGTCATCGCAGGCCGCGTCAGGTGTGAGGTTGGGGAAGCCGAGCATCTCCTCGGCGCGGGGAGCCTCATTGCCATCCCGCCCGGTTACCCGCATCGGCAGGAGGTCCCCGCGGGCACCGACTCGTACATGCTGCGCTTCGCTCTCGCCGGTATCCGTCCGGGCGACAGGCCGATCGTGCTGCACCTGGCCTCGGCCGATGCCGGGACGGCGGCGCGTCTCATGCAGAGCCTGGTGTTCGAGCATGACGGCCGCGCCCCGGCACGCGAGGCCATGATCGACGCGTTGCTGCAGCAGTTCGTCATCTGGCTGAGGCGCTGGGACGCCGGGGCCGGCGCACTCACCACGGGAAGCTCAGACCTCGACGCGCGGAGCCGCGTACGCCGCGTGGGCGACCTCATCAGGCGGGAGTATGCCCAGCGCTTCGCCGTCGGCGAGTTGGCGAAGGCGGCCTGTCTCAGTCGCTCGCGCTTCATGGAGCTGTTCCGCGAGGAGTTCGGCACTTCACCGGGTGAGTTCCACCGTCACGTGCAGACGGAGAAGGCCGTGGAGCTTGCCCGCTACACGGGCATGTCGTGGCAGCAGATCGCCCTCCACCTGGGCTATGCCGATGCGTCGCATTTCAGCCGGGTGTTCAAGCGGGTGATGGGCTTGCCACCCTCGGAGTACCTCGCGCGCATGCGCGATGCTCTGTAGCGCAGTCGGACTCTCGTCCTACAACATCGGACCGTCCGGTATGGACCGGCTCTTCCGTTCGCGGTATCCTCAGGGAGACTGCCAACCCTCGATCGCCGTGTATGGAGGAGCCGCTGATGAATGCGCGAGCCGCCGGCACCAACTCAATCGTCGTCCCACGAGATGCCGGTAGACCGTATTTGACAGCAGCCCAGGCTGCCGCCCGGCAGCTGGAGCTGCCTGTGCAGCCCGCCGACAGCCCGGATGCATCGGCAATCAACATCGGTCCCGCCGACTTCGTCGGGGACTGCGCCGGTGCGGCGGCCATGGTGGCGAGCGCGCCCTCCGACAAACGCTGGGACCTCATCTACCAGACGGACGAAGGCGGCTGGCTCGTGACGGGTGCGACAGAATTCGCCGCCGCCCACGCCCTGCTCTCATTGGCCGACTGGTTGCGCTGGGCCGAGCCGCTGCCCCAACCATACCGCATGCTGCGCACTCCGGCGTTCCACTCGATGACGATGGAGTTCGATGACTGGTCGGCCGGCTTCACCCGCCTGGCCGACGGCTTCGACATGGCCCGTCACGTTGCCGACGCCGCGCGGGTGGGCATCGAGGCACTCGAGATCAACCTGCTCGCCGATGCGGTGCCGATCCAGGTGCGCGAGCGCCGCGTGTACGAAGACATGTACCAGTGGTGGTGTATCTACTCGCCTGGTCTTGATATGTTCTTTGAATCAGACCTTACGCGGGGGACATACCGGCGCGCCATGCTCCAGCGGAACCTCGACAAGCTGCTGGCGACCGCGGAGTTGTGCCGCGACTGGGGCATCATGCCGACCTTCATCGCCTTTGAGCCGCGTGTATGGCCGGAGCGGCTGTATGACAAGTACCCGGACTTGCGCGGGGCGCGCGTGGACTGCTCCGACTACTCGGCGGAGGCGGAGTTTGCTCCCGATCCGAACCATCCGCACGTGCTCGAGCACTACTCCGAGATGATGACACAACTCATGGAGGCGGTGCCGGACCTGGGGCTGTTCTCGATCTGGTCGCAGGACAGCAACGCCGGCTTCCCGTGGGCGCAGAAGCTCTATCCCGGCCCCAACGGTCCCCGCGCGGCCCGCAAGCGCCCTGTCGAGGACGGCGTTGTGAACCTGATGACGGCCCTCCGGGACGCCGGCCGCAGGGTCAATCCCAATCTCCAACTCACCATCTGCGGCTCCTGGTTCGTCGGTGACGAGGTGCCCGCCATCGCAAGAGCGCTGCCGGACGATATCGGGATGAGCTTCACCACCCGCCCGGGCGCCTGGGAGCGCATCGAGACAATCCGTGAGTGTGGCAGGGAGCCGCAGGTGCAGGTCGAGGAACTCAGTAACCCGTGGAAGCCGCTCGGGCCGATCCTGGGCATTCCCGCTCCCTGGAAGGTCTTCGAGATGCTGTGCGATATCAGTCAGAACGGACGCGTGGAGGACCTTGTTCTCCGCGGCGGCATCCAGTCTGAGGTGTTCGTTCCTCACTTCATCACCAATGAGGTCATCCGGGCGTTCCTGTTCGAAGGCTCAGGGCTTGATGTCGATGGGCTGGTGCGGCAGCGAGCCGCGGCGTGGACAGACAGCGACGCCGAAGCGGCGGCGCTCATCGAGGCCTGGCGACTGTGCGACGCCGCCGTGCGCGCGGTGAGGGTCAACGCGTGGACGGTCAACTTCGTCTCCGGGCGCACACTGTGGCGTCGGATGGTCAGGCCGATAGTGCCGAACCAGGCGCTGTTGACAGTCGAAGATACCTGCTACTACCGCCACCTGGAGTTCACAGTCGGTCACACAGACCCCGCCTGGGTGGACCACTTCTACAAGGGCTGGGGGCGCATGGTGACCGATGCCGACGCCCACGCAGCACTGACCAACTACGACCGGAACATCCTCCCCGCCCTGCACCAGGCGATCAAGCGGCTGGACGCGGTCGAGACGCTATCTGAGACCTCGCGCGACGTCAGGGACCGGATCGAGTGCTTCTACCGCGTATTCCGCACCGACCGGAACCTGATGGAGGTGCAGGAGGCGATCCACGCCTGCCTGGCTGAGGACCGCGAGCACCCGGAGCGCAGCGGTCACGTGCGACGCATCCGTGAGCGCATCGAGGATGAGTTGGAGAACGTACGGGCCTTCATCGAACTGATCCAGACGTCGCCCTCGACTCTGATACCGACGACATCCTGGGAGGAGACCACCTTCATCCACCGGTCACCGTTTGACCATCTGCTCAAGCTCAAACTCGACCGGATGCTGCGGCACCTTGACGATGTCCCGGGCCCGTGGTTTGCCGAGTTGGAGCAGCCGGGCGGCTGGACTTCCGACCAGCGCGAACAGATGCCGGAGGCGTAGAGCGGGGGCCGCGTAGACGCGACCATTGGTCCCGCACACCTCAGAGCACACGCGGCGCGAAGGGAATCGCCCCACTACAGCGAACAAGCACACCGGTAGCTGTCGGCCGTCACGCAAGTGACCAGGGAGGGACCGGTGACTGCTCACAACCCCAATGTCGACCTGCACCCGCGGGATGACGCGCCTGCGGCGTCCGGCGCCGGACTGACAGCGCGTTCGCTGCTGCTGGCGTCCGTGTTCCTGGGCATCGGCGCCCTGTGGATTCGGAAGACATCGCTGCTGGCGTTCACGATTCTCGTCGGTGAGGGGACCCCCCCCGTGCCGGCCATGGCCGCGCTGGTGCTTATGGCCGCATTGGGCGTCGTATTCACGCGCCTCACGGCCACACCCCGCTGGCGCCGCGAGGGCCTCCTGGTCTACCTGCTGCTCACCTGCGCCTACATGACCATCGACGCCAACGGCGTCAGGCAGCTGTTCGCCTCGCTGACGAGCCTGCACTACTTTGCCGCCCCCGGCAATGACTACGCCGTGCTCGGCCAGACCATCCCCGGTTGGCTGATGCCACACGACGATACGCTGATCCGGGGCTTCTACGAGGGTGTCGACGGCGGCGCGGTGCCCTGGGCCGGCTGGCTGCCGATCCTGATCGTCTGGGGCGGGGCATTCATGGTGCTCTCACTCTCGCTGGGGTGCCTCGTGTCGCTGTTCCGCACGCCCTGGGCCGAGGACGAGCACCTGACGTTCCCACTGGCGGAACTGGCGCTGAGCCTCGCGCCCGACCCGCAGGAGCAGCCCGGTCGGCCCTGGCTGCTCAGGTCCTGGCTCTTCTGGCTGGGCTTCGCCGTAGCAGCGCTCTACGACGGGTCGAACATAGCCCATGCCTTCCTGCCCGGCATCAAGGCGGTCGGGCAGAACTTCGATCTGAGCCCGCTCTTGAGCGAGCGGCCGTGGTCGGCGCTGAGGCCGCTGAACCTGGTGTTCCGCCCGGAGATTGTCGGCCTGGGCTACCTGGTACCCAAGGACGTGCTGCTTTCGGTCTGGTCGCTCTACCTTGTCTTCAGGGTTGAGAGCTTCCTCGCCACGCTGTTCGGGTACACGGCCGGCGCAGGCTTCCCCTACGATCGCGCGCAGGGGATGGGCGCGTACATCGGGCTGGGCCTGTTCACGCTCTACGCCGGCCGACGCCACCTGCTCGCAGCGCTCCGGGCCGCCGTCGGGCGCGGGGCCGATGACAACACATCGGAGCACTCGATCCCGCCCCCGGTGGCCGTCTGGGGTGTGGTCATTGGATTCCTGTGTCTGGTGGCCATGATGGTTGCCGGGGGAATGGCGCCGCTGACGGCGCTCTCATACGTTGCGCTGATCTACCTGTGCACGCTCGCCTACTCCCGCGTCCGCGCACAGACCGGGCTGCCGATCACCTACGGAATGCCGCGGGAGGAGCTGTATGAGACGGTGCTCTACCTGCAGCCCACCAACGGGCACCTCTCTGACGCGGCAGTACGCAGCGAGAGCGTCTTCGCGCTCTTCCAGACACTCGGTCGGATGACGTTCGGCCAACTGGCCGCGAACCAGCTCGAGGGGTTCCATATCGCGCGCCGCAGCCAGATCACGCGCTCGCACCTGCTCGGGGCGATCGTCCTGGGCCTGCTTGGCGGCCTGCTGCTCGGGTACGCCATCCACCTGCTCGACTCGTACAACTACGGGTGGAACACCCTCGACGGGGGGAGCACGGAGGGCGGCTACCGTACGCGGCAGGCGCTGACATCGTACTCACGGATGCAGTCAAGAGTCCACCCGGGAGAGCCCCTTGTGCCGGGCACGAGCATCGCCCGCGGGGTGGGCCTCGCGCTGGCCGTGCTGATGCTGTGGCTGCGGGCGAAGTACCTGCGCTTTCCCCTGAACCCCGTCGGGCTGGCATTGACGGGGACATTCGGCGGGCCAATCTGGTTCGCCGTGTTCATGGCGTGGCTGGCCAAAACGATCGTACTCCGGTTGGGTGGCGCGCACGCATTCAGGCAGTTGACCCCGGCGTTCCTGGGGTTAGCAATCGGGCACTTCCTGATTGCCGGCGGCATCTGGGGGATTGTGGGCGCGGTCAACGAGGAGGTTGCGACGCGGTACCTGCTATGGTTTGCGTGAGGACACCGGGGACTGGCACCCATTGCGCCAACTGCCGTAGACAGAAACCATGCACACCGCAACGCAATGGGTCCCTGTCCCCGAGTCCGTTTATGTCGAGGGCATTGGGGACAGCGACCTGTCGCGTTGGTACAGACAGGCCTTGGTGAGGCGGGATGGCGCGACAGATGGCAGTCCCCGGGGACTGGCA
>DPJP01000136.1:48761-50585 GCA_003542955.1 Armatimonadota bacterium
GGCACCCATTGCGCCAACTGCCGTAGACAGAAACCACGCACGCCGCAACGCAATGGGGCCCTGTCCCCGAGTCCGTTTACGTCGAGGGCATTGGGGGCAGCGACCTGTCGCGGTGACACAGACAGGCATTGGCGAGGCGGGATGGCGCGAGAGGTGGCAGTCCCCGTCCCTACCCCCCGTAGTCCTTCACCAGGCACACCTGCACGCGCAGGTCCTCACCCGCGCCCTCGAGGTCAAAGACCACCGGCGTGACACCGGGCTCCAACGCCGGGAGCGCACCATCCACTGTGACCGTCTCACGCGACTGGTCAACCCCGCGCACCACGGTGCAGCTCTTGCCACCACTGTACAGGATGCGATCTCCGCCCGACAGCGTCGTCTGCACCGTAACCTTCGCGCTGCCGACCGTGATTGACGGGTTGCTGACCCCGCCCATCGAGGGCAGGGCACGGATGTCATCGATGTACGTCGTCACCGTCGTCCCCGCCGGGATGGCGTTGTAGTAGATGATCAGATACTCGACCTTCGAGNNNTGTCGCACCAGCCGCCGGCGGTATCCCGGAGTTGGAACTTGAGCACGGCCAGCCCGCCATCACCGTGCACCCAGGCACCCAGGCCCCGGTAGCTGCTCAGATCAAGTGTCTGAGCGAAGCGCCTGCCGGAGGCCGACCAGCCGGTGCGGTCCGGTAGAGTGCTCGTCGCGGTGTAGCGCGCGCTGGCGGCGCCGATGCGGACGGTATCTGTGCTCTGTGTTAACTCCTGCGTGACACCGGGCTTGGTCGAGATGTTCTTGTGTTGACCGTCATAGACATACTTCGCGAACTCATTGCCACCACCCTCGGCAAAGAAGCCCAGGTCGTCAAAGGTCTCCAGCGTCAGCGCCTGCGGTGATTCGTAGGCGGCAAGCCCCCCACCGGTGCTGTCGAGGATGATCTCAGCGCCGAGCGTCGCGCGCTCGCCCGGCCGGCAGATCACCTCGAACCGATTCGTCTGACCGTCCAGTGCCGTCACCAGGCGTGGCATCACATACTCATAGCGCAGGTAGGCGCGGTCGATCTCACGCGCGGGCCTCGTGTTGCGGAGGGCCTCGCCGCGCGTGACGAAGGTGACCTCGGCCCTTCCGCGGTCCCCGCGCGAGCTGGTAGACGTGAGCGCGACATGACTGGCGCCGCGGGCCAGGGCCGGCAGCGGCCCTTCCAGAGCGCCGCGTTCCATGAGGTCGCAGCGGGAGCCGAACAGTTCCCAGCGGCCATCCGGGGCGATCTCGATGAACGAGCCGCTCGGGATCGGGCGCGGGACGGTGAGGGTCCTCTCCGCCACTCGCAGCTCGATGTTGTCCAGAACGGCAGATGCCGTCGGCAGCGCATGAATCGGCCCAAGGCTGATGGCGCAGCCGGCTTCACCCGGCGGGATGTTGTTGAGATAGATGGTCATCCGGTTCACCTGACTGCGGGTAAGCGGCGTCCTCAACACGGCGTGCCCCGCGCTGTAGGGCCATGTATACTCGCCCCAGGTATCGGGGTCGCGCTCGCGCAGCAGCAGCTCGAAGTAGCGCCAGCCGGTGAAGTCGACCTTCACATAGTGATCGGCGAGCGCGTGGCTGTATTCGGGCGGGTTCTCGAGTTGGATGTTGAGCAGCTCTCCCCTGCCGTCACCGTGAACCCAGACACCAATGGCCTCGCAGGACCCCATGTCGACGCGGGGCTCGAAGTCCCTGACCGCGCGCGCCCACGCGCCTTCTGCCGAGTCGTTGGTGTTGGTCGCGCTGAAGGTGAGCGTGGGCTCGCCCGTCGGGGCCGTGCTCTCCCCGGTGCCGAATGTATG
>DPJP01000136.1:50619-64578 GCA_003542955.1 Armatimonadota bacterium
CGGCTGCTCCGCGTGAGGGTTCTGCGTCAGCCAGGCGTCGGTGCCGTCGTCGAGTCCGGTCACGACATGGGTGGCGAACTCGCTCGGGAGCAACTCCCAACGACCGTCCTCGGCCTGCCGCAGATGGTAGTCGTCTCCGGGCTTGCGCAGCCGATTGAGCACGGCGTCGCTGAAGTAGCGCGCAAGCCGGAGACGCTCGTACCAGCCGGTCATGGTCAGGTACTCGAGCATCCGCGCGTTGGCGGGCTTGCCGAGCCTGCCGATGCCCTGCAGCGACATGGGGGCATCGTTGGCCATGACCTTGGCGCAGAAGTACTCCATCTCCTCGGGCATCTCCGCGCGGTACTGTGGCCCCGGACCGTTCACCGCCCACCATCCGAGCTGGGCCTGCAGCAGAGAGGCGTCGCGGTAGAAGGGCAGATCGGCGCAGTGGAGGTCCTGGGAGATCCTGAAGCCCCACTTCGAGTGATCCCAGGCGCCGACGCGGGAGTGGAAGTACCAGCTCCAGTGCCCCCAGGCGGAAGCCTCGACCGTCGCCGGGCGCTTGAGCCGCTCGTAGATGGCCGTCCGCATCACCTCCATGGAGCGCCATCCGCCCATGCCCTCCGCCCCATCCTGGTATATCTGGTCGAAGCCGCACTCATTGTAGGCCTGCGCAATCCGATCCGCCACTTCCCCGACCAGCGTCGACCTCTCGTCCGGATAGAAGGCGATATACCGCTGGAGCAGGTGGTCGGCCTTGACGCCCTTCTCATGGGCCGAGACGGCGGTGCCGAACGCCCCGCGGGTGCACTTGAGAAAGCCGTAGGGCTCCTCGTAGGAGATGGTCGAGTAGTGGATCAGCTCATTGCCGATGCGGATGACGTTGCCTGCGCCCGCGTAGCTCCAGATCGTGTCATGGCGCTTCGGCTTCTCGAGCACGTAGATGGCGTCTGACGTCTCATCCATCGGCTCGATGAGCGTGTAGGTGGCGTCCGCGGCCAGCCGCGGGTCGGGCACCGGCGACACCCACTCGTCGGTGGGCTGGATGCAGCCGGTCAGGGTGTGCATACCGGCCCTGAGCCCGGCTTCGTGTATGCGGTCAACGGTTGCCTTCAGGCCGGCCATGCCGTTCGGGAACAGTCGCGGGCTCGGCTCATAGTGCCCGAGCGTCTTCCACCATGAGCTGAAATGCACGGTCGTGAAGCCCCCGCGATTGGCGAGGGCAATCCAGTCGTCGACATCGGCCTCGCCCACATCGGAGAACAGGTACGAACCCCGGTTCTCCTCGGCGTGCCTGGCCCACGGCCCGCCGAGCTTCGACTTTGGTACGTTTTCGGAGTTGACGAGTGCCTGCAGCGACGGCAGGAGCTTGTCTATCGCGCACACAATCAACCCCGCGCGGGTGCCGACGATACCGTACTCCCTGGTCGCTGTGGCGGTGAGCATCGGTGAGGCGCCGCCGACCTGAACTCGCGTATCGATGGTCAAAGCGCGCAGGCAGGCGCCTACCTGGTCATCGCGGGCCGCGCCCGACATCGCACTGCGCAGTGGCATTGGCTTGAGTTGAAGCTGGAGGAAGCTCAGGCTCTCGATGCTCTCGTCGGCCTCGATGACCTCGAAGGCCAGGTAATCCCGCTTCTCCTCCACGCGCACCGCCGCGCTGACGCCGTCGCGTCCGAAGCTGAACGTGAGCCTGTTGCCGTCGATGCGGCAGCGGATCCGTGACGCCGACTGCCCGTTGACGCGGGCGGCCACCATCTGCGTGGGGTCGAGCAGCAACTCGCGGCCCGTGCTCTTCTCGATAAGAGAGATCACGCGGCCAAGCTCATCAACCTGGAGCGCGCAGTCGCGGGTCGTGAAGGTCGCGATCGGCTTGACCTCCGGCTCCGGCAGCAGCTCGTAGGCCTGCGCGCCGGTCGCGTCGCGCCCGGTGGATGTAGCCTGGTGAAGAGCCACTATCTCATCGGGCGCCAGCGCCCGGTTGTAGATTCGCACATCGTCGATCAGCCCCATATGACACGCGCTCCCGGCATTCCATCGGCCGATGACAAGGTCGCCGGAGTAGCCCACGGGGTGGTCCCATGTACCCTTTGTGACGGGCTTGCCGTCGAGGTAGGTCGCGATGGTCGGGCGCTTGAACGATGCGACCAGGTGATACCAGCGACCGGCCTCGAAGCCGCTGATGAAGGATGCTCCGCCCTCCCCCCACTGCGAATTCGGGTCACCGGCTCGGTGCCCCGGCCGCCCCATGCGGAACTGGCAGTTCTGGTCGGTCACGAAGACCAGGAAGCCGCCGGGGCTCCACTGCCCCCCGGTGATGATGTTCGGGTAGCGGCCGCCGCCCTCCCAGTAGACCCAGGCGGAGATGGTCATCTCGTCTGACCCGTCCAGACCGGGCACCTGCCCCGCCTGCACGTGCGACGTCTGGCCGTCGAACCATAGCGCCGTGCCGAATAGGCCTTTGACCCATCTGGCGCCGATGACATCCGCGTCGAGCGCGCTGGGAGACGCATCGACGGCCACCGGACCGCTCCCGTCATCAAAAGCCCAGTGGGCGACAAGGCCATCCTGCGCACGAGCGGGCAGCGCGGCCAGAACCACCAGGATGACAGCAGCGACGGCACAACCGGACCATTGCGGCATCGCTTGCATCACCGCTACCAACTCCTCACGGCCATGGAGATAACACAGGCTACTCGTCGAACAGCCCCTGGTCGAACATCCACCTGACCGCGCGCTCCATCGTCTGCTCGGGCGTGTAGGCCGGCTGGTAGCCGAGCCGCTCCTGCAGCGGGCGGATGTCGGGGCACATGTTGGCCTGGAAGTGCCAGTTGGCGCCGATCTCGGGGAACATCTCCGTCTCATAGCGGCTCCAGTCGACCAGTTCGACAGAGATGGTCGAGCCGTAGATGTCGCCGTACGTCTCGACGAACTGCACCGCGGTCAGCGCGTAGGCGGAGCCGACGTTGAAGATGCAGTCGGCGGCCGCGTCGGGCTTCTCGAGGCAGAGCATGAACGCGCGCGCAATGTCCTCGGCATCACACGGCCCGACGAGGTTACTGCCGGGAGCAGGGAGGAACACGCGCTCGCCCCGCCTGTGAGCCTTGTGGACCTCCAGGTCGCGCCCGCCATGGCCATCGAGCGGGATCTTGCCCGGTCCGCAGATATTCGGCGGCATGATCGCCGTGAAGGCTATCCCGTCGGCCTTCGCGCACTCTTTGGTCTGCAGCATCTGTGCGTAGCGGCTCGCGTAGCCCTCGAACAGGCACGGCGCCTGCGTCACCGCCGGTGTCGGCGCCACGCGGGGCCGGCCCAGCATCCACAGTGACCCGCAGACCACGAACTGCCTGCAGGTGTCTTTGAGGGCCTCATGGAGGCCCGGCGAGTTGCCCTGGAGGATATCCACCACGGCATCGGGCTTCGTCGCGCGGATGACATCGAGCCAGCCCTCCGCCCCGTAGCGTATCGTCACGCTGTCAATCGACTGCCATGGGCCGCCGGATGGCACGGGCGTGCGCCCGCTCGAGGCCACTGTCACCTGGTGACCGGCCTCCGCCAGCATTGCGCTCAGGAAACTGCCTACATGTCCGGTGCCGCCGATTACGCATACTCTCATTGTCCTGATGCCTCTTCTCTCTCCCGACTGGTCGCGACGCATTGGCCGCCGCCGCGCGAATCGCGCGGCAAGTGGCGCCACCAATAGATTCCGCGCCTCCGTGCTCAGACCTGCCGCGGGCGTGAGAGCAGTCGATCTCCCCGCAGGATAATCGGCGCCGTGAGCGAACCCTACCCGCTATGGGATCAGCACGACACGAAGTCGCCGGGAACACGCAACGTCCCCACTTCTACCTTGGCGGTGCGCGCAGGCCTGCTTCTCTCCTGACGGCCGCGGCGGCCGTGGCCGCTCTGCTGGCAGCCACGTGTGTGCAGAGCGATACGTGGCCCGGATGGCGCGGCGGCGAACGCGAAGGGCGCAGTGAGTCCCCGTCGGCCCCCGTCTACTGGTCGGCGGAGGACAATGTGGCGTGGCGCAGCCCCATCCCCGGCGCGGGCCATTCATCACCGATCCTGACTGAGGACGCGCTGCTGGTGACCACCGCCACCGAGATCCGACGCCACGGGGTGGCCGCGTCCTTTGTCGGCGGCGTTGTCCTCCTCGGGCTTGCGGCAGTCCTGGGTATGGGCATCGCCACAGTCTTGCTTTCCGTGCAATCCCCGGGCACGGGTTGGTCCGGGCGGGATCGCGCCCTGATCTCGCTGGGCGTGCTCCTGGGGCTCGCGGCGCTGATACTGCTCTTCGGGCGTAGTCTGTTCGCCTTCGAGCAGGCGGCCGAGAGAGCCTGGCTGGCGGCGGCGCTTGTGGGGACGCTGCTGCTGGCGGCCGACTGGGTGCGTGCGCGCCTGGCGGCGGGACCGGGGAGCGTGCAGGCGGGCAGCCTGTTGGCGTTTGCCGCCGTCCTGCTCGTCACGGTGCCCGAGGGCATCGGCGCCGCGCTGAGCCAGCCCGATGCGCCGCGCTCGGTCGTCGTCTGGGGCGTCGTGGCGCTGCCGCTGATAGTGGGGCTGCTGCTGCTCGGTCGTTCGTTCGCCGAGGAGCGCATCTTCGCACGGGCCACGCGATGGCTCGCCGGGATGTGCATCGTGGGCCTGGGCCTGGCGGTCGCGGGCGCGGCCCTGCTCCAGCGTGGTCGCGGCGGCCACGTCGTCAGTGTTGCCGAGCTGCACACGCCGGCAGTCCGGTGGTGGATGGTGCTTGCATTGCTCCTGCTCACGGCCGTGCTGCTGGCGGTGCGCCGAAGAGCCCGTGAGAGTGCGTGGCTCTCCCTGTTGGCCGTGCTTGCGGGAGTGCTCACGACTATTGTCGCGATCGTCGCCGCCGTGGAGCACGCGGTGGTATGGTGGCCGTACCTGGGCTACCATGCGGGCCAATTGCGCCTTCAGCCGGACCTGGGGTGGGTTTCCGTCGCGCTGGTGGCAGGGCTGATCGTGGCCGTGGCTGCTGCCGTGCGCCTGCGTGGCGGCGCACGCCTGGCAGCTGTTTCAGGGCCGCGGCAGTACCTGTGGGCGCCCGCGCTGGCCCTCGCCTACCTGTTCTCTGTGCTGTATCTCCCCAATCAGACAGTGTTCGCGCGCGGCATCGTGTGTATCGACCGAGCCGACGGGTCGGAACTCTGGACCCGCCTGTGCGTGCAGGGGCCACAGGGGAGGTTCCACCGTGACAACTCGGCCGCAACGCCGACACCGGTCACCGACGGCGAACACGTTGTTGCCTGGTTCGGCAGCCCCGGTCTTCTCTGTACGGATATGACCGGGGCCGTCGTGTGGCTGGACAGGTCGCTCCCCTTCGACTCGCGGGAGGGCGTTGCATCATCGCCGATCATCCACAACGGCAGTGTCATCGTGCTGGCCGAATCGCGCGCGGGCGGCTTCCTGGCCGCCTTCGACACAGCTACCGGAGAGCAGCGATGGAGGGTCGATCGCGGGAAGAAGATACACCCTGACGCAGGCAACTGCAGGACTCCCTCAATAATCGACCTTGGCGGACGCCCCACCCTCGTCGTGTGGGGGCTCGAGGACCTCAGCGGCTATGACCCCGANNCGGTGCGGGCGGGTGCGCAGTGCTCATCCCCGGTGCTGGTTGCGGGAATGCTCTTTGCGGTGTCGGATTCCGGGAGCGCTTACTGCCTCGATGCTGCCACAGGCAGGGAGCTATGGCGGCACAACATCGGCGGGCAGCACTATGCATCACCCGTCGCGGTCGGCGATGCCATCTACTTCAGCAACACGCGGGGCGCAACGACCGTGGTGGCGGCGGAACCTGACTACCGGGAGCTATCCAGAAACGACCTGCCGGAGGGTATCTACGCCTCCGCGGCGCCCCTGGACGGCTGCATCTACATCCGCACGACCGCCGCGGTCTACTGCATCGCCGATCTCGGCGCGGTCAGGCCCGAGCCGCCATCTTCTACCCCCACAGAGTTGCAAACGGTGACTGCCCCCTCGACATCGCCCGGCGCAGTTGACCTCTCACAGGGCTGGTGGGCGCAGTTCCGCGGCCCGTACGCCACGGGTCTGACAGCGGAGAAGCCTGTCGAGCCCGGTTGGGACGTCCCGGGCGGCAAGGGGCTGGTCTGGAAAGCGCCGGTACCTTTGCCGGGCCGGAGTTCACCGGTTGTGTGGAATAATGCTGTATTCCTGACCGGCTCGGACGAGAAGACACGGGAGGTCTACTGCTTCGACGCTGCATCGGGCGCACTCCGCTGGCGGCAGTCGGTGCCGGGAGAGAAACGCGGCGAAGGCCCGCAGGTGAGCGCGGATACCGGCTATGCCGCATCTACGCCTGTCACCGACGGGCAACGCGTCTACGCGATCTTCGCAACCGGCGACGTGGGCTGTTTGGACATGGCCGGGAAGCCGGTCTGGTCTAAGAGCCTCGGCGTGCCCGACAATCTCTACGGCCATGCGACATCGCTGCTGGTCCACAATGGCATGCTGCTTGTGCAATTCGATCAGGAATCCGGGGAGGCGCCGAGATCGAAGCTGCTGGCGTTTGACGCGGCCACCGGGCGGACAGCGTGGGAAACCGACCGAGATGTCCCGACATCCTGGGCAACGCCGATCATCGTCACTGCAGATGGGCGTGAGGAGATCATCACCTGCGCGAACCCGTGGGTGATCGCCTACGATCCCGCCGAGGGGCGCGAGTTGTGGCGGGCCGAGTGCCTCAGCGGCGAGATAGCGCCTTCCCCGACCGTGGCAGCCGGGATGAGCGTTGTGGCGATGGATGGAGCATCATGCACCGCAATCCGCCCCGGCGGCAGTGGCGATGTCACCGATACCCGGATTGCCTGGTCGTTCGCCGGGATGCTGCCGGACATCTGCAGCCCGGTCGGCACCGACGAGTTCGTGTTCCTGCTGTCGACGTATGGGTACCTGACCTGTCTCGACGCTCGGACCGGCGAGATGATCTGGGAGCAGCAGCTGGATGGTACATTCAGCGCATCCCCGATCATCGCCGGTGACCGGCTGCACATCCTGAGCGAGGAGGGGCGCATGGCAGTGCTGGAGGTCGGCAACCGCTACAACGTGATCGGCGAGGGCGTGGTGGGCGAGAAGTGCCAGGCGACCCCGGCCATCGCGCGGGGACGGATGCTCATACGAGGCGAGCAGCACCTCTACTGCGTTGGAGCCCGGTGAAAACGCAGCCTCCTCAGCCGCCGGGCACCGGCAATAATCCGGGCCGTTCGCAGGACTCACACGACTTGTGTGGCATATACCTGTGGGGAAGCGCGCGTGTTGGTCTATAGCATCACACCGGCGGTGAGAACATGCAGAAGCGGATGCTCGGCAGGACGGGGCTGGAAGTCTCCATCATGGGCATGGGCGGGATACCGATCCGCAGGTGCAGTGATGAAGACGGTATCGCGCTATACCAGTACGCCATGGACAAGGGCGTCAACTACTTCGATGCCGCCAGGGGCTACAAGGACTGCCAGACGCGCCTGGGCCCCGCGGTCAAGGGCCGCCGAGAGCAGGCCATCATCGCCTCCAAGGACGGCTCCCGCGACGCCGAGCGCATGATGGAGGCCATCGACGAGAGCCTCCGCATCCTCGACACCGACTACATCGACATCTTTAAGCTCCATGGCGTCTGCCAGTTCGACGACCTGCAGCAGCGCACCGCCCCCGGCGGCGCACTCGATGGGCTCATCAAGGCCCGCGACCAGGGCAAGATACGCTTCATCGGGCTGTCGGGGCACAATGCCGATGTGCTGCAGCAAGCTGTCGAGACTGACGTCTTCGACGTCATCCTGGTCATCTTCAACTACATGAACACCGCCCCGGCGGAGACGCTTCTCGACGCTTGTGAGAAGCACGGGGTGGGCGTTACGGTGATGAAGCCGCTGGGCGGGAGTGTGCTCACTCAGCATGCCGACCTCGCGCTGAGGTGGGTCCTCCAGCACGAGCAGGTTTCTACCGTCTGCGCGGGGATGTGGCGGCAGTGGGAAGTCGACGCGAACGTGAGGGTCGCCGAGGAGTTCAGGCAACTCGATGAGGACGAGATGCAGGTGATCGAGGACCAGCGCCAGATGCGGGACAAGATGTTCTGCCGACTCTGCTACCGGCATCACAAGTGCCCGAACGGGATCGATGTCGACAGCATGATGATCGCCGACCTGTGCTACACGCGTTTTGGGCTGGATGCCATGATGCAGGGCAACTGGGGTGAGCAAGTCGAGCTGACCAGGCAGTGCGCGAGTTGCGACATCGCAGATGAGTGCCGGGCTTCATGCCCGCACGGTGTCGACATCCCGCGCTACCTGACGCATGTGCATGTGACATACATGCCCGTTGTCGAGCAGTATCGGGGGATGCACGCAGGGTGATCTTGCGACGCAACACCATCAACAACCATATCCGGCAGATGCCGGGATGGAGGCGATAGCCGATGAGATGGGGATATGTCATAATGGCGTGCGGGCTGGCCCTGCGCGTGGGCGTCGTGTGCGCACAGGCAGGCCAGGTCAGCGAGGCCGATGTCATCCTCAAGAGCGAGGTCGAGAACCTGCCCTTCACGGAGCGGCTCTCGCCAGTCATCTATGACGGCGTGACGGGCATGGCCTTCCCCGCGACCGGTGTCGCGATGGTGGGCCTGGAGCTGCAGCCCGGCGACTACACATTGCTGGTCCACTGCTATGCCCCGGCCGGAGATCAGGACGGCTTCTTCGTCGAGATCGACGGTCGACAGACACGACGTACCGCCCCCATCGGCAGATGGGGCACACTCGCATATCCGTTCACCACGGAGAAGGCCGGCAAGATCGGCATCTCGATCATCGGCCAGGAGCCCGGGATGACCGTGGATGCCATCGCGGTGGTCAAGGGCACGCACCAGGACAACGACCCGCGCTTCGACCAGGTCCCTGGCGAGATGAAGAGGGGCGTCGAGATCAAGATCGAGGACCTCCCGCGGCTGGCGCTAACGGTCACACTTGCGGAGAAGGCCGAGGGGCCGCTGACCGCCGACGAGCACACGGTCTACATCGAGCACTTCGATGCCGAGTGCAATGGCGTCACGGGCGATTACCACTGGGGTGAGGGCCAATTCGGGCAGGCGCTGTACCTGGATGTGCCCGACGGGCGGTTCGCGGTTGATGCGAGCGGGTTCGACATCGGCCCCGAGGGGACCATCGAGTGGTGGGTGAAGCCGCGGCCCGCGCAGCAGTTGTGGTCGGATCAGGGGTGGCACTACTTCCTCCACTGCCGCGCGAAGGACGACGCGGGGCTGCAACTCGACCTCAGCCGCCACCCGAAGAGCCAGCTCCGCCTGATTGCCTCATCAAGCGAAGGCCCCTACTTCCCACCCGACAAGCCCGGCACGCGCGAGTGGGCGGAGATGAGCACCAACGGGCTTGCCTACGACTCCTGGCACCACATTCTGGTTTCATGGAGGATCGGCGAGCAACGCACGCACCTGTGGGTGATGGTTGACGGCGTCGGCAGGCAGAGCTTCTTCCCGACGCAGCATGCCGCGGTGGGCTTCTCGTCGATCGAGTTCGGCAACACCCCGTCTCACTGGGATGTGCCCTATCTGTTCATGGACGGTGGTATCGACGCGATTCGCATTCAGAATACATCAGTCGCCGACCGGCTGGCGAAGTGAGGTGAACCGGATGCTGAAGAGGGTATCCATCGCGACTCTGGTGTGTACGCTGATCTGCTTCGCGCAGTGCGCAGTGGCACTCGATCAGGACCTCGTAACCCGGGCGGAGGCGGCGCTGGAGAAATGCACGCAGTACCTCGTCGATGAGGTCGCCTACAACGGCGGCTATGTGGGGACCTACCTCGAGGACCTCAGCGACCAGTGGGGCGAGGGGCACTGCCTGCGGCACCAGAGCTGGCTGCAGCCGCCGGGGAGCCCCTCGACGGGGCAGGAGTTCCTCCGCGCATGGCGGGCGACGGGCAAGCAGCTCTACCTGGATGCGGCCGTGACGAACGCCCGGTCACTTGTCTGGGGGCAGCTCGAGTGCGGCGGCTGGGTCTATGTCGTTGACTACACGCGCGAGGGCGAGGAGCGCAACTACTACCGCCGCAACGCCGGCAGCAATGACCAGAAGCTCAAGAGCGGCGCCAACCGCGGAACGTACGATGACGATACGTCACAGGCCAGCCTGCGGATGCTGATGGCGACGGATGAGGCGCTCGATGGCCAGGATCAGCAGATCCGTGAGGCGGTGATGGCCGGCCTCGAGTGGGTGCTCAAATCGCAATACCGCCACGGCGGCTTCCCGCAGTGGTATCCGCTCTCGACAACGGGCTACAGCCGCCACAGCACCTACAACGACGGGAATATGTACTACATCATGTATCTGCTGATGGCCGCGTATGAGCAGTACGGCGATGAGCGCTACCGGCAGACGCTGCTCAAGCTCGGGGACTTCTTCATCAACTCACAACTCCCGGAGCCGCAGCCGATCTGGGCCCAGCAGTACGACGAGGACATGCGCCCGGCTTGGGCCCGCATGTTCGAGCCGGCATCAGTCACGGGCGGCGAGACCTCCGGTGTAATGACGGCGCTGATCGAGATGGCCGTCTACACAAAGGACCCGAAATACCTCGCGCCGATCCCGCCTGCCCTGGCATGGTACCAGCGCTCGCAGTTGCCGAACGGCCGCTGGGCGCGCTTCTATGAACTCAAGACGAACAAGCCGCTCTACTTCACCAGCGACAACCGCACCACGTACCGGCTCACCTACGACGACAGCGACATGCCCGACCACTACTCATTCAACGCATCGAGCTACCCGCAGAGGGTCGAGGATGCGCACAAGGCCATCACCGAGCAGGGGCTCGAGGCGTACGCCGCGGCGCGGGCGCCGAAGGAACTCACACCGGCGCAACTGACCGCACGAGCTGAGAGCATGGAGGAGGCCGTGCGCAAGGCCCTCGCCGAGCAGACCGAAAAAGGCGTGTGGGTGAGGACCGCGGCAGAAGGCCGCATCATCGACATGGCGCTTGTCCAGCGCCAGATGCGTACGCTCAGCGATTACCTGGCCGCCGCCAACGGAAAGCAGTAGACTGCGCGGCCATCGTGGAAGTGGAAGCGATGGAGGTTCCCATGCTGACACAGCTTGACATGCGGGTCATCGTCGTGCTCAGTCTCACCCTCGTCGCGTTGGGGGTGAGTGTCGCGGACGAGCTGCTCCGGGTCACTATCCCGGCAAACTCCATCCGGCAGGAGAACGGTTTCTGCTACATCGCCACCATGGACTTCGGCGAGGAGGGCGACAAGGCCACCGGGAGCCAGTCGCAGTTGCAGGTCTTCGAGGACGGGAAGCCGCTCGGGCCGGGGAAGTCGCTTCATCAGGCAATCCGCGACGAGGGCGGCGGCCGCTTCTCACACTGGACGCGTGAGGGGCTCTACTTCTCGACCTCCGACAACTCAGACCCGCGCACCAACGGCCGCAGCTACGAGGTGGCATCGACCAACCCTCAGAGCAGCCTCGGAGGACTGGCGAGGTTCCCGGTGAGCGAGCATCGCCATGTCGAGCAGATCACCGCCACAACCCACGAATACGGCATCGCCATGGGCGGCGCCCTCGACATGGAGAACACCACCACGGTGGCATGCAGCAACTACCAGGTGGTCTTCCAGCCGAACATCCAACTGACCCTGGAGAACGTCGGAGACACGCCGGTCGCCAACCCGCGGCTGGTGACCAACGACCGCGGCAACTGGTATACCTTCGACAGTCTGCTGGAGGAGTTCACCCGCGGTGCGACGACCGACCAGGAGCGCGTCTACTTCATCTGGCAGAACATGCGCCAGAACCTGTACCATTCCTCGCCGCTGTTCGCCAACAACGAACCCCACGACCCGGTGAAGCTCTTCAACGTGTACGGGCTGAACCTGTGTGATGATGCCGGCAACGCAGGCTGCTCGCTGTTCATCCACAGCGGCTTCAAGGGCTCGCAGAACCGGGCGCTGCACGGGCACGTGCAGTGCGAGGCGTTCATCGACGGCAGCCTGCAGTTCATGGATGTCGACATGGACGCCTTCTATCTCGACTATGAGAACGAGCGGCCCGTCAGCGGCGATGCTGTCGCGCGAGACCATCACCTGGCCCGGCGCGAACTCAACTACGGGCCGGTTGTCGACAAGTGGACCGACAGCGAGGGCCCGGCTGCGCTGTTCGGGCCCGATGATGGCGCGGCCTACCCCGACCTGCGCGGGCACGAGATCGCCTACACGCTGCGGCCCGGCGAGCGTGCACAGTTCCGCTGGGACACCATCGGCAAGTTCAACGCGGAGAGCAGCGAGTGGGCGCACAAGCCGCTCTACTTCGGCAACTCGAAGTTCATCTACGAGCCGAAGTTGACGCCGGAGCGCATCGGCGCGGACGCCCTGAACGCAGCGGATATCGGCACCGCGACGGCCGATCGAGGCGCCATCTCCGGGCTCAGCGCCGACGCGGCTCTCGTCTATGAGATGAAGCTTGCCTACCCCGCCTGCGGAGGTGCGGTGCGTGCAGACTTCGTCGGCCTCGATGCGGCGGACAGGTTCTCGCTCGCGCTCTCATTCGATGGCGAGACGTGGAAGCCGCTCTGGGAACACCAGGGCGAGGGCGCCATCACTGCCGACATCTCCCTGGATGAGGCCCTGGATGTCCAGAACAAGCCCGCCAAGTACCTCTACTACCTGAGGGTCGGGCTCGGATCGGCAACGGCGGCGCACGGGGCCAACCTGGCTTCGCTGCATATCGAGACTGATGTGATGGCCGCGCCGGTCTCTCTCCCACGCCTGCGGCTTGGCGAGAACCGCGTCGTCTACACAGATGCGACAGAAGGGCCGCGCCAACTGCGCATCACCCACGAGTGGCAGGAGTGCGATGCGGTGACCCCGCTGCCGCCGCCCGAAGCTCCTACCGCGCCCTTGGACGGCGCCGCGGTTGCGGCCGGTCTCGTCGAGTACTCCTGGCCCGCCGTCGAGGGCGCCACCCGCTACCATCTGCAGGTCAGCCGCCGCCAGGACTTCAAGTACCCGTACCGGCCCGGTCTGGACGTGATCATCCCGACGAGCACATGGGTCGTCCCGCATACGGGCATCTACAGCCCCGACGAGACCTACTACTGGCGCGTGCGGTCCCGCGACCGGTACGGCATCTGGGGAGAGTGGAGCGAGCCGTGGCACTTCACCTGGGTCGGCCCGCGCGTGCCGGTGAACGTGCGCCTCGAGCAGACAGGGCAGACGTTCACGCTGCGATGGGAGCCCAATCCCAGAGGCCCTCGGCCCGTCCGCTACGAGGTCTATGGCAGCGACGAAAAGGGCTTCCCGATCAAGAAGGAGAGCTACAAGAACTACAATCTCGGTGAGATGCCGCCCAACTTCCTGGCGGAAACAATTGAGATGGCCATTGTGGTGATCGACCATGGCGCCGAGCACCCGGCCATGAACCGCGTCCACTACCGCGTGGTCGCCATCGACGCGGACGGGACCCCGAGCGGGCCTTCCGACTATGCCGAGGCTCCCCATCCGTTCATCTACTCGGAGCCGCTGACCGGTGCCACCGCGGGTAGAGAGTACCGATACCAGGTACGGAGCCTGACTTCCGTTGGCGACGTCCAGCATCACTACGAGAAGCCCTACGACCAGTTCTGGGATGTCGAGCGCAACACCTATGCCCTGGCCACAGGCCCGCAATGGCTCACCATCGACGCTGAGACCGGCCTGCTTTCTGGAACGCCCGCCGCGGCCGACAAAGGCAATGCACCGGTGCGCATCGAGGTAAGCAACCAGTTCGAGGGCAAGGCCGGCCAGGAGTTCGAGATACGGGTCGAGTGAGTGCGGTCGGTTCCGGAGGTGTGCGCGTCGGCAAGGCCCGTCGGCGTATGCGCCAACATCAGATCTCCTGATATGGGCAACGAAA
Source organism: Armatimonadota bacterium (assembly GCA_003542955.1). Lineage (GTDB taxonomy): Bacteria > Armatimonadota > Zipacnadia > Zipacnadales > UBA11051 > UBA11051. Next base: position 64,530 of record DPJP01000136.1, read on the forward strand.
GCGATGTCCATTCCCGGTGCCTCGGAAGCCCTTACCGGGCGGCCGGGGT
>DPJP01000343.1 GCA_003542955.1 Armatimonadota bacterium
GAGGGCATCGGGGACAGCGACCCGGGGACTGGCACCCATTGCGCCAACTGCCCGAGCACAGACCCGGCTGTGTGCAACGCAATGGGTCCCTGTCCCCGATTCACGGCATGCAGAGGGCATCGGGGACAGCGACCTCTCGCGATGCGGACGGATGGGCTCCGCCGAAAACGGAAGGGCGCGAGAGGTGGCAGTCCCCGGCCAGCAGTCCCCTCCTATCCCCTCCGCGTCAGGCGCTTGGCCTCGTCGATCATCGCGTGCAGGTTCTCCTCCGGCGTCTCGCGGCCGACCTGATCACCCGTGCCGATGATCAGCCGCGACGAACCGGCGAACGCAGTCACGACCTCCCCCACCTCGCGCCGGACATCATCCGGCGTGCCCCGAATCAGCGTCTCCACCGTGTGGATGTTGCCGTTGAAGGTGGTCCGGCCGTCAAGCAGCCGGGCGCACTCGCGCAGGTCGTCCATGGTGGCGACATCGCCCCCCGGCGGGCGCTCGAAGGGGCACACGCAGTCGAAGGGAATCTGGGCGAAGTCGGCCACCGTCTCCATGCAGCGGCCGTGGAAGTGGACATGCAACAGACGCCCATGCCGGTGAATCTCCTCCGCTACGGCTGTCAGCCCGGGCTTGTCCCACCTCCGCCAGAGCTGCGGGCCGAGCAGTGAGTTGTTGCTCCACGAGCAGCCGATGAAGAAGCTCTCGAACGGTGTCCGCTCGCACAGGACACGGGCGAGACGGCACAGGTGCTCGGTATGGCGCTGCCGGAGGGCCTCGAGGCGCTGCTCATGCTCGATGAGGTCGAAGATCGCCCGCTCGAAGCCGCCCTCGCGCGAGCTTCCGAAGTAGTCGAAGAAGGGCACCCCCAGCCATGCCTCCAGGAGGTAGCTCTCCCCAACTTCATCACGTGCTTTGAGCATCGTCGCGGGGTCGAGCTTCTCTGGATCGGCGAGTGTCAGGTGCTCGAAGGCGGGCAGGTCGCGCTCGAGGTCCTTGATTGGGCGCTCGACGGCCCATGCGGGCTCGTCGCGGTCATACAACGTGGCGCTGGTCAACTCTCCGTATGAAGTCCTCACCGTGCCCCGGACAAGCAATCGGCCCTCATCGGTCCACTGCTCCGAGCCGCTCGCCTCGACGTCCTCGCTCGGGATGCCGGCGGAGGTGACGCCCCAGCCCTCGCAGTCGAAGGTCTCAAACGTGGTCTTCAGCGCCTGGTGGAAGGGCACCTCGCGGGAGAACTCAATCATATCCACACCCAGCAGCTTCGCCGGGTAGTAGTACCAGAACTCTGGCGCGACGGGCGCGCGGTCGCTATGGATGCCGCGGTAGGCGTTGAGCATCCGCTGCTTTGGGGTATACGCGACGTGAGCGGTCATCAAGCGCGCCCCTCGTTGAACTCTGAGAATACCTGCAGCATGTACTCGTAGTTGCGCAGCGGCATGCCGGGGAAGACCGTGTTCGAGGATGAGAAGATGTACCCCCCGCCGGGCGAGGCGTGCTCCAGGCAGTAGAGCGCCGAATCGCGGATCGCCTCGTCGGGGCCATCCTGGAGCAGGTTGCACTGCACATTGCCCATCAGCGCCACCTTCCCGGCTGTGATGCGCTTGACCTCGGCGATATCCATCCCGGCCATCGGGTCAATCGAGTGCAGGCAGTGCGGGTCGGTCGAGAGCATCTGGTCGAGCACGGGCATCAGCATGCCGTCGCTGTGGACGATGGCATAGACGCCGCGGTCCTTCGTGTGGGCCACCAATCGCGCCAGATAGGGAGTCACCAATTCAGAAAAGTGCTCCGGCGAGATGAAGGGTCCGGCGTTGAAGGCCACATCGTGCGCGAGGAACACGAACTCCGCCCCGGCGTCGACGACGATGTCGACCTTGTGCATGGCGTTGGCCAGCATCGTCTCGGCCTGCTCGTGGAGGCGCTCGGGGTGCTCATAGAGGTCGGAGGAAAACTGCGTCCAGTCATTGATACACTCGATGGCCCATATTCCCCCGCCGACGATGCTGCCGATCATCGTCTCAGAGCCGAACTCACGCAGCGCCGCCACGATGCCGTCGGGATCGCCCCAGGGCCAGAAGACGGCCAGGGCGTCCCACTTGTAGCGCTCGATGATGCGGGCGTAGACCTCCATGCACTGCCCGATCATCTGCTGTTTCTCCGTGGCGGAGCAGGTCGCCCATGCTCTGCGATCGGGGAACCGCAGCCCGAATGCCTCGTACTCGAGTTCGAACATGCTCTCCCAGTGGGGCGGGCGGTCCGGCTGCTCGAACCGGAGCGTCATCTTCATGCGGTCCCTGCCGGTCATTGATTGCACTCCCCCTGCATTTCGGCTGCCGCGATGACGCCATCATGCCACAAGTTGGCGGTCACTGCCAGAGCGGAATCAGGGACGAGCAATGACGCGGTGAGAGTGTCGCGGTACGGGGTCGAGTGGGACGCGAGAGGTATGCCGGGCATACGCGCTAACTCTGGCGGCTTTGGAGCATTGGAGGGGCTGGCCGAGGTCG
>DPJP01000240.1:0-1383 GCA_003542955.1 Armatimonadota bacterium
CGGTCTGCTACCCGGAGGGCATCGAGCCACCGGACTACGCCGCCGTGCAGACGCCTGTCGCGCAGCGTGCACTCGAGGAGGAGGCCTGCTCGCTGGGCCACTCCGTTTTCGCCGATGAGGATACCCGCTCGATGGACCTGATCCTCGGGGCCATCCGCAAAATCAGGGACAATGTGGATGAGTTGAGGTAGACGCCCCTTGCCTGAGTTCTCCGGGGCCCCCGCAGGCGCCTGCGGGGGCTCTTCTGTGTGTTCGCCTGGCTGCGCACACTGCGGAGGGGTGCCGTGGCCGGAACACAGGTGGCATTCCTGGAATATCTAACGCACGCAACCATATTCGCACTCGTTCATCCTTGGTCTACCACTCAGATATGCGCCCGACGGTGCAGTGCGCGGAGGTAAGCCGGCACCGAACGGGGAACCACACGCACGTCTTGGCGCGGGCTCACAGATACGAGACCTGGTTGGGGAGGGGAAATGCGCAGTGTCTGCACCGCTCTCGAGAGTCATATGGGATATCTCAACCGACAATCCGAGTGCTCGGTTGACGCGTGAGATCGAGAACCATCACCACATCGCCTCGGTGGCGCGGAACACCGCACAGATGCGCGATCTGCAGGCAGCCCAGTTGCACATGCAGGCTCAATCGGCAGCCCAGATGCATCAGGACCTGTCCGCCATCAGCTTCGGGCTCGATGACGTCAATGACGGCTTGATTGCCGTCCAGGAGGAGATGGCCGCCGTCAATGCCGGCATAGACAGGCTGCAGACCACTGCTGAGCAAACGGAGCAGGCTCTGTACGACATGCACGCGATGCTCGACGGATGGTTGGCGCAGCTGTCCGGCCAACTCCTGGAACAACAGGAGACCATGACAACAATCTCGGAGGACCTGTTGAGACCGCTCGAGGTACAGGTGCAGGAACTCCGACGTCACGCCGATCACGCACTTGAGAGCGGCATGGCCTCGACCGGCAGCACACGGGCCGAGTGGTACAGCGACGCGATGGAGTTGCTCGTCAAAGCTGTTGACAATCCCGTCGGCAAGCAGGACTACGTGGCGTGGTTCCAGATCGGGTGGCTGCGCTGGAAGTCGCTCGATGACCCTGCCGCGGCGGAGGATGCCTTCGCACGGGCCGCTCGTCTGGCCAGTCCTACTGGCAACATCCTCTACGTCGAGAGCCTGCGCCACCTCGCCTATATGCAGTACCTGCAGGGCAATCACTCCGGCGCGCTTGACACGATCAAGTCGGCGCTGGAGTCGAGTGCAGATGCCGAGGTGATCTTTGACGGGGCACGGTACGAGGCGGTCAACGGCCATCAGCCACGGGCGCTCGAGCTGCTTGAGCAGGCCATACGTCATACCCCCCCGATGATCATTCGT
>DPJP01000240.1:1412-4380 GCA_003542955.1 Armatimonadota bacterium
ACTTCCAGGCGATGACGGGGTCGCTCGCCGAACTCGTTGACAGGCTATCGCGTGAAGCCAGGCAGCACGCTGCCGACGCGTTGGACGCATGGGAACACGCCGTTTCCGTGCTGTCGGAGGCAGTGCGCACCGCCGAGTGCGGCCCACAGGATGGCTTCGACCAGGCGCGCGGCGAGGTCGAGGCTTTCCGCAACGATCTGGCAGGTGCCGACTACCTCCGGTGCCTGGCGATCACCCGGCGGGCGCGCGAGGCCAGGGCCGCCGTTGTCTCTGAAAGCATGGTATCGCTCGAGACGACAACGGATGCACGGCGGGCACGGCTGGGCGATCTCGAGAGCCGGCGCAACAGGCTGTCATCCGGCGCGGAGTCCGAGAAGGCGGCAACCACACGCACCAGAGACCAGCAGCTCGAGGCGACGAAGCTTCGCCTCTCGACTGATACCAGTCTGCCGGTGACTGGTTTCGGCGCTGCGCTCAAGTGGGGCTGTGGACTTCAGGTGCTCTGCACTGCTATCGGTCTCCTCAGCAAGGCAGCCGGGAACTGGGGACCCATGATCCTGCTCGGCTTTGGTGGGACGTTCGTGCTCGTGCTTGCGATCTACGCCGCATGGCGCATCTTTGCCTGGGCCCTGGCCCTCGCGCAGAAGCAGGCCAAGAGGGCGGACGCGATCCGGCGGCATGAGGCGGCCGTGGGGAGCATTGACGCCGAGCTGGCCAAGAGCCTGGCCGATGTGGACGCCCAGATAGCCGATGCCCGCAGACAACTGGAGATGGGCGAGCGCGGACTTGCGGATGCCAGAGCACGACTGAGCTAGACATCCTGGCCGCCCGCGCAGGTCAAGGGTCCACACCCCGCGGGCCGGCGATTTGCCCGGCCACCGAGCGCATGCTACAATCACCATGCTTGCCGCCAGAATGCCATCCCAAGGCTGGTGATTGACGTGCAACGCATCCTGCTGTGCCTCTGCACACTTGCCCTTCTGCTCTCCATCGCTCATGCCCAGGAGATACGCTCCGGCGGGCTGCTTGCCGCCGACGGCTTCGACCGTTTCACCGCCGCGACACCAGACCTCGGCAAGGTCGAGACCGGTGAGGCCGTCTGGGGGAAGAACGATCTCGGCGCCGACGGCAACCCGATCTCCGGGCTCATTACCGGCGCTAACGGTGAGCTGCAGGTGCGCTACAGCTCCGGCAACAACAACGCCCCCGCCGTCTACCTCGAAGGCCTCACGACTGCGGATGCGGTGATGTTCGTCACAGTCGGCAGGTCGTTGATGGGGGGCCGCAACCATACCGCCGTCATCACCTACCGTGCGCCGGAGGCGAAAGAGGTCACCTCCCACAGCGCCAATGCCTACCATGTCGAGATCGCCGGCGACTGGTCCAAGAGCCGCGACGTGCTGCTGCGCTACGGCAGTGCGGTGCTCGCCGTCGGCAATGTCGCCGACGAACGGACGCCCGAGAGCGTCCATCGCGTGCGGGTCGCCTTCTCCGGCTTCCATCACCAGGTCTCCGTGGATGAGAAGCCGGTCATCGACTTCTGGGAGACGGAGAGCGGCCGCAACAACGAGGGCTACCTCGGCTTCGGGCAGTACTACTCCCAGGGCGTCTGGGACGACTTCGAACTCGATGCCGCAATCACCGATGTGGCCGAGCAGCCCGTCGAGGCCAGTGGGCGGATGGCGCCGCTGATCTACCAGGGCCGGCCGATCTTCGTCCTTGGCACCTTCGACATGCCGCGCTCCGAGGACCTCGCCGAGTGGAAGGAAGCCGGCGGCAACGCAGCTATCGTCGGTGCCTTCAGGGAGAACCAGTCCGCGGAGGAACGCAGGCAGGAGCTGGAGCGCCTCGCGCAGTGGGGCGCGGACAATGATGCCGCGATGATCTACTACCCGCTCATCAACTTCTTCTCTAAGGACGGCGAGCAGGCGATCCCTACGCTCCCGGAGGAGCTGCCGGCGAAGAAGGCGCTCCTGGAGGAGTTGCTCTCCGTCACCGCCGACCACCCCAACACGCTCGGCTACTGGACCTTCGACGAGATCGAGAACCACCTCTACAAGGCCTACAAGGACTGGAATGAGAAGAAGGACCGCGGGCTCTCCGAGTGGATCGCCGAGACGATGAAGTGGACCTACGAGACGATCAAGGAGCGCGACCCTGATTCCTACGTCATGCCCACCATCGCCTGCNNCTGGTGGACGACGTATGAGGGCCTCGCGCCGCTGTATGATGTCAATGTCCCCAACACCTACGGCTGCGGCAAGGATGAGCCGCATCTGGGCGGGAAGATGTACACTATCGTCTATGATGCCGTGAAGGCCGCCGATGCCATCCGTGCGAGCGGCCGGACGTCGTTCATCTTCATGCCGCGGTCATTCGACATTCTGGAGGGCTCGCGGCCCGCCTCCGTGCTCGAGCAACGTTACTGCTTCTTCGCGCCGATCACGCAGGGCTCGATGGGGCTGCTCCCATGGCGGCTGGGCCGCTGCAGCATGGAGTACCGCCGGGCCGTCATCTACCCCTGCATGCGGGAGGTCAAGCGGCTGATCCCGTGGCTCCTGGGCGAGTGGCATGACGAAAAGGTGACCTCCAACCACGACACCGCCACCGCCGACTACCTCAAGGAGTTTCCGGAGCGCATCAAGCTGCTGCCGGGTGAGGAAGACGCGCCGATGGTGAAGGCGGAGGTCGACGCAGTGCCCGACTGCTCGCACTGCCTGCGCCGCCGGCCCGACAACAGCTACCTGCTCCTGGCCTGCAGCAACCGCAAAGAGCCGCTGGAGATCACATTCACTCTGAAGGACATCCCCGGCCTGCCCGAGTCCGCCCGCGACATGATCAACTGGCACGATGTGCCGATCGTCGATGGCACCATCACCGAGACATTCGAGCCTTTCGCCGTCCGGGCGTACGTGTTCACGGTGGAGTGAGATCGGACCGGGCACTTGGGGAGGGGCCGCATCCCGCA
>DPJP01000214.1 GCA_003542955.1 Armatimonadota bacterium
GCCCCTCCACAACGACCAAACGCCTCGCCGAATGCCCAAAGTTAGCGCGTATGCCCCCGCTCCGTAAGGCGTGCCTCGATCCGCTCCACGCGCGAGGCGATCTGCTCGAGGCTCCCCTGCATGGCCGCCTGCTTCCGCTCGATGCGCGCAGTCTCGTCACCCAGCAGGATGTTCGCCAACCCCGCGGTCAGCGCGCCGGTGAGCACAATCCCGAGGATGACCAGCAGCACCGTCAGTACCCTGGCAGGCAGTGAACACGGGTTGTGGATATCACCGAAGCCGCCTGTGATCACGGTTGTGAAGCTCCACCAGATGCCGTTCCAGAAGCTGTCGACTGCTCCCTCGGCATCCGGCTGGCCGTGCTCGAACCGCGCTATCGCCCACCCACCGATAAACAGGATGCCGATCGTGAGCAGCAGCGGCCGGCTGAAGACCTGCAGCCGGAACAGACCGCCTATCTTGTCAAAGCCGCGCGAGAGGAACGCCAGGGCCCTCAGCGCCCTGGCAAGCCGCGCGAGCCGCGCAAGCCGCGCAAGACGGGTCGCCCGCATCACCCGCGCCAGACGTGCCACGCGCCCGATGCGAAGGACGCCGGCAAGTGGCAGGGAGGCGACGAAGTCGATCCAGTACCTGCGCCAGTACCAGGCCTTCGACTGGGCAAGGCGCATGCGCCAGAAGAACTCGGTCAAGAAGACCGCGCAGATAATAGTATCCAGCACCGCAAGCATCGTCTTCTCCGCCTCGGTCAGTTGGAGGGCCGTCTCGCCCCATAGGATTGCCAGCACCGCGGCAATCAGGAAGAGAATCGCCCCTTCGAGCGCAGTGACCTTCCAGCGGGCCCCGAGCCGCTCGAGCACGCGCTCTTCGAGGTAGTTGTGCTCGTAGGCGTCCGACAGCCGGCTGATGTCATCATCCATCTCGCCGAGTTCGTCCTGCAGCAGAAGAATGCGGTCTCGCGCCTCCTGCATGCGTCCCCACTGCCCGGCTTGCCGGGCCTGCTCGAGCACGTCGCCCTCCTGCTGTATGGCCTCGGCAATCCGCGCCTGGCCGTCCCGCGCCTCACTCAGCATCGCGGCCAGCGTATCCGAACTCAAGTCCCGGAGTGTGACGCTCTTCGCCTCCGCCACCACTTGCCCGGCGCGCTGCAACGTTGCCTCTGCCATCTGTGGCCCTCCGCGTGTTTCGGCACTCGCCGAAGCTGTACGTCCGCCGCACAGCGCCCTACTGACCGCCCACCGGCGCCAGGGCGAAGTAATCCATGTTCAACCGGTTCGCGATACAGATTGAGAACAGCGTGTGCTCACCCGCGGCCAGCTCGATCTCAACGGGCTTGCCATCGGTGCCGGTCACCACCAGCTGCTTCCACTCCGCGGGGGTGGCGCCGTATCCACCCGTATGCTCGAAGCGATGCGTCAGGAAGGCCCCACCCACCGGCTCGCCGTCGATCATGATGATGCGGTCCGCATAGCCCGCTTCGGTCGAGCCCTTGATGACCAGGTTGTACGTGCCGGCCCGCCCGAGCGAGAACGGCCACTGAAGCCACATCCCCGGCACCGTCCACTCACCGACGCCGACGCCACCGGAGAGGAATGTCCGATGCGAGTAGCGGCTCGGCTGACCGTTGCCGAACTCGGTGAACGTCTCCGCCTCGAAGACCACGGCATCGCCGGGCAGTTGCTCGATTGGCGTCGATATGCGCGGCTCCTCGTCGATATCGAGACGCTCCAACCCGACATTCACGTCGCGACCAGCAGTTCCCCTGGCCTCGACGGAATTCCGCTCGGGCAACCAGCGCAGCCCCGAGGGCGCCGTCAACGGCTGGCCGTTGAGCGAGACCGAGGTCCCGTCCGGACGGTCCAGCACCAGCCGGTAGAGCCCCGCCGCGCACTCGAACACCGACCGGGCGATGCTGCCGCCGGTGTAGCGGGGAATGCTCTCAGTGCGCGCATCAGCTACGACCCCATCCAGGGTCACCGTGATGCCGGGAGGCTCGGAGGCCTGCGCCCCACCGGTGGACACCCGGTGCTCGCCGGCNNGAGCGACAGCATACTCGTCTTCGCATCGTACGAGTAGGCGTCGGCTGCACGCTGAGTGCCATCGACCCAGAGCCCTTCAGGCGCCGCGCCACCGCACGCCAGTGAGACCGTCGCGGTCGTGCCGACACGAAGCGTCGCGTCGCGCAGACGTTGCCCCTCCGTCTCATGCCACAGGGCGACATCAACCGGTTGATCGGACCGGATGAGCGTCCCCGCGGCGGACAGATCAAGCTGTCTCAGGCCGATGCCAAGATAGAGCGTCGCGGAGCCATCCGCCAGTTGCCGTGCGAGCAGTTGCTTCCCTCGATAGAGCAGGCCCCCCGCCTCGACAGGTGCATCACCATCCGCAACCAGCGCGGCTCCGGCNNCACGGGCCGGATCGGCTCGTCCGCCCGCCGAACGTGGATCAGCGTCACGAAGCGCTGACTGGTCGTCTTCTCGGCCGTCTCGACATACGCATGCCACTGCCTCGGCTTGCCCGCATAGCGCTCCTGTGGGCCGGTACCGAACTCGTCGTCCTGCGTGAAACGCAACTCGCCCGGAGCCGCGAAGTAGATGTCCGCCGCTGCATCGCCCTGTGTGATGGTGATGCGGCGCTCCCGTTCGTCTATCTGCATCTGCTCGAGCGCATGGCGACACCAGGTGAACGTCGAGGGCGTCTCGGCGGCAAGCTCATCCACGATGAGGAACGTGTCCGGGCGCACGTAACTGACATGCCGCTCGAACCTGGTCAGCTTCCCCTTGTAGGCGGGAGCCGCGTCGCCCACCGTGTACACCCCGGCCGGCCCGGCGAAGTAGTCCGTGATGCTCCCTTTGGCCGTGATATCGAAGATCGGCTGGCCCTCGCCGTTCACCAGGATGCTGTTGTGCGCCTTCGTCTGCCGCGTCCAGTTCACATCATGCGGCGACCCGTACCAGTCATAGTATCCGGAGTCGATCACGAGCGGCTCACCATAGCCGTAGATGACGAAGTGGTTCTGATCCGCGTGCGAGTGGTTGAACGAGCCCATCGGGGATGACTTGAACAGCAGCATGATGTCATCGGGANNCAGATCGCTGTGCATCCCGACCCAGCCGATGTCCGCCTGATGGCGGCTCTGGACGATGTCCGCCGGGGCTCGGCCTGCCCCCGGGAAGTCATACCAGAAGTAGCCGAACGCACCGCCGTCCTCGGCGCCGAAGACCTGCTCGGAGTACCACTTGAAGTACGGGTTGCCGGTCCGGGAGGCCAACAGCAGCATGTTCCGCGAGTCGCTCGAAACAGGGCCGGAGATGTTCTCATCGCCGAAATGGGCACGGTCGCACCACGGCGGGTGCATGTAGAGCTTGAACCAGCCGTTGTTGCGGCAGAAGGCCTTCTGGTGCATATCCAGACCCGTGGCCGACTTGAGCGCGCTGATGTAGGTCTCCGCGTAGTAGACGCTGTACTTCCAGTAGCTGACGCCCTGGCACCAGCCACCCTCCTCCCCACCCCACGGCGGGTACAGAGGCGTGTAGGTTGATGCGATGAACCTGAACCACTCATCGGCCTCCGGTGCGTCCCCCGCCAGCGCAATGGCGATGATGCCCAGAAACCCCATCGAGGTCCAGCCGTGGGAGTCGTATGGGTACTCGTAGATGGGCCTGCTGTCTTCCTTGAAGTCACGGGAGAGGATGCGCCCGCGCGCGAGCACTGCATCCAACGCCACCGCGCGCTGCTCGGGCGTCATCAAGTCATAGGTCCAGTCATACACACAGGCGCTCTGCCAGGCTATGTCACGGAACACCTGGTCGTGGTTGCGGTAGCCGGTCGTGCCTTCGGGGTTCCAGGTGGACAGCTCCAGGAGCCATCGCACCGCCGCGCGGCCATACTTCTCGTCACCCGAGACCAGGTAGGCAAAGCCGAGGTCGAACAGCGGCCCGCACGCCCGCGCCCCCAGTGAGCGCAGCTCATTCATCTTCGTAACCGCTTCACCGGTGAGACTCCCCGTCCGCGTGCTGAAGTCGAACTCCGGGCCCGGCTCCTGCGGGAGATCAGCCTCAGCATACGCCTGTGCGCGCCGCTCGAAGCTCTCCCACCACGCCGCGGCACCCGTCAATCGTCGCGCCCTGAAGCCCTCGAGGCTGTCGGCAGTGGCGTACACGCGGGGATGGGCGGCCGGAATCGCCGCCAGCAGCTCATCCGGGGGCGGGACGGGAAACTCGGTGGCATTCTCGGCAATCGAGAAGCTCCACGGCTCGGACCACTCCGCCTGCGCCCCCTGCGGGTCTGCGTACGTGTACCGCCAGTACCAGGTCTGCCTACCAAGCACCTTCGAGTAGCTCAAGCAGTTGTACTGCAGGCCCTCGACGGTGACGACACCGGCCGAGAAGTCCCTCGTGGGAGAAAGCGCGATGGTGTAGCTTTGCGCCCCGGCCTCCGGCGGCCAGGTGAAGTCAGGGGGGTTCTGGAGCACCTCGCGGCCGTCGGCGGGTGCACGGGGCGTCTGCAGAGCCCGAGTGGACGCCGCGACCTGTGGCGTCCACGTCTCGAGCGGCTCGATGCTCACATCGTCATAGAACAGGCTGCCAGTGCCACGCTGGTAGAGGATCAACTCCAGCCGCGTCGCGCCGGCCTGAACCACCTCCGCCGGAGCGCCGAAATCCAGCGTCTTCTCAGTCCATTCGTTCGCATCGACCCCTTGCACCACCACGGTCTCCGCGGAGTCGCCGGCCTCACCGGCCGCGTTCACCCAGTGATAGCGCAGCAACACAGCCGCCTCACCCTCGCCGCGGATGAACAAACGCACCCGGAACGCCGCCGCGGCCTTCGTCGGGGGAGTGGTCTGCACCACGCACGCACGGCTGCCGTGCTCCGGGAGGCCGGTGATGCGAATCGAGCGCTCCCCTTCATGGCTCATCTCATCGCTGAGGGCCACCTCGAAGTTCTCGCCGTGGATGGCCTTGCTCCAGGCGTCGGGCAGACCGTCCCCGTTCTCATCGGCCTCGAAGCCCGGGTTCCTCAGAACCGGCAGCGGCGTGAGTGAGACGGTAGCAGTCGCGGTCGCCTCCGCGCCGCCGGCCCACCCCGCCAGCGCTTCCAGTAACACATCGTCGTAGTAGAGCGTCCCCTCCCCCATCTGGTAGAGGATGACCTCGATGCGCGCCTTGCCGGCCTTCAGCACCCCCTCCGCAGCACGGAACTCGTACTCCTGCTTCCTCCACTCGTTCGCGGAGAAATCCGTCGGGGTGACGCGCTGGGTCTCCTCGACTGGTGCGCCGTCAGCATCCGTATAGCGGAAGCGGAACACGACGTGGGACCTGCCCGTCCCCCGCATCCAGAAGCTCAGCCGATAGCCGGGAGAGACCTCGACCTCAGGGGTGTTCTGGTTGACGGCACTGCGCTCGGCGTGTCCCGGCAGCCCCGTCAGCCGCACCGACCTGGCCCCCGAGTGGAAGACATCATCCGCGAGGGCGATCTCGAACCCTTCGCCTGACATGAATGGCCGCCAGCCGTCCGGCTGTCCATCGCCGTCCTCATCGGCCTCGAAGCCGGGGTTGAGCAGCGTAGGCTGCCTGCCCGGCCCCACTGCCACAGGCGCCGCGGGCGGCGTGTAGGCATCCAGCGTCTCGATGGCGACGTTGTCATAGAACAGGTCGCCCTCACCCCGTTGGTATAGGAGAAGCTCGATCCGGCCCTTGCCGACGGCCCTTACTCCCTCCGGAACCAGAAACTGGAAGCTCTGCTCAGTCCACGCATCGGCCGCGAGAGCGTCGATGTTGAAGTGGAAGGTCTCATCGTCGTCGGGGCCGTCGGGCGGCTTGAAGCGCAGGCGGAGGATGCCTGTCGCCTTCCCCTTTCCCTTGACGGCAAAGCTCAGCTTGTATGCGACCGGGTAGTCGACTTCCACAGTCGTCTGGCCGAGGCATGCGCGGTCGCCGTGCTCCGCGGCGCCGCTGATGCGGGCGCATCGCGCGCCGTCATAGGCATTCGCTGACAGACCGAAAGTGAAGCCGTCTCCCTCCGCAAACGGCCGCCAGTTGTCGGGCATGCCGTCGTTGTTCTCATCCAGTTCAAAGCTCGGGTTGAGCAGTGGAACCGGGGCGGCCGGGCAGATGCCCGCCACCAGGGCGAGGACCAGGCAGAGTACTGCTGTTCGCATTCTCGCTGCTCCCATCTCCGTGTCATGCGTGGCGGTTCGCCTGAGGCCTGCTCATGCGGCGCCAGGCCATGGGGTCAGTTCGCCAGGCAGGGAGCGGAGCCCTTGCAGGTACCGGTTGTCCTCGACACGTGGGGGTACTGCCTCAGAGGAACCCGCGGGAGCCTGCGCCGCCCTCGCTGTAGGAGTCCGCGGCGTCTGGGTAGCGCAGTCGGGCGATCGGCGCGCCGGCTCAACCACCGGCGGTCGAGATGGCCGCTGACGCACCGCCCAACGCCGTCCTCACGCATGCCACAGCACGGAGAAACCGACGGCAATCAGGAGCCACCCGCCCGCGATCCGCAATCGGTACCCGTGCGGCGCCAGCCGCTCCAGGCCGGCCACCGACCCCGCGCACACACCGAGCAGCACGGCAGGGAGGGCGTGGCCCAGCGCGTAGAACAGCATCAGGGTTGCGGCATAGGCGGGTGCCTGCCGGGCCGTGGCCATCGACAGGATCGCCACCAGCGGCGGCGTTGCACAGGGCGTGGCCACCAGGCCCAGCAGGATACCAAGCGTGAAGGCGCCGGGGATACCCCTCAACCGCTCCCAGTAGCGTGCCAGGGGCGACACCGCGGCGAAGTTCAGCGGCAGCAGATCGGCCGTGAAGGCGCCGGCCAGGACGAGGATACTCCCTGCGACGAAGGCCCAGTGCCGCATCGACAGGCCCAGCAGCGGGGCAAGCATGCTCCCCGCCAGGCCGAGCGTCACGTAGACGATGCACAGGCCCGCGAGCACCGCGGCGGCAGCCGACACCCGCGCCGGTCCTCCGGCCCGGCCCTGGCCCCAGAGGTAGCCGGCAACCGCGGCGATCACCGGATAGGCACAGGGATTCAGGGAGGTGCACAGCCCGGCGAGGAAAGCCACCGGCAGCAGGCCAACCCCTCCGTCGCTGAGTTGGCCGGAGAGCTGCGCCGCCCAGTGCTCCAGCATGCTTCTACTGCCCCTGCCCCGACTGCCCGGAGTCCCGGTGGCGTTCCACCTCTGTCCGCAGTTCGTCGAAGGGCAGATAGCCCTCGTGACGCCACAGCTCCGTGCCCGACGCGTCAACCAGGATCTGCGTGGGGACCATCCGCAGCCGCCACCTCTGAGCTTCGGCCGGGTGGATGTCGGTGTCCACACGCACCAGGTCAACAACACCGCTGAAGTGCTGCTCGGCCTCGGCCAGCACGGCCTGCATCCGCTTGCAGGCATCGCACTCGTCAGAGCCGAACTCGGCCAGGCATGGCCGACCGGAGCCGGTTGGCACTGCCGGCGCCGCGGAAGCCGGACCGGCCGGCGAAGGCCCAACAGTGCAGCACGCAGACGAGCCCTCGGCAGGCCCAGCTGCCACCGCCAGGGCCGCCGCCTGGCGGGCGGCGCCGAAGTGCATGCCGGCGACAAACCCCAGACCGCCGACGACCAGCACAAGCCCCACGGCGCGGTAAGCCTGCATGCGCATGATCTCCCTCAAGGTGCGTTCTTCCACATGTTCCGCGGCTGCAGCGTCTGTTCGTACCGCGCCCACTTCGCGTGGCCGTCGTAGAACAGGTAGTTGCTGCCACCCCGGTGCCGAGGCTGAACCGGCCAGACCGGCGGAGCGGCGGGCATCGCGTGGTCGTGGTAGAGCGGGCACACGCGACATGTAGCCTTCTCGGATTCCCCCAGCATGATGAGTTCAGCCGGGTAGTAGAGGTCCGAGAATGCGCCGATCCCCCCGAAAGGCAGCCCCGCGTAGTTCACATTCGTCGGGTCAAGGGTGAAGCCGTCGCAGAGGTACCCGTAGCTGCCCACGAAGCTGTGCCCGCCGACGGCCCCCCGGTGCGAGGGACACGCCAGCACCTGGCTGTTCTTCACATACGGCATGATGAGCTCGAACCAGTAGATAGTCGGCGCCTGATTGAAGTCAGACAGGTTCCGCAGGCAGTGCGGCACGTACATCTCGTCATAGTCGTCCGCGTACATCAACGACGCCTTGCCCAGTTGGCTCAGGTTGCTCAGGCACGAGATGCTCCTCGCCTTCTCCCGTGCCTGGGCGAATACGGGGAAGAGAATCGCAGCGAGAATGGCAATGATGGCGATCACGACGAGCAGTTCGATCAGCGTGAAGCCTGCACTCCGCACCATTGGGAGGCCCCCTCTTCGTCCGCGTTGCACTGAGTATAGGGCCGCTCACAGCGCGTGTCAACGCGGATTTTAGGGGATCAAGTCGTATCACACTGCTCGCTCAGTCCGAATTGCCGACTGCGGCAGGGTCCGGCAGCCCCATACGCGCTAACATCAGAACACCTGACATGAGCAGCCCGAGCGATGTCCATTTCCTGCGCCTCGGAAGC
>DPJP01000364.1 GCA_003542955.1 Armatimonadota bacterium
AGTACCACATCCGCAGACACCTGGCCGAGCAGGGCGTGGGGCGGGAGGTGCTGGCGCGGCATCCCTACCTGAGCCTGCAGATGGACCTGCCGCTCGAGAAGGCCACGACCGCGGAGTACATCCACCCGCGAGTGATCGTCCGCAACACCCGCGAGGAGTCATACTCCCTCGATCCTGAGCAGGCGGTTGCCAGGGATGTGAAGGTGACCATCCAGCCGCCGGAGGGCTTCACTATCGACCGCTCCGTGTCGCCGCCGGCGACACTGGGCGTGGGGGACCTCGCGCCCGGCGAGAGCGTCGTCTGCGACTGGTGGGTGGGAGTGCCGGCAGGCTTCAGTGGAGAGCTGAAGCAGCCGTTCGTCGTCAGCGGTGCATGCACGGATGCCGCGACCGCCTCGATCCGCGTCTCCGAGGACGCTGCCATTCCATGCGGCCTGGTTCACGAGATCGGCGGCTTCGGCGCGCAGTGGCTCGAGCCCGGCTTCCGGTTGAGTTCGGCACAGCTTTCGCCCGCCATAGAGATTGAACCGCTCAAGGTCGCGATCCGCAATCCGCGGATCGGTGATGAGTTCAACACAATCCAGTACCGCGATACGCTGGAGCCGGCGAGCAGGCTGATAGTCGATCCCATGCGGGGCGCGAGGCTGTTCTACGAGCCGCTGTGTGATGACGCCGGTGAGGCCCGTGTCGATGCGAATGATCCGACCGGCTTCAAAGCGTTCGCGGACGGCTACATGGTCTCGCGCTCGGCTGCCGGCGGCGCCGTGCGGCCGGGAGAGCAACTCACCATTAGCGCCTTCGGGAAGGCCGAAGGCGGGGGGCAGAGCCTCATCGTGATGCGCTACACCACCGCCGAAGGGCAGAAGGACGAGAGCGTGCTTGTGAACCGCTTCTCGGCCGAGTGGAAGACCGTGAGTCAGACGGTGACGGTGCCGGAGGGCGCAGTGTCGCTGCAGAATGTGTTCCTGTACCGGTTCAAGCAGGAGGGAACCGTGTGGTATGGAGCTGTGAGAGTCGAGCGCACGGGGATGACGGAGGAGGGCATCGACGTTTCGGATCGGGTTGCGGGGCGATACCTGACGCTATGGGCATCGGGCGCGAGGCTGTTCTCATACTCAGATGATAACGAGCCGACGATGGCCCCGAGGGTGCGGGTGAGGGTAGTTGTGCCGCATGCAGAGTAGCCCGACGTTCGAAGGATGGGGGCCTGAGGTGGGGCAGGCAAGGGTGCCCGACCTGTTCGGACGTACGGGATTTCCCGGCCATCGGCGGCACCTTGGCGACATGTTTGCGACACGATTTGTGACATACGGTGGACGGCCGGGAACCGCGAATGACGCGAATGGCGCGAATAGGGGCAACGACCACGACCAGAGACCACATGCCACACCGTTTCCTTTCGCGTCCTTTCGCGCATTTCGCGGTTTCTCGCCGTCTGCAGTCATGCGAGGCATTGGCGTCATCCGCGGTTGAAACAAGCGTTGACCGCCGGGATGAGATGTGTCTCGCTCGGCGGCCGAGAGGGAGCAGGCAATGTACTCGTTGGCGCCAGATGCAGTCTACGTGTTCGAGCGGGCGCTCGAGGATGAACGATCGGCCGCGCGCATCGAGCGGATGCTCCATGCCCTGGGGCGTGACATGGGGTCGGTCGAGCGGGTCGATGATGACGACATCCCCGAGATGATCCAGGCCGAAAGCTGGCAGACGGCGCGGCTGCGGCAGGGTTGCCACAGCGAGCATACAGATCCGTCGCTGGTCTTCGGGACACTGGCCGTCGGCCGAACGGCCGATACGCGCGCAATGCTCGAACGCTGCCCCGAGGGCAGTCCGGCCTCGCTGGTCCACCAACTGCTTGGCGGCGGCGGATCCAACGTCCACCACGAGCAGCCCAACTCGAACCGCGTGTGCCGCTCCCGCGTGCAGTTCGACACCATCTACGGCTGCCCGCACGGCTGCGCGTACTGCGGTGGGGGCAAGGTGGCGGTCATCAACACCAATGTCGAAGAGTTCGTCGAGCGGGAAGTCATCCCGCTGTCGGAGGCCAATCCGTGGCAGAAGGTCTTCATGTTCAACTCATCCCTGAGCGACACGCTGGCTTTCGAGCCGGAGTATGGGATGTCGGAGATACTGGCGGAGTACTACGCCTCGACGCCGGATCAGCATTACCTGATCCACACCAAGAGCGCGAATGTCGACTGGATGCGCGATGTGGAGCACCGGGGGCATACAATAGCGCTCTGGAGCGTCACCAATGACACCACCAGCCGCGTGATCGAGCCGGGTTCGGCGACGACACAGGAGCGTATCGCCGCGGCGCGTGTCTGCCAGGAGGCGGGCTACTCGGTACGGGTCAAGCTCAAGCCGATTGTGCCGGTGGTCAACTGGCGGCAGGAGTGCGAGCAGATGGTCGAGCAGATGCTTACCCAGGTCAGGCCGGAGAACATCGGCCTGTGTATGGTGGCGTGGATGCCGGCGGCGGAGCTGGAGAGCATCATCGCCCCCGACCTGCTGGACCAGGGGGTCCTCGAGGCCATGCGCGCGTCGGCCGAGGAGATGGCCGGCGTGCTGCCGGGGCCGTTCCCGCATGAGGTGCGTGCGGAGGTCTACGGCTTCTACCTCGAGCAGATTCGCAAGCACGACCCCGATGTGCCGGTGTTCCTGTGCACGGAATCGCTGGACATGTGGCACGAGTTTGAGGATCGGCTCGGCTACGGGGCCGGGCAGTACGCGTGCGGATGCGGTCCGCAGTCGCCACCGGGCGCGCGGGAGATCGAGTGCATTGGCGCGCCGGTCGGGTGCGGGTAAGCAGGAGCACGGAGACGTCGCCGTGCTCATCCCACCTGCGCCGCTGACCGGCGCCGGGCCGGACCGAGACGGGCCCTGCTACCCCCTCGAATGGGCGGCGATGAAGTCGCGTATCCAGATCGCCTGCTCGAGTTGACCGTCTATGAGGTTGCCGGAGAGGATTGAGTAACCATCCAGCGTGCCTGCCTCGACGTTGCGCGCGATCGACTCCCACTGCACCTGCACGCGATCCATCGGTACCGGAGCGCGGAGGGTGTAGTCGCGCAGGTAGGCCCCCATCATGAGCGGCTTGCCGGGGAAGACCTCCCGGCAGCGGGCGATCTCCTCGTCCTGCTTGACCAGCTCCTCTGATTTCCACACCCACAGGTTGACGATGTCGATGAACTGCGCGAATTCGGCCCACTCCGGCGCCTCAAGCTCATGTGTGTAGACGACGACCCAGAGCTTCAGGTCTGGGTTGGCGCTCTTCGCGGCGGCGTAGACCTCGGCGTACAACTCCGGCGTGAGGTTGTCGCGGCGAGCCAGGCCGAGCATGTCGTCATGGAAGGCGCCGGTGATGTTGGGGTAGTCAAGTGACAGGCGGCTGACCAGCGCAGCCTCCTCCCGCACGCGTTCGGGCCGGGCATCGACCGAGTGGTCCGTGCCGCCGGCCTCGGTATCCTTATAGCCCCACTTGGCGATGTCGCAGGTCACCTCGTCGAGCCATGCCATGTGCTGCATGGCGAACTCGGTGTTCGGGTGGAACATGTAGTTGGCTCGGGTCAGCCCGAAGAAGCGGCAGCCGTCGCCCACTCCGAGGATAGATGGGTCGACACCCGGGTCGAGCCCCTGGNNCCCTGCCCCTCCCAGCACCAGCCGATCTGCTTGAAGTCCATCACTGCGCCTCCTGTAGGAGCCGTCAACCGGAGCCGGCCATTGGGCACGGGTGTCGGTGACGGGGAAATCGTGTTGTGTGGCGCATCACGTTCGCCACGACGAGCGTGGATGCCTGCGTGGTTGGCGCTCAGCGTATCTCCCACACTTCAAGTTCCGCGTCGGAGTGGACGCAATGCAGCCCCGGTTGGCGCTCGAAATCTGAGCGCAGGCGCAGCAGGGATGCGGGCTCGAGCATCTCCACGTGAACGAGGACGTAGCGGAACTGCGTCTCACGCAACTGCTGGAGAGATGACGAGAACTCAGCCTGACTGATCCCGGCCTGCGCGAGCATCAGTTCGGTCGGGCCGCGCTCGGAGATCCCATCCGGTGACAGCGCCTGCAGAAGCGGATTGCCGCTGATGAATGCGTCAACATCCGCGGGCGGGCGCGAGTGGACGGCGACGGCGATCGGCTTGCAGTGGCTGGTCTGGAACTCCAGGTAGTCTCTGGAGTACGGATTGAGCGGCACGTCGATGAGCGCATACAGATTGGAGTCCGCGCGCACTGTGTGGTAGAACGGGTGATCCTGGCGCGGCGAGATGTGGGCGGGCAGCGGCAGCAACTCGGCGAGGACGATGAGGCCCACAAGCGCACTCCAGGGCCCGGCATGTCCCCGAAGTCGGAGCGTGTTGACGACACGGCTCACACCGAGTGCCGCCAGCACGGCAATGCCCAGCAACGACACGGCGACAAAGCGGCCCGGCGCAGCCATGCACGCGACGGGGCCGTAGCTGCAGGCGAGCTGGTACGGCAGGGATGGGAGTGGCGCCGTGGTCGCCATCAGGCTGCGCCCGTCGACGAAGACTTGCGCCAGGTCGTAGGAGAGGTCCGTGTCGTGCGGCCATGACATACCGTTCCCCGGCGGCCCCCCGAACAGAAGCACGGGGACGGCGGGAAACTGGTCCACCGAGAAGAGTTTGGCGCTCTGTCCCGTTGCCAGCAATATGCCGACTGCCGCAAGCGATAGCCACGGCAGGGCCGCCCGCCGAGCGGTGGCCGCCCCGAGGCCGGCAAGCAGCAGGAGCACCGGCCCCATCGCCATCGCGCCCTCGCGACAAAGCTCCGGCATCTGAAGCCCACGCAGGCGCGATGCGTAGCCGAGCTGATTTGGCAGCAGAAAGGCTCCCCAGTCCATGCTCGCCCCTTCTCGCCACCCGAGGGGTTGGTCGATGGTGTCGCCGAACTGGGCCGCGGCGGGGACCAACAGCGGCAGCAGGGCGACCGTGGCGACGGCCAGAGCGACTGCAGCGCGGGCAAGCAGCGTGCGCAGGCGCAGGCCCACGGACAGGCATCCGACGACGGCGACAGCCGCGACTGCCACGCCGGTGAAGGTCAGCACATAGTAGTCCACGTAGCCCGCGACGGCCACAAGCAACCCCGCTGCCACCGCGGCCCCCAGCCACCGCCTCTGCGGCATACGCCATGCCGCGAGCGCCGCCCAGGGCATCACCGCCAGCGATACCTGATTGAGGTGGCCGAGATGAGCCTGCTGGATGAAGTAGGGCGACAGGCCGAATGCGAGGCCCCCCACCCATGCCGCGATTCCGTCGGAGACAAACCTCCGTGCAACGTAGAACGCCCCGGTACATGAGAGCACCAGGCTGCCGACCAGCACCACGTTGTAGACGGCGATCAGCGGGAGTAGACGCTGCAGTGGCATGGAGACCAGGCCGTCGGCCCAGACCATCGTCTGGTAGAGCAGTGAGACGCCCTGCGGCCAGAAGAACAGCTTCGTCGACAGCAGCGCGGGATCGGGGTCAAGAAAACGCCCTTCACCCACGTACCAGAGCGCCCAGAGAAACAGGCTGCCGTCATGTCCGGGCCCGCCGACGCGATGGGTCATGAGGTGGCCGGCCAGCGGTCTCAGGAATAACAGTGCGACGACCAGATAGCATGCCACCGCCGTCAGCAGCGACGATACGCTCGGCGCCGATTGTGGGAAAGCGGGATGGTCGCCTGGCGGGGATGTAGACGGTGCCTCGGCGGGTGCCGCTGGCCTGGAGAGATCGACGACAACCGACCCCGCAATTGCGTCATGCCATCCCTGGCGGCGCGGATGCCACAGGATAGGGACGAGGCCCAGGTGGAACGGGATGCAGGCAACCACATAGCCGACGAACCGCTTCACGCCCAGGAGCAGTGACGGCCGGCGGCCGTCGGCGCAGACTACGCGGATGCCGACTAACCGCTTCCCGACCGTTTGCCCGCCGATGCCCCAGCCCAGCACCAGGTAGGCTACGCCGATCGCCCGCGACGCCCATCGGGCCCAGGTGTCATCCTCACTGCCCATCAGCGCATTCGCCAGCACCAGCAGCAGGTTTGCGGCGAACAGCACGCCCACGTCAACAATAGATGCGAGCACCCGGATGTAGGGCGATGCGAGTGCATGGTCCAGTCGTGGCGGGAAGCCGTCCAGGTCGTTGGCGGGTGGGGGCGCCCCCGTGCCTGCCTCGCGGGGGATGGGGGTGTGCGCAGTCGTGTCGGTTCTCTGCATCGCTGCTACGTCTCCCCCGGTGCAGCAACGATATGGCTCAGGTCGATGACATGCGTGCGGGCCGCCGGGGTCTGCGGCGGGCCCAGCCGGGCGGTGACCTCGACCGGGTAGATGATCGGTACGGCCAACTGCAGGTCCTCGAGATGCTCCGGTAACCCGATGAGGTAGAAGGTGTCGCCGTCAGCAGGGGTGGGTACCTGCTCGAGCACGTACCACAAAGCGATCCGCCGCAGGTGGGAGTCGCGCATCCGGTGCTCCGCGAGCAGCCGCAGAGGGAGCAGATTGGCGACTATGAGCGCGCCGAGCGCCACCATCACACCGGCCCGCCTGATCGAGTATCCGCGTGCGCGGCGGAGCAGCCAACGAATGCCCATCCCCAGCAGCAACGCCAGGCCGACGGAGCCCGCGTACTGGTACCGCGGAGCCCGAGCGTAGTCGTACGAGAAAGGCGCGACTGGCAGGAATGCCACGTAGCACCAGAGCACCGAGAGCCTCACCAGCCGGCTGCCCCTGAGTACGGCAATGACCGAGGCAATGAACAGGGCGCCGATAGCCGCATGCGAGATGGCGACCAGTGTGTCGGCCGGTCCGCCGCCGACAAACCGCACAAGCAGCGCGTGGTAGTTGGGGTAGGCCAGGTCCGGCACGAGCATCTGGGGGACGCAGCTGACGAAGTTGCTCAGCACATGCCACCCGAGCTGGTAGTCGGCTCCACCCGCCTCGATCGCCTCCCGCGTTGGCGGCAACAGAACGCGCCAGATCAGAAGCAGGGTGTAGGGCGGGATGAACCACCAGAGCGCCGGTTGCCACCGCTTCCGTCCGCGTCCCATGCCGGAGAAGGCGTGGACGACTGCCGCGATGGGTGCGACCACGACACCGCTGTCCTTGGTGAGCAGCGTCGCCAGCACCGCGAGCGGGCCGGGGACGCGCGGCCACGTCGCCCCGTTCGCGAATGCCAGCCACAAGTTGGCACTCAGTAGCAGGAAGACGGTCATCACAACATGCGGCCCGGCGGCGAGCCACCCGACTGCTTCATGATGCGTCGCCAGCACTGCGAAGACGACACCGGCCGCCAGCGCCGCCGCCCGGTCCGCGGTGAGTTGCCATAGCAGCCACGACACCAGGATGCTGCACAGCATGTGTGCGCAGATAAGGCCGGCGAAGTAAGGGGTGGCGTCGTGCCACGAGCCGAGTTGGTATGCGGTGAAGAAGAGCAGGTTCCAGAGCACCGTCACGCCGGTGTCGCCCCACGCCAGGTTGGCGGGGTCTGCCTGCCACTGCCGGGCAACGCGTAGCCAGTTGAAGTCGTCGTGGTGGAAGTAGGTGCCGAGCATGGGGGAGTACGCCAGCCAGGCCAGGCCGACGATAGCCGTCAGGCTCAGGGCCCAGACGACGCCTCCGCGCCCGGACACAGGCGGGTGCGGAGCGGTATGGCTCTCACCGCCTACGGCAGTCGACACACTCTATCGCTTCTCCCGGAAGCCGATGCGCCGCTACGCATCGTGGTCTATGACAACGCCGGCGGTCTCCGCGGTGTTGTTGACGATCTGGTCGATGGCGGCAGGCGCCTCCGACATCGGAAAGCGGTGGCTGATGATCTCATCGACGTTGATGCGCCCCTCGCTCATGAGCCGCATAGACTCCTCGAGGTTGCGTTGAGTGCTCCACTGGGTAAATACGGGCGGGTAGTAGCCCCCCTGTTCGTAATACGGATCAAGAAAGCCCGGACCGGTTCGCGCGGCGCTTCGGACGTCCACGTTGCCCATCGATGCCGCCCAGCCGTGCCGGAAGCTGAATCCCCCGACGATGACGATGCGGCCCATCTGGTGCGTGTCGGGAGTGACCTTCATGCAGTCGAGTATCTGCTGGAATGTCTCGTCGCCGTCGCCCCCGAAGGCGATAAATGCGGCATCCAGCCCGCGCCCGCGGGTGAACTCACGCGTCGGTGCCACCAGGTTGTCCTCTCCGGGAGTGATTGTCAGTCCGGCGCCGCCCAGCTCCGCGGCTCTTCTCCGCGCCGGGAAGAGGTCCCAGCCGACCACTCGGGCGCCGGACAGATGGGCCAGACGCACGCAGTACTGGCCGACCACGCCGAGGCCGGCCACCAGCACGTCCTCGGAAAGCTGCAGCTCCGCGCGTCGCACCGCATGCATCGCCGTCGCCGCGAGATGAGCGGATGCGGCCCAGTCATAGCTTACACTATCCGGGATTGGCTCCGTCAACCCGCAGCCGACGACCACGTAGTCGGCGTGATAGGCGCCCTCGCCGGGGAAGCGCTCAATGCCGGACATGCAGGCCACGCGCTGACCGATCTCGCGGCCGGTGACCCCCACGCCGAGCTGCACGATGTCGCCGGCGCACTGGTAGCCGAGTGGGCGGCGCGGGGCATCCGGGCGCGGATGCTTGCGGTCCTCGAATGCGGATCGCAGTTGGGTGCCCTGGCTGAAGAACGATGCGCGGTTTCTCACCAGCACGTAGCCGGGTCTGAGTTCCGGCGTCTCGCGCTGGTCGATGTGCCCGATGCCGTAGCCGTCGATGGGCAGGATGCGATGCGTGTCGGCCATCTGTGTGCTCTCCCTTGTGATTGGCATAGCGACGGCGCGCTCCCACGCTCTCGCCGCTCCATTCGCGCTGCACAGAGCAGCTTCCTCCTCCCGCGCTGCAGGTCCGTTGCGCCCGGCGCGGGAACCTCCACTGCGGAGGCGATACCATGAACCAACTGACCGACATCCCGACCATCGGGGAATACGATGTGATCGTGTGCGGCGCCGGGCCCGCAGGCATCGGGGCCGCGATTGCAGCGGCGCGGGAGGGCGCATCGACGCTGCTCGTCGAGCAGCTCTACCACGTGGGCGGCATGGGCACCGCGACGCCGATCAACACCTGGTGCGATACGCATGGCGGCACCATATTCGATGAGCTGGAGGAGCGCGTTGGGCTGCTGGGACAGGCCTCGCGGCGCTTCAGCCCACAGGGGCATACCTATCCAAAGGGACGCGTGAGCCTGCGCGGGGCCACCGTGGCGCTCGTCGCGCTGAGGATGCTCCGGGAGGCCGGGGTCGAGATCAGGTTCGGGACAACGGCCGCGCGGCCGCTGATCGAGGCCGGTACGGTCCGGGGAGTCTTCGTCGCCGATCGTGCAGGCATTGGCCTCGTGAGAGCCCATACCGTCATCGACTGCACCGCCGATGCGATGGTGGCGGCGGGGGCCGGTGTCGAGTGCGTGATGGGCGACCCCGACGATGGGCGTATCATGCACGTGAACTTCATGTTTGCCATCGGCGGGGTGGATGCGGAGAAGTACGAGGCCAACAAGCCCGATGACGGCACGCTCGTCGAGATGATCCGGGCGGCCCACGCCGAGGGGCGCCTGCATGCGCCGAAGGGTGTGTTCCGCCCCGCGCCGGAGGTCTTCCCATACCATCCACCCGAGCAGGTGCTGGTGACGCAATCATGGGAGATTGAGAAGGTCGACTGCTCGGACCCGGATGCCGTCACTGATACGTTGATCGATTGCCAGCTCCGGGCGCTGGAGGTCGTCGAGTTCCTCCGCGAGCACCTGCCGGGGCACGAGGAGTGCTTCATCTCCCGCCTGTGGGAGATACTCGGCACGCGCGAGTCACAGCGCATCGTGGGCAAGTACACGGTCACGCGGGAGGATGTGTTGGCGGGGGCGAAGTTCGATGACGGCATCGCACAGGCGGTGTTCTTCATCGACTTCCACGACTCGCCACCGGGAACGTCAATACCCTACACGCTCGAGTACAAACAGAAGAACATCCCGCCGCCGGGGGAGTGGTACGAGATACCCTACCGCTGCCTGATCCCGGAGAGCGTGCGGGGGCTGTTGGTGGCGGGCCGCTGC
>DPJP01000512.1:0-9240 GCA_003542955.1 Armatimonadota bacterium
GCGCCTGTCGGAGGAGGAAGTCGACGGTCGCCCTGGCAATCTGCCATGGCATGTAGTCGTCTCGCTTCTTGTGGCAGAAGCAGTAGTCGCACCGATGGTTGCAGTCCATCGTCAGCATCATGTCCACCATGCCGAAGGTGGGGGCGCCGGCCTGGAGCTTGATGCGACGCGCGATCTGGTCCACCACGGGGTCCGTATCTGCAAGCGACATTTGCTACCCTGCTTCCCCGGTCGTTGGGCGGGATTCGGTGCTCTTGCTCTGCTGTGCAGCAGCACATCCAGCAGGGCATCTCTGCCGCTGCTCCATCTCCATGATGATGTAGTCGGCGATGGCGACCAGTCGACGTCGCTCCTCCATCCGCGCAACGACGGCATCGGCTATGCGGTTCACGAAATCCTCATTCTCGTCTATGGGGTTATCCATCGTTCCCTCCCTTGAGCTTCTGCAACTGGTGCTGTGCGTATCCGTGGTGGCACGGCATCCGCTCCTCGGCGAGCACCGCCTCGAAGCACTTGATGGCGTCGGCATTCTCTCCAAGATGCGCATGCGCGTCCCCCATGGCGTTCAGGACTTGTCCCTGCATCTCGTAGAAGAACGAGTCACGCGGCTGCCAGCGGCTGAGGATCTCCTGCATTGACTGGTAGAACCCGACCGCCCCCCGGTGGTCATCGTCGAGCACAGCCACGCGCGCGAGCAAGCCATAGGCCAGCAACTGCTGCATGCCGTCCCCGGTGCCCGTGTGCAGTGCCGCCCCGGCGTAGCCGGCCGCGTCGACCCAGTTCCGCTCGTCGGCAGCCATCCTGCCGAGTTCCAGATAGGCGGATGCAACGAAGCTCGGCAGATCAACGTACTCCCGGCAGTACACCAGCAACTCCTCGCGGGCCTGCCTGCGTACCGCTGCTGCCCGCCCGGTGGACTCCCGTTCGCTGCCCAGCAGCAGGTATGCCATCTGCAGCTCAAGGCGCGCTCGGGCCTTCCGGTCTGTGACGATGCCGGCGATGTCCTCGAGAAGCTCGTGCCCCTCCGTGTACTCGTTGTGGCGCCCCCCGAGCCAGCGGGCCACCTCGATGCCCGCCTCGACCGTGTAGTCGACGTCAGGCGCCTCCGTCATCAGCCGCCGGACGGTGGCGACTGCATCGGACTTCCTGTCAAGATCAAGGTACATGCTCACCAGGCGCCGGAGCGCCCAGAGCCGCGCCCGGACCGAGATTGCCTCTGACCGCGAAAGCTCCTCATAGCGAGCGCAGCGCTCCTGTATCGGCGCGAGAAGTTCAGTGCGCTCGGCTGCCCCCAGTTCCCCGTACCGGAGGATTCGCGTATCCTGGGTCACGCCCAGCTTCGTCTCGAGTACCCCAACATGCTGGGCGGCCGCCGCCCAGATGTCCCGCTGGTCCGGGTAGTTGGCGAGCACATACTCGTCTGTCTCGAGAGCTTTGCGGAGGTTGCCCTGCAACGACAGCACGTACGCACGGTGCAGGTGGGCTCTGGCGGCCGCCTGTCGGAAGATCGCGTGCCGCTCAATCACCGTGTCGTACTCCCGCATTGCGCGGTCAACCTGTCCCATGTCTCTGAGCAGATCACCTGCCGCTACACGTGCCTCCGGCGCGAACAGCGAGTCCGGCTGCGACTGTGTCAGCTCCTCGAAGGCGGCCAGGGCCGCCCCATTGTCACCGGCGACCTGCGCGCGCCACCCGGTCAGGTAGAGCCGTATGTCGGGAGGAATCTTGTCGGCCTTCCATGCGCTGAGATTCAGCGCAGCCAGAGCCGGCTTGCGGATGCACCCGAATGAGTAGAGTACTCGATCTATCAGCGCGGACTTGCTCGCCTCGTCGCTGCTCGCCTCCAGCGCCCTGCGCCAGGCCGCGTAGGCTGCCTCCATGTCGTACACTGCCACGTTGAGGTGGCCGAGGAGTTCGCAGCCCGAGGCGATCCGGCCCGGGTCATCCTGCTCCAACAGCCAGGCTGCAAGACACCCAATCGCCGTGGGGATATCATCGTTGGCGACCCCCAGTGAGCAGAGGATGGGGGCTGCAGAGGCTGCCTCCTCTGAGCGGGGGTATCGCTCCATCAGTGCGCGGAGGTACCTGAACGCGATGAGGGTCTCGCCGTTGTGACGGGCGAGCGCTGCACACGCAAAGAGCTTGGCCGGGGTGCGGACGGCGTCAACCTCGTGATCTACGGCGAGTTGACTGCCCATCGCCGCCAGCGCGGCCTGCCGGTCGGCGAGTGGCACGCCATGGAGCCAGTCGGTTGTGACGTCGTAGCGGCCCGTGAGGAGCTTGCAGTCGAGGTCCCCTGCTCCCAACTGGGCAGCCAGGTTGATAAGGCCGGCAACCTGGACGGCTGACAGGTCGGTCTGTGCGCTAGTGGCGATGGCGTCGGCGACCCTGGCCGCGTTCTTGACGTTCACAGGCCTGAGCAATGCATGGGCGAGAGCGCGGGCGAACGCCTGCTGCCTCTGAATGCGGTCCTGGTCGCTCTGGCGCCACCGAACGAAGGCAAGGGCCTGCCTGCCCGATAGCCGCTGCTGCCCCGCCTTGAGTTCGATGTCAAGGCCGCCGGCGCGGTCTCGGTATGACATCGGCGCCGGAACACTCACCTCGACGCCGCCGAGCAGGTCGATGATGCGGACGAAGCCATCGAAGTCCACCAGCGCGTGGGCGTGGATGGGGAGCCCTGTGTAGTCCGTGACCATCTCGCGGACGAGGTCGACGCCGCCGGCCATGTACGCGACATTGATCTTCTGAAGACCGATGGGGCCCTGGGGGAGCAGAGCACGAGTGTCTCGGGTCAGAGACAGCAGCGTGAGCGGGGTCGACGGAGCGCCGAAGTGGAGAACTGCAAGAACGTCGGTGTAGGTTCCCTCCGACTTCGGCTTTGGGGCATCAATGCCGATGAGGAGGATGTTCTTGCCATCGAATGCCTCCCACGTTGCCGTGGCAGCGAGGCGTGGCAGTGCGGGCACCAGCAGAGCAACGGTCAGCACACCAGCCGCGGTAGCCACGGCAGCACGCCACAGTCGGCCGCCGGTCCCGCGCTCAGTACGGACGCCAGACCTGCCCCGTACCCGGTACGCATCAATGCTGCCCTGATGTGCAGTCACCTCTGCGCTCTCCTTGCACACCGCTTGTCGGTGGCGGGCTGCGAGCGAGTGGTGCGATCTGCCACTACGTAGTCACTATGATAGAGATGTCGGAATAGTATGTCAAGAGGTGTTTTTTTGCGGGAACTTCGGCAGATAGAGCGCAGTGTGCTCCCTGCCTTGTGCTGCCCGGTTAGTCGTCTTCCAGCCGCACCATCCAGCCTCCGGAGTCGACCACGGGGTCGCCGGTGGGCTCGTAGACCCAGGTCTGGCGACTGCGCGTGAGCGGGTCAACCGGCAGCGTCTTGNNCCCCGTCGCGGGCGCCGCCTGGGCGGTGAGGTCGGCCAGCGCAGCGGGATAGCACCCGGTATCCCCGCGGAACCGCTCGATTGCGCTGTCGATAGACCCCAACGCAGACGCGACGTCGTCGTGCACGATTGTCGATCGCGTGACTGAAGGGACGTCTGGCATTTCCGCTCGCAGCACCAGCGCCTCCCCGGCGGCGATGAGGCCGATGACCATCACGGCATGGGCCAGCGCGCGCATGATCGTGCGAGAGCGCGCCGTCGCCGAGGCCGCTACCAGACCGAACCCGAACAGGGCGCCGTACACGATTGCCGTGATGATGACGCCGATGCCGCCCAGGATCGAGACCGGCGACCACGGCTCGGCCCCCAGGGCGATCAGCGGGACGCCGGCGGGCAGGAGCCATGTAAGCACGATAGCGGCGGCGATGACCTCGGGGGTTCTGGCTGCCCGTACCGCTTCGCGCGGCCAGGTGCGGACCTCCCGGGTCATGAGCACGCAGGCGACGAAGAGCCACGCGAGCGACAGGAGGGCTCCCATGCCGTCTGAGCGCAGCCACTCCGGCAGACAGTACCAGACCTGCGCAACCGCCGGCCCGACGGTGCCGGGATGGAAGAGCAGCTGGTGGGGATCAGTAGTGAGCTTGATCGTCCAGGCAATGAAGCCTGCCACCACGAACGCCCATCCAAGCACGCCGAGTGGACCGGGGCGGGGCCTGGCGGTGGGCTCTGACTGCTGCAGAGCGTCCGCCTTGGTTGCGCGTAGCCGCTCGTCGATCGATGCGCCGTGGAACAGATAGGCGGCGATGACGATCCATGCTAACAGCAGCCACGGGGAGAAGAGCACGAAGAGCAGGGCGCCACAGATCAACTCCGCGCGCGTCTGCCAGGCTGTGTCGCATGAGGGCACCCGCTGCAGGACCACTGCCAGGACGAAGATCAGCACAGCCAGCGGGAGGGCAAACGGTGTCCGCCCAAACGTCACCCCTGCGAGGCCCTCGCGCTCGATGGTGAATGGCGTGGCCTGCGAACCGTCAAGCGGCGAGAAGGCGAGGTCGTCGAGCTGCTCGCGGTCGAGAATGGTCCACAGCCGCGTCGCTGTGAGGGTGCGGGATTCTGCGCCCGGCATGAAGGGTCCGGCCGATGAGTCATCGGAGAGCCCCGCCGCGTCGACCGGCACACCGTGGACGTTGGTGACGCGCTCAAGCACTGCCGAGGGAGCCTGCCTCTCGACGGCGGAGCGCCGGATCGTGGCGTAGGAGGTGCCTGCCTGCATCTCGGCGGCGGTCTCGCGCAGCGGCGCCCACGGCAGTTGGTCGCACCGCCTGGGGCCGCCTGCGAGTATCACCAGCGCGATGGCCGTCTTCTGTGGCGCGCTCAGGCGTGAGATGCGCAGGGGGAAGACCAGCCGGTCCGTTCGGAAGCGGATGCCGATGGGGTGCATATCGTTCATGACCGGGCGGTCCGCGACCAGCTTCGGCAACACCTTCAGCGCGACGAAGTACCAACCCTTGCCGACGTAGTGCGCCACCACGTCGTCGCTGCCATCGGGGATGTGGTAGCCGTTCTGACGGAGCCACGTCGTGAGGGCGTCAGCGCGGCGGGATGAAAGCACGGCGGCATCATAGTCGCCGACCTCCATCCGCGCGTGGACCGTGACGGCGTCGCCGATTCCCTCCATCCCGCCCGGCGGCGGGGCCTCTGCCGCATCCACCGCCATCCCCGAGACTCCGAGCCCGAACGCATCCAGGCCGGCGATCTTCTGCACGGTGATCCGGGAATGGACCTGTGGGGCGGTCTCATCGAGCATCCAGGGGATGATCTCACCGCCGACGCGGAACACGTCTTCCTCGGTCGGGAGGCCGGGCACGGGGATAACCCACGCGAACTCCGCCGCCGGGCCCTGGTAGGTGGTCTGCAGCAGCAGTATCTCGGTGCCGGGGTCGGGCTGGATGATGACGGCCTTCTGGTGTGGCGAGGAGACGCCGGACTGGGCGATTTCGCGGCCCGGCATCCCCTCCTTGCCCATCATCACTCCGTCGGCAAAGCAGGGCACGGCGGACAGCAGAAGCAGGCAGACTGTGGTGATTCGCTGCAGCACAGGCCACTCACCCTCTCGGGTCATTGGGCCCTCAGTCATCCAGTTCGCGCGCCGCCTCGATGAAGGCCGCCACATTCTCCGGTGGGATATCCGGCAGGATCGCCTCGTGGCTGGGGGAGATGATCAGCCCCGTCGGGAATACTCGCCGAAGCTCCCTGACCTTCGCCCGGACATCGTCCGGGGTGCCTCTCACAAGCAGATACTGCGAATCGACGCCGCCGCAGAACGCCACCCTGTCCCCGTATGCAGCCTTGAGCGCTTCCGGCTGCATACCGGTCGCCAATGCCTGGATCGGGTGGATGACGTCCGCGCCGGCCTCGATGAGGTCGCCGATGATCGGCGCGATGGCACCGCAGGAGTGGTGAATCACCCTGAGCCCATACGCCTTTGACTGCGCGATGAGCGCCCGTGTTCCGGGCAGCACGAATTCCCTGATCAGCGCCGGTGAGAGCATCAGCCCCGTCTGGCTGCCGAAGTCGTTGCCGATGAGCACGGCGTGAAGGGCGTCCCCCACGGCCTCATAGAATACCTCGTTGGCCTTCAGATAGAACTGCGTGATGCGGTCGATGATGGCCCTGTACAGCTCCGGGGCCTCGTACATGGCGATCAGGGAGTCCTCCATCCCGAAGGCGGCGCAGGCATCCTGGAAGTGCGCCGACCATAGAACTCCGAGCACCACCCGACCCGGCGGAACTGCGGCGACTGCGCGCCGGCACTCATCCGGGTCGATGTAGAGCGCCGGATCGGGCCAGTCGAAGTCATCCACGGCCGCGGGGTCGCGCTTGCCCGCGAAGAAGCCGCGGGTGGTCAGCGTCCGGTGGGAGGGGTCTCGATCCGGATCATTGGCGAAGTCGAATGCCGCGTAGATGGCGTCTGAGGTGGGGGAGTGGTAGGGCAGCTCGACGGGGGCGATGTCGTCGTCGAGCGTCTCTATCAGCTCGTTCTTGCTGCTGCAGCCGAAGTGACGCAACAGGCCCGGCCAGGCCTCTTCCGTCGGCAGGCCCAGCCAGGTACAGGGCCGGTCGACGGGCCTGCAGTCGATGGTTGCGTGGAAGCGTTTGATATGGTCCGTGGTACTCCCCTCCCCGGTTCTGGTTGACGCCTCGCCCTGCACGGCATTCGCCCCGATGCCGGTGGTCTCCTTTCCGGCTGCAGACGCCATATCACGCGATCTACCGCAGTCGTGCAGGCCCTGGCCCGGCCGCCAGAAGCATGCTTGACAGTTTTGCGGATCGCTGTATCCTTGCGGTGATCCTGGCGGTGGGGAGGTGCCGTGAGCGCGCCTACGGTCTCCCGGTCTGTATGTCCCTGTCCCGAAGTCTTCTGCAGGGAGGCAGATTCACCATGCGTGGTCCGGTCATCATCGTCCGTTGCGTCGCAGTCATCCTTTTCTCGCTCTGTGCACTTGCGTTGAGGGCCCAGCCCGGCCCTCCCGAGTGGATCGAGCAGATTGACCCCACGAAGTACATTCTCCTGGCCAGGGACTTCAAGCCACCCTTCGCCTACGGCACTGACGCCCACATCGAGGCCAGCGGGCAGGGCATTCACCTCGACGACGGTCAGGGCCATGTGACGGATCAGACCGTGTTCTTCATGTATTCGGTGCAGACGGTCAAGCTCGCGCAGCCGTACGCCAACACGGCTCGAACCAATCCGCCGACTCCCATGCGCTGGGACATGAACTGGCAGATGACCGTGGGTATCTACCAGAATGAGGATGTCTGCAAAGCGGCGGTGCGGGCCTACTACCTCTCCGATTTCGGCCCCTTCACGAAAGAGGACGAGAACTGCCTCAACGACCCCCGGCTGAGCAAGGGCCGGGGCGCGGCCGGCGCCATGGGGCGCTTTGTCCGCTACCGGAACCTGCTGTTGCAGATCGAGATGGGTCAGGTGTCCGAGGTCAAGAGCAACCGGCAGAAGATGGACAGCGACCTCTACAACGGCGCCCACGGCAACGCCCAGAGCCATCAGCAGGAGCTGATCGCGCAGTTGGCGCGGCTGTGGCTGGACAAGGTCGCCGGGCCGGATCGGCCCGATCTGCGCGTGATACCCGGCAACATCTTCCTGCGCATGTGGCAGGACCACCCGCAGGTCGAGCGTGAGCCGGCGGCGGACCAGCAGTACGTCAACGTGTGGGTTGACAACACCTCGTCAACGGTTGCGGCTACCGGAGTACAGGTTGAGCTCGCGGCGCGCCTGCAGGGGCAGGCGGAGTTCGCGCCGGTCGGGAGGCCGCTGCCGGTACAGGATATCCCTCCGGGCGGCAGCAGGGGCGTGACCTTCTACTGGGACCTGGGGGGTAAGAACGTCGAGAACGCCACGCTCAGAGTGGTTGCCTCCAGGCCGGGGCAGGACGACATGGACCCCGTCGACAACCAGTGTGAACTGCAGTGCTCCGTCTACTACGCCAACAACGCCACCACAGCTTTCCGCTGGGTCGATGACTGCTACTCGTTCCGCAACTACAACTACAAGGGCCGTGAGGGTCAGGAGATGGTTGAGGGGCTCCTGTCGACCATCGTGGGCCAGCTCTACACCGATCCAAAGGCGACCGAACTGGTGACGCGGATGCTGTTCCCGCAGACCTACACGCGCCTGATCGGTTACCTTGAGACCAGTGTGAACGCGGGGGCGGGCGGGCACTGCTACGGCATGTCGGCCACGGCGGGGCTCTACTTCATGGACCCCGCACTGCGCCCCGGCAGCGGCAGGACCTGTGACATGAGCCAGGACGCGGCATCGGCCAATGTGAACCTCTACCAGCGCGCGCAGATGCTGCCACTGGTCGAGGCCGTGATCAGCGGAGATGTAGTGTTCGACAGGAACTGGTCGCCCGCCAACTGCCTGACAACGGTCCGCAACAGCCTCAAGAACGACCGTCGGCCGGTCATCATCGACATCGCCGGCAGCACCGATGTGCAGGAGCAGGTGATGGTCAACGGCCAGCCGCAGATGCAGGTCGTCAAGCAGTGGTGGTTCCATTCGCTGCTCGCCTACAAACTGGTCGAGGCCCCTGGACGGACCTCGGCGGTGTACGTATACGATCCGAACCTGCCCCCGAAGGGGCAATGGGCGACCCAGCGGCCCTCATCGGCATTCAGCATCAACACCGCAGGTGGCGGCTGGGCCCTGTCGCCGGATATGGTGCCGTTGTATGCCGGCGTCAGCCACATCTCCGCCAGGGCTGTGACGCGGGAGGTATCCCTGGCAGAGGCGAATGCGGTCATCCCCGGGCTCAGGGCGAAGCTGGCGGAGATGATCTCGTGGTTCGAGAAGGCCAAGAAGCTGATGGCGGTGCTGCGCTGTCCGGCCGACGCGCTGTTCACCGATGCGCAGGGGCGGCGCGTGGGAGTGCTCAACGGGCAGCAGATCAATGAGGTGCCCGGCGCGGAGATCCGCTCGGAGGGTGAGGTAGAGGTATACGTCCTGCCGCGTGACCTGCAGTATTCAGTCAGTCTCAACGGCACCGGGCCGGGCAAGGTCGGCTTCGACATCATCCGCTCGGCGGGTGGCGTGCCGGAGGTCACCGTCTTCGACAACATGTCAGTGGGCGGTGGCAACTCGGTCGCCGGTACTCTGGCCGCCGGCGGCAGTCTACAGGCGCTGACAAGCGCCAGCGGGCAGCAGACCTACAGCCCGACGATAGTCGGCCGGCTCGAGGGGGATCGTGCCTCGTGGAAGACCGGCACACAGTCGCCCGACACCACGCCCGCGAACCCACCCGGCAACCAGACGACCACTGTGACGCCG
>DPJP01000512.1:9272-15699 GCA_003542955.1 Armatimonadota bacterium
GCAACCTGCATCTGGACGTGCAACGGCGCGGAGGTAACGCGCTCGAAGAGCACCCTCGAGGGAGGGACCGGCTGGCTCACCTTCTCGGTGCGCAGCGACGCTCCCGGCGGGCTGTCGGCCGGGGCGTGGGAGGTCACCATCACCGGCGCCCATCAGCGCGTGCTGGGCAGTGCCGCGTTCACGATGACCCAGCCGACCACTGGTACCACGCCACCGAACAACACCTCCCCCGGCCAGACCCAGAGCGTCAGCGAGTTGGTCGTCTGCCGGTCCGTGCAGAACGGTCAGCCGATAGGTGCCGGGACGTCCTTCACGGGTCTCTCCGAGGTCGCGTGTCTGCTCACCTATCAGAACCTGCCCCGTCAGACGGCAACCTGCATCTGGACGTGCAACGGCGCCGAGGTATCCCGCTCGGGGCGTGCTCTGGAGGGGGAGACGGGCTGGGCGAGCTTCTCGGTCCGCAGCGACGCCGGGCTGCCCGGCGGTGCGTGGGAGGTCACCATCACCGGAGCCAACCAGCGACTACTGGGGCGGAAAGCGTTCACGGTGGCCCAGCCAGCCACGAGCACTCCGCCGAGTAACACATCTGGCGGCCAGACGCAGAGCGTCGGCGATCTGGTCGTCTGCCGCTCGGTGCAGAACGGCGCGCCGGTTGACCCCGGCACCGCGTTTGCCAACGCCCCCGAGATCGCCTGCCTGCTGCGCTACCAGGGCCTGGGCGCGCAGACTGTGACGTGCGTCTGGACGCGGGAGCGCACCGAAGTCCTGCGCTCGCAGCGGGATGTTCAGGGCGGCAACGGCTGGGTCAGCTTCTCGTTGCGGAGCGGGTCCGAGGCAAGCCTGCAGGCCGGCAGATGGGAGGTAGTTCTCACGGGCGCCGGGGGGACGGTGCTCGGGCGTGGACCCTTCGCCATCGGCCAGTAGCCGTAGCCCTGACGGACGCCGTTCTCGGTGGCCGGGAGGACGACGCGGGCGGTAGGGCGAATCACCGCGGCAGTTGCCGGGCCGGATGTGTGCGGCCCGGACAATCGCGCATAAAGCGAGGTTCTCCCAATGTCTGAGACGCAGAGCCACCTGTCTGGCCTGTACGACATCCAGGCCTTCGGCGCCGTTGGTGACGGCGTCACCGTTGTGACTGAGGCCATTCAGCAGGCCGTCAATGCCTGCCACGATGCCGGTGGAGGGACCGTGCTCGTCCCGCCCGGGACATACGTAACCGGGACCGTCTACCTCAAGAGCCACGTGACGCTGCACCTGTGCAATGGGGCGAAGCTGCTGGGCAGCAGCCGCTCCGAGGACTACAACGCCGACGACATCTTCCCGGAGAATCCGCATTTCTCGAGCGAGAACGCCAGTGGCGCGCACCTGATCATCGCCTACATGGCCGACCATGTGGCGATCACCGGCGAGGGCGTCATCGACGGCAACAGCTCCACCTTCTTCGAGCCGCTGCCGGCCGATGAGATCACTCTCTCGTACCGGAGCAAGACCCGCAACTTCCCCATCAAGGGTTGGCGGCCCGCGCAGATGGTGTTCTTCTGCCGCTGCAGCAACGTATCTGTGCGTGACGTCTCACTCAACAACGCGCCCTACTGGACGCTGTTCTTCCTCGGTTGCCGGAGCGTGCAGGTGCGGGGCGTGCGCGTCACCAACCCGCCGCAGACCGCCAACGGCGACGGCATCGACATCGACTGCTGTCGCGAGGTCACCGTGAGCGACTGCATCATCCACTCGGGTGATGACGCCATCACGCTACGCGGCTACAACTCGCTGCTCGGTGAGCACGAGCAACCGTGCGAGCATGTCACGATCTGCAACTGCGTGCTGAGCACTCCCTGCTGCGGGATGCGTGTCGGGGTCGGGGGCGGTACGGTGCGGAACTGCACGATATCGAATCTCGTTATCAAGGATACGCGCACGGGGATCAACATCATCTCCGCATACTCGGCGAAGTGGGCCGGGGTCACCATCGAGAACGTGCGCTTCTCGAACGTCAGCATGGACACGGTTGTGCCGCTCAACATCCTGCTGGGGGAGCATGCCAGGCCGCCGGCGGCAGTCCGCGACCTTTCTTTCTCCCACCTTCGGGCAATCGGCCGGCAGGGCAGCTACATCGGGGGAAACGAGGGTCAGCATATCAGCGGCATCCACCTGCACGAGGTGGACTTGGTAATGACGGGCAACGACGTCGACCAGGGCTTCGCCGAGAAGACCCCATCGCCTACCGGAAGCAACGGAGTCCCGGCGGCCCTGTGGGTGAGGCATGTTGACGGCCTGCGGCTGAGTGGTCTGCGTGTCGAGTGGCAGGCGGCGGGAGATGCCTGGCTGGCCGGCATCGTCGTCGAGCGCAGCGGCGGCGTGAGCCTGTCGGAGCTCGAGGTCCCACCTCCGGCGGGAGCCGCCGGTGAGAGCGTTCGCATTGAGCAGGTACGTGATGTGAGAGTGCGCTGAGCGCGGCGGCAAAGACCTTGCGCTCATGACCGGTATTGGCATACTATTGCGTGGTCTGGGATGTGCATGGGACGCGGCGGGCGACGACGCGGCGCCGGAGAGGCGCCGCGCACGTCACCTGACAGCGTCTGGTTGGTGAGATGTAACAAAATCGAGGTACGAGGAGCCGATGATG
Organism: Armatimonadota bacterium; assembly: GCA_003542955.1. GTDB lineage: Bacteria > Armatimonadota > Zipacnadia > Zipacnadales > UBA11051 > UBA11051. The sequence continues at coordinate 11,899 of DPJP01000512.1, forward strand.
TACAAGAGATTGTTGCTTGCGGTCGTTCTGTTGTTGATGGTGTCGGTGATCATGACGTCATGCGCGAAGAAGGCAGACTCGGAATTGGTGTCCACGCCGCCGGAGCTTCCGCCGGTCGAGGACCCCGCCGGGCCGCCGCCGGGGGAGACCGAGCCGGCGACTGCAGACGTGCCTGATGCCGACGCAGTTGTAGAGCAGGTCGGCGCGCCACTGTACGAGGGCGCCGAGGCCGGTACAGTTGAGGTCAAGGAAGGCGACACAGTCGCGACCTTCTTCACAACCGCGACCTACGCCGACGTGAAGGCGTTCTACATGGAGAAACTCGCGGCCCCCGACTGGTCGAACAACGGCTTCGAGATGGGCGCCATGGGTGGCGACGAGTGGGAGTTCAAGAGCGCCGACGAGAGCAAGCTCGTGCTCGTCAAGCGCGACTCCGGTGCGGACAAGACCGAGGTCAGATTCACCGTCAAGGCCGCCGCTGAGGCTGCTCCCGCGGAGGGCGACGCTCCCGCGGAAGGCGGCCCCGCGACCCCGTAGTGTCGGCATCTGCCGGTATGTATCAGTGAACCGAGGGCCCGTCGGTCTGCAGACCGACGGGCCTTTCTGCCTCTCATCCCCCACAACATGTAGACGACGGCTCCCGCGCTCAACACGCCGCCGCGGACCGACGTCGAATGCGGAGGTGTCAGATATGATCGCACGCTTCGGTGATGACCGCGACTGGTTCTTCTCCCACCGCCTCGGTCTGTTCGTACACTGGGGCATCTACGCTCTGGGCAAGTGGCACGAGCAGGAGCAGTTCCGGTTTCCGCTCCCCCGTGATGTCTACGCCCGGCGCATCAGCGAGTTCAACCCCGTCGAGTTTGAGCCCGACGCATGGCTCGACGCAGCCGAAGCAGCGGGCATGAGCTACGTCTGCTTCACGACCAAGCACGTAGACGGCTTCTGCATGTGGGATAGCGCGGAGACGCAATACAAGGTCACGAACACGCCCTACGGCCGCGATGTACTCGCAATGCTGGCCGAGGCCTGCGACAGGCGCGGCTTCCCGCTGTGCCTGTACTACTCGATCGCCGACATGCACCACCCCAACTACCCCAACGCCGGGCGGTCCTACGAGTTGCCGCAGCCGGCCCCCGGCGACGAACCAGACCTTGAACGCTATCTCCAGTACGTCGAGGCACAAGTGCGGGAGTTGTGTACGCAATACGGCAAGATAGGCGGTTTCTGGTGGGATGCCAATGTACTGCGTCACCGCGATCCGAGGTTCCGTGAACTGATCCATTCCCTGCAGCCCGGCGCCGTCATCAACGGCCGCGGCTTCGACGGGCAGTGGCCCGAGGAGGAAGCAGGCGACTTCGGCACCCCCGAGCGTGGCCATATCGACGAATTGGGCGCCGGGCTCCGCGCATACACCCAGCCGACCGAGGCCTGTCAGTCGGTGGGAGTGCAGAGCTGGGGGTACCGTGAGTTCGAGGACTACTATGCGACCGCCTTCCTGATCCGGAGCATCGACGGCGTTCTGGCCAGAGGCGGCAACTACCTGCTCAACGTCGGCCCCACGGCCGAGGGTATCTTCCCGCCTGAGGCGCTCGAGATTCTCGCGGCTATCGGGCACTGGTACACGCCGGTGCGGGAGAGCTTCGAGCAGGCGGAGCCGGCCTCAGAACTGACCACCAATCGCGAGGTGCTGCTGACACAACGTGACAACGTAGTGTATGTGCACATCCATGAGCCGCCCACGAGCCGCGCAGTGGTTCTCGCACCGCTGGCGGCACAACCTCTACGCGCCACGCTGCTGAACACCGGCGAGCCGGTGCAGACGCGCCTTGAGCGCCTGCCCTCGCACGCGCCGGCTTCGCTTGCGCCGTGCCTGCGCTTGTATGACCTGCCGGTGGACCGACACCCCGATACGGCATTGGTAGTCAGGCTGGAGTTTGATGCATCCCTCCCGGATACGCACACGTAGGCCGCGGTGTGACCGCGGTCCACACGGAGGGGTGTGACCGCCATGCGGCGAACCAGACTCCACCAGCATCGGCCGCTGCCCCTGGGCATGCAGCGATTGCCCCGGTGGTATCCGGCCGATGCAGCCTCGGTACCGTCTTCGGGTATTGGCTGCATGCGCGGTGTGTGCTTGGGGGAGTGGGTGAGTGGGTACGCATAGACAGAGCGAACCGGGTATGCGTGTTGAGCAGCATCCGCAGCCGCCCCGCCGTTCACGTCTGCGACGAGAGCTGGTGAGCTTCACCGCTCTCGGGGTGCTCGGGGTGGTGGCGGCATACCTTAGCATCAGGGTCCCGGAGACCGACGTATACATCGACATGCGCTGGACATTCGGGTTGATGGGTTTTTCTTGAGTATGTCCCAGATTCAGTGGAAGGTTGGGCGGCTCTCTCGTAGGTGCACCGTTTACGCGACCGCCACCTCCTCCTGTGTTTGTGGCTCATTGAGTGCGGCCTTGAGCGCCCAGAGTTCCTGGTAGCCAATGATGCGGCGGAAGTGCTTCTCAGTGGTCAGCAGCGCTGTTGCCGCCCATCTCAGCACCATGGCGCCGTCTTTCCAGCGAGTGACACGACGTGTCCGCAGGCGAACGCCTGCTGAAGGGCTCTCCACGATGTTGGTCGTCCCCAGGCAGCGCCGCAACTTCGGTGGAAGACCCAGCCGGTTGATGGTGAAGGTCTCCTCGAGCCCTTCAAGCAAGCTCACAGCCGCCGAAGGATACTCGCTTTGCAGCCACCGTGCCTGTTGCTGCAGTTTGGCCATCCCTTCTCTGGGGTCCAGCCGATAGGCAGCCTTCATCACTGACTTGACCTGGTCTTTGAGCTCTTTGGGCAGGTAGCCCATCACGTTCTCGATCTTGTGATTGCGGCAGCGTTGCACCGGGTTGTCGGCTCCGAACACTGCGTCAATCCCTGCCCTGAGAGCCTTCGACCCGTCGATCACAAACAGGCGCCGACGAGATGGGCTCACTCCTCGCGATACCAGGTCGGTCAGCAGATCCGTGACCACCACGGCGTTCTCACTGGCTCCTTCGCGCAGTCCCAGCACGTGCTTGCGACCGTCTGAATCGACGCCTATGGCCGCCAGAACGTGGTGTGCGCCGAAACGCACCCCATCAATGTAGACGGCCAGCAGGTCGATTCCGTCGAAGCACCGCTCTGCCAGCGCCTGGAGCTGCTCTGCGCTTGCCTCGACGAACTCACGGCTCACACTCGACTTGCTGATCCCACAACTCTCGGCCATCTCCGGGACGACACGCGCGTAGTTGCGCGTGCTCACACCGCTCATCAGAATGGTCGCCAGCTTCGCACGCAGGTGGGTGTCATCCTGCATCGCTTCGTACGCAGGGATCGCCACCTCCGCTTCAGGCCCTCCCTGCTTCTTGCGCAGCCGAGGCTTCTGCACCCGGATCTTCTGCGTCGACAGGCACACTGTGCCCTGCTGCCTCCCGTGCCTGCGAACGTCCCCTCCGGCCTTCCCCCGGTGAGGCGGACCAACAATCTGCTGGGCCGACAACTCCAACACCGCCTCCAGTGCCGCCCGGCCCAGCACGTTGATGAAATCGTCAACCGCCATCGTCCCCTGCTCGATCAACTCCAGCATCGGCAGCAGCAACTGACCGTTCTGCGACAGGTACTCGCTCAAAGCCCTTGTGTCTTCACCGTCCACAATCTGGTATACTCCACTCACGGCGGTTCTCTCCTTTCGTTGTGTGAACTTGCTGGCTCGATCATAGCAGATCGAGCCGGAGAGAGCCGCCTTCTCCTTTCAACTTTCAACTAGTTTTGGGACAGTTTC
>DPJP01000378.1:0-662 GCA_003542955.1 Armatimonadota bacterium
GAAGCGCGCAAGGAGTACATCGACAAGGGCGTGCGCTCCGGCCCCATGCACTATCCGACGCACTCGACCAGCGGCCCGGTGTCGGTGATGAACGCCCATGCGCTGAAGGTCACCTGCTACGGCTATGCCAACCGCAACAACGACCCGCACGCGGCTCTCAGCGCCTTCACCAACGAGACCGCGCTGTTTCAGATGTCCAACGGAGCGGTGGTGCGCATCTGCGAGTTCCGCGAGGTGGCCCGCAACTCGGCCGAGACCTTCAGGGTGCTCGGGACCCGTGGCAGCTACCGTGACGGCATCTGGGAGACCAACCACCGCACCGAGCCACTGACCGCCAAACCGCTCGAGACACGAGAACTGACCATCGACCAGATGCGGGACCCGCTGCCGGAGGAGGTTGCCGCGGCCTGGCGCGAGACGGATGGGGAATCAATCGCCTACGGCGGGCATGGGGGCTCCCATGCGTACCTGGTACACGAGTTCGTTGACGCGATTGCGCAGAACCGTCGGCCGGCGATCTCGGTCTGGGACGCGGTCCGTTACATGGCGATGGGAGTCGCCGCTCACCAGTCGGCTCTGCGCGACGGCGAGACGCTGCCCGTACCCGACTGGGGCGGTGGCTGAACGGCTGACGACGAGTAACCGCGAATGGCGCGAATGAC
>DPJP01000378.1:729-6705 GCA_003542955.1 Armatimonadota bacterium
ACGCCGATGGCGCGGATAGACGACCATCGGCGCGGTCCGCATCTCTGACCCTTGCCGTGAATTCGTGTCATTCGCGGTTTCTACGGCGTTCGCCGTTGCCCTACTGCTGCCTCTCCACCACTGCCACTTCGCCCTCGGCGAGTTGGATGTCGATGCGCGCGTCACCGGGGCCGGCGGTGGCCTTCACGCTCTCCCGCAGCTTCCCATCGGAGCCGAAGTAGTGGACCATGCACTCGACGGTCTCGCCCGGCCAGCCGTAGCGGCCCGAGTGCATCGTCACCAGGCGCTCCCGACCGAGGATGTAGCCGTGGTGCAGCTCGATGGGCGTGATCGGGAACAGGTAGCGCGATATCTCGTGCTCGTAATCCAGCCGCGTGCCGACGAGCAATGTCGCCATCGCCAGCGCGCGTGTGATGTTGCCGAACTCCATCTGGGAGCTGGCGTACCCGAGCGGGGTATCCAGGTGGCCCTGATAGCACCAGTAGTCATTGTGCTGGACTTCGACCATCCGCTGCACGTGGCGATCAAGGATGGCGCGTGTGGTTGGCGGTCCGTTGCCCATCAGGGTGCCGCCCCTGGCGCGGACGCGGTCGATGACAGCCAGTCGGTGGCCCTCGCCCAGCAGCGTCGTGATGCCGACCTTCTGCGCGATGCGGTAGTCGTCCGTCAGCGTGCATGAATGCCCGTCCCACTGGTTGTGGGTGAGCAGCGGGTAGCCGTACGCGACATTCTCCATCTCATCCCAGTAGAGCCCGTCGGCCCCGATGTCTGCCATGTAGGCATCGACGACCTCCAGCATCGCCTTCCCGAAGCTGTTCTCCGCCGTCGCCACCATCGACCATGTGAGTGAGTAGACGTTGTTCCAGTTGGTGGACATGTGCTGGCCCTGGGCATTCGTCAGTGTGCTGTCGGGGTACAGTTCGGCGGCGTTCTCATGGGTATCGCGCTGAGAGTCGTAGTAGATGATGACCTTGATGCCGGGCCTGGCCTCATGGAGCCTGGCCGTGGCCTCTTTCAGCCGGCGACGGTAATCGCTCCAGTAGTCGCTGAGCACCTCGGCGCCGAAGCCGATACGCTTCGGGTCGGCCATGCGGTCCACCCAACCGCCCCACGAACACGCGTAGTTGATCCCCAGCCGCTCGAGCGATCCCCGCAACTGCTCCATCGGCATGTCGATGATGCTGTCGGGTGAGAAGAAGCACCAGGCGCCCTCGACGGTGAAGCTGCTGCCCCAGTCTTCCCGCACCAGGTTGATGAAGTCGTAGTAGTCGCGCGAGGCCACGGGGTAGATAGACCACCGGAGCGTGTGCGACTGCCCCGGCCCAAGGCAGAGCATCCGTGTACGCAGCCCGGCCGCCATGGTGTCGGCATCGAAGAACTGGTGGGCCTGGTTGCGGAAGACATCATCCTCGCAGATCATCCCCAGGCCGAAGCCGTCCAGCGCGATGTGCACGCTCGGGTTCGCCGGAGCGTACATATCGTTGATGGCCGGGTCGCCGTTGCCGGCCAGCCGCAGCGTCGGCTCACCGCTATCGCCGAGATCAACAGAGTGGCTGACCATCAGGCCGAGGTCGGCATCCGCGTGGGTGTTTGTGATCTCATCGGCGATCTCGACCCGGCGCGGGGTGAAAGTCACGGTGCGCCGGAGTGTGTAGTCAGGGCCGCCGGCCGTGACGGCGCCTCCGTCATCTGCCGAAGCCGCCACAACCTCCCACTCGCCCTGCCCCTCGGCGTCGGGCGCATCTGCAGGGAGTAGCCTGTTGACGCCACCACCGGGGTAGGAGATATCCGTCGTGATCCCGAGGCGCCTGCCCCCGACTGCCAGCGTGAAGCCCCCGCCGTCCTGGAGTTGCCCATCGTATGCCAACGCTCCAGCACCCGGCTCGCCACGGTTGATGACATGCTCGACGCCGCTGCCGGCCGCCATCATTGCGCTCTCACCCGGCTCTGTGGTGACCTTCAGCGTGCCGATGACAAGATCGAGCGTAGAGTCGAGACGCTGGGCAAGCGCGGCGGTAGCGGTGTTCTTGATGCTCAGGCGGTTCTCGGCGGCCGGGTTCGTCAGGTCGGTGATATCCAGTACCAGGCGATACGGGCTGTCGGCGTAGAAACCCTGCTTCGCGGCGGCCTCGAAGTCCGGCGCGTAGACCACCCGCCAGCCCCCGGTTCCGAACCAGGGTGAGGTCAGGTCCGGCGTCACGGGCGAATCGACCGGCTTGTTGATCAGCCGGCACAGCGTGCGGCTCTTGGCGGGGATAACGGCCTTCCCATTGAGCTCCATCTGCAAAAAGAACATCGACCCCCCGAGGCCCGGAGAGTCCATGCGGCTGTGCACCTCGAGCAGAATCGTGGTGTCGCGCTGCGGGAGGGTGCCGAACTCAATGGCCTGCGTCTCCCCCACCGCGATCCGGATCTCCGGCGGCGCAAGCTCGAATTCCGCGCCCTGGACGACACAGCACCACAACAGCGCGAAACTTGTCACCACCGCCATGGTCGCCTGTCTGTCGCTGACTGGCACGCGCATGTCAATGCCTCCACACGTGGTGTGATGATACCCGTCGCACCCGGGGTCCTGCTGCAGTCGAAATGCAGGCACCTGATTCGGCGCCGGCCGTCGCCATCCCTGCCGCATGCCTACCGGCCTTGCTCGTAGGCGGCCTTGATGTCGCCCGGGCTGAGTGCTCCGATGTGGATGACGACATCGTCGATCAGGCCGTGGAAGCCACCCGCGTACGCTCCCCCGCCAATGCAGAGCGGCGAGGTGTTGGCGCCTATGCCCTCACACTGCGTGGGGGCCTGCTTGAGCAGCTCCCCGTCCCGGTACAGCCGCATCGCCTGGCGGCTCCACGTGAAGACGATGTGTTGCCACACCCCCGGCCTCAGCGCGCCCGTCGCCTCGATGGCATCCTGGTTCCTCCCGCCGGTTCCGCCGCAGCGAACCCTCCCGCGCAGTGTCCCCTGGCCATCCACGTACAGCAGGTACTCGTTGCTGTAGTCGGTCTTGACGACAATCATGTCATTGCCGACGAAACGCTCCGGCTTCACCCAGGCCTCGACAGTGACGCCCGAGACTATGCTGACCGAGTCGCTGTGCACAATCTGTACGCAGGCTGTCCCGTCAAACTGCAACGCACTGCCCCGACGGCCCTCCGTCCACACCAACCCCTGCCCCACCGTGCCGTCGTTGTGCCGGGGCGAGGAATCTGATACCACGGCGCCTTCCTCTTCGTCGAAACGCCACTCCCCGGCGATGCCGACCAGCGCCACCATGCACCGGGCGAGCAACTGAATGGGTTCCCCGCCGCCGGGGAGGAAGTCAAACGCCACCAGAGCCGGGTACTCGCCGGGAGCCGTATCAGTGCCCGGCTGCAGCGAGCAGGTGGCGGTGGCGCTCTGGCCCGGCTTGGCACTCAGGGCCTCAGGCGGGCTGTCCAGCACGCGCCAGCCATCCGGCGGCGTGAGGGTCAGCGCCCCGGAGAAGGCCTGGTCTGTCGGATTGTGCAGTTCCAGTCTCAGCTCAGCCGGGGCGCCCCCCATTGCCGCGCCGGTGACGGTCGTCTCCAGCCGCGGCGACGCAGCCGGTAGCCAACGATAGCCGCTGCGCTCTTCGTCGCCGTAGCGGACATGCGCAACCAGCTTCACCGCATCCGGCACGTCCAGCGACCAGTTGTGCCATGTGTCAACCGTGTCGACAGGCTCAATCATCGTCACGCGGTAGAGCGCCATCGCGGTCTCCCAGGGAGTCACCTGGAGGTCCTGTCGCGCATCCAGCGGCTCGATGCGGACCGTGGCCGCGTTGTTGGGCGCAGTCAGGGTTATGTCCGCCGTCTGTGGTCTGTCCGACAGATTGGTGAACTGGACGAAGACGTCCATCGGCAGGCCGAGCGTGAGGACAGGCTGCTCGCACACGATCACCGGCTCGGGGTACTCAACCGCCGGAGTGGCGCCGGCAGCGTTCTGCAACCCCTCCAGGGAGTCTGTCACACCATCGGCGCCGCTCACGGAAGCGCACAGGCTGGACCCGATCCAGTCGGTGCTCGTGAGGACGTCCAGCACGTTCGTGCCCTGATTCAGGCGGAGCGGAACCGTGTACTCATCGACCGACAGCCCCGAGGCCTTCTCGTCATGGAGAATCAGCTCACCGTTGAGCCACACCTTGCCCCGCGCCTGCATGCCGATGTGAAGCCGGGCCTCGGATGCGCGGGGTGCAACGAGCGCGGTCCTGGCCGCAAATGCGGCTTCGTCATCGGCGGTGAACAGGTGGCGGAAGTCCACAACTGGCATGCCGCCCGACGGCGTTGTGTAGCTGTGCCATTCGAGGCCATCCGGCGGCGTCTCGGCCTCCTGGATGCGGGTCCAGTCGTTGTCGCTGTAGGGGCCGCCCACCAGCCACTCTGTCAGTGGGAGTGCTTCCGCCGGCGGCACGCCGGATGTCGACTCGATGATCACGCCCGCCACCGACCATTCGTGCGCGTAGGTCATCGGCCACCAGGCGGGACGCGAGGAGAATGTCAGGTCCAGTATCGAGTCGGTCACCACGGTCACGAACTCGTCGGTGCGCCAGACCCCTCCGCGGCGCTTGATGCCGATGAGCATCGGTTTTCGGTTCGCGACAACCTCCACATCCCCGCCCCAGTGGTATGACTCGTTGAGTTCACCGGTGATGACGCTCACATGGTAAGCACCGGGCTCGAGGTTGAGCCGCAGCGTGCGCGGCTGCTCGGAGGATATCCGGTCACCGTGGAGTGTATCGGGCTCCCCTGCACCGGCAGTGCTCAGTGCATCCGTGATCAGCCAGCCGATGCCGCGCTCCGCATCATGAGCCGTTTTGCCCGTGACCTGTACCCACCCATCCGTGGGCCGTTCTCCGAAGTCCAGCGCCAGGGCTGCCCCCTTGCCGCGCTCAATGCGCATCGCGCGCTGCCCGGTCTCGGCCGCCCCGGTTTGCTCGACCGACGCGGTGAGGGCGTTGCCGGCCGCCAGGGCCCCCTGCCGCGCGGATGCCGCCGCGGCCTGGTACGCCGCCGCCCCATAGCGCCTGTCGGCCGCCGCGAGTTGGGCATCAAGGCGCGACGCCTCGGCGGTCTCACCGGCGACCCGCAGCCTGTCAACAGCTTTGCCCGCACGGGCCAGCTCCCGCGCCGCGTCCATCTCGGCCATATCACCGAAAGAGACAATAGCGTAGGACTTGAAGGGCGGGACAACCACGTGCACGCGGTTGCCGTCGCGCCTGAGGTCGACGGCCTGCCGGGGGAGGTCCGGTCCCACGATGGAGGCCGTCGAGACGGCCATCCCATCCGGGATCAGGACCTCGATCTCGATGGGCGCGGTCGGCACCAGGTCCGCTCCATCCATCGCGTAGTTGACCAAGTGAACATCGAGACGCCGGCCCCTATGCTGCCACAGGTTCGCCCACACACGCGGGCTGGCATCGGTGATGATGAGCCGCCCGTCATCGGCAACTGGATCGACCAGGTCTGCAAACGCACTCCGGGTGGCTGCGACGTCCACATCGCCTTGCCCTGTGACCGTCAGGACCTCGAGCTGTTCGGGTGCGAGTACCGTTGCGGCAAGGTCCGGCGGCGTCCGGGAGACGTGGTCCTCGTCGTAGATGCCGAACTCGCCTGCCACCACCAGCCGCCCGCCACCGGCTACAAAACGCTTCAGAGCCGCCTCCTGCCCCGCACTGAGACACTCGACACCGGCGGCGATGATGGTGTCGTACCTGCCCAGTTCTGCCAGGCACGGCCGTTCGTCGACAACGGAAGGGTGCTGGAAGACGACGGCCCCATATGGAACGTGGGAGTCCTCGAGCGCCCGAGCGGCTGCAGTGAAAAGCTCGCGCGTGCGCGACTCACGCAGGCCCAACTCGGGAAACTGCCCCCACATCCAGGTCGTCGGCGATGCGATGATGCCGACGCGCGCCACGCGTTCGCGATCTACGAACAGGTGGCGGTTCTCCCGGACGAAGGCGGC
>DPJP01000378.1:6730-16078 GCA_003542955.1 Armatimonadota bacterium
CGGGCGAGTTGGCGACATGCACCCCGCCATTGGCGAGTGCTTCACAGAGCACTGTCAGACGGGCGTCGGCGGAGGATGGGTACAGGCAAGACCAGACCGGTTGCCCGCGACCGCCCGCCGCCAGGCCGATCCTGTAGCGGAGTGTGGACCACGCCTGGGCGTCAGTCTGTGTAGGGAGGCGCATGCCGTCCTCGATCCAGACGACGTCGACCTCCGTGCACTGGTGCAACCCGAAGCTGTTGGTCTGCGCCGCATACTGGTTGCCATAAATCGGCGGGATGGGCACGCCCTGGCGTGCGGCCTCCGCGCGCACCTTCCGGCAGACGTCGCGCCAGTTACCCAGCATCGAGATGTGCTGGTACTTGAGATACTCCCGGCACAGCGGGTCCTCCAGCAACGCCGGGCCCTTCGCGGGGTGCGTGGTGCGCAGGTAGCCGGCAAAGTCGAGCGTTGCGACATCCGGCACGCCCATGTCAGCCAGCGCACCGACGCTGAAGCGCTCCTGCAGATAGTCCCGGAAACCACTCAGGCACCACGTGCAGAACGCTCCCCGGCCGAAGGCAAACCCCGCTACATCAATGTTGTCCTGGGAGATCGTGTCGGCGAACCCGACCGGCATCAGCAGGCCCTGGTTGTGCCAGGTGTGCCACTTGGGGGCATTGTGGCACATCGAGGCGCAGTAGCGCGCCCTGCCGTCCCAGACGGGGCTGCCGTCGGGGAGCCGGCCCACGCCGTTGGTGTCGAACTGCTCCATCCGCAGTTGCCAGTCGCGGTCATACCAGGTGACATACTCCTGGTACTCCCGCTGCCATGCGCCGCCGGAGACGCGCACACCGTGGCGGTGGTAGATGTCGCCGACGTTGCCGTAGATGCCGAAGTGCCAGTCCATCAGGTCCGGCCCTATTGTGGAGACCACTTCCTCGGCATGTGTGACACCGTACTTGCCGTCCATGAGCACAACAAGCGTGTCATCCAGCCATGCTCGCGTGTGGGGGGAGATGCTCTGAGCGTGGAGCGTTGACCCGGTGGCAACAGCCAGAACCAGGCAGAGTGCCGATCTGCCCATATCCATGCGCCTCCCGTCTCGTATGACTACTCGCGCCGCGTGCGCAGGGTCACGTCAGCTTCACCAGCGCCTTGACTAATCGCCGCTCGCGCAGGGCGTCAAAGGCGGCGTGGATCTCTGATAGCGGGAATGAGTCGTCGAGGTTGAGGAAGGGCTCGGCCCGCAGGCTGCCATCAAGCACTCGCGTGACGACCTCCTCATGCGTCTCGGGCTCGGCATAGCCGGGCTGGGCGAATGTGAATGGGCCCTTCGCCCTCATCGGAGCGATAGTGTAGCTGTTGTACTCATCCACACCGTAGTTGGCCACACAGCCGCCGGGTTTGAGCAACTCCAGCACGCGGTCCACCTGACCGACCCGGCCGATGGCGTCGATGATGAAGTCAAGGCCCTCCGGGCATCGGGCGACAATCCCGGTGGCGACATCATCCTGCCGGTAGTCTGCGACGATATCGGCGCCGAGGTCGTATGCCACCTCGGCACGCGAGGCGCTGCCGACCATGGCAATCGCCGCCGCGCCGAGGTTCCTCGCCTGCATGGCGAAGGACAGACCAACACCTCCGGTGCCGATAACCAGCACACGGGAGCCCTCGCCGACACCCAGGCGGCGCGAGAAGCTCAAGGTCTCACGCCATGTGACAATCATGGTCGCCACATCCGGCCGGATGCCCGGCGGCAGCACGAGATTGGTCACCGAGCCCTGCCAGCGCTCCCGGGGCAGTCCGTCTTCCTGCATGGCGCGCCAGTCGCCGATGATGCCCACCTCGGTGAAGCCGCCCCCGAAGACGTTAAGCCCCGCGATGGGCGGGCAGCCGGCTCGGACGACCAGGTCGCCGGGCTTGACGTGCCTGACCTTCTCCCCGATCTCCTCCACCATGCCGACACTCTCATGCCCGAGGATGATCGGGTAGTCGACCGGCCATGGGAAGCGTCCGGCGATGAGATGCTGGTCCGTACCCGAGCACGTGGAGCCGTACAGCAGCCGACAGCGGGCCTGGTACGGATCCGTGATCTCGGGCTCTGGAATGTCCATCAGTGTGAGAACGCCCGGCTTCTCGACAACGGCGGCCTGCATACCTATCCCCTCCCGGGGCCGCTCCACTCGCGAGCGAAGGCGGCGGCGAACCCAAATGGCTCGCCGAATGGACGGAATGGAACCATCGCGGCAATCTCGTCGAGGCGCCCCAGCATATCGGCCGGCAGCGGCCCCTTCTCGACGGAGTCGGCGTTCTGGTCGACTTCCTCCGCCGAACGGGCCCCCATCAACACGGTCGAGACGGCCGGGTTCGAGAGCACGAAGCGCAGGCTCATCTCAGGCAGCGACCTGCCGGTCTCATCAAGCAACGCGTACAGCTCGACCATCTGCCGCCTGCGTGGAGGGCTCAGACGCGGGGCGCCGTCGCGCACTGCGTCATCAAAGCGGCGGGCCAGACCGCCCTGCTGCAGCGGCGAGCCGATGACTATCCCCATATTCTGAGCGCTCGCGGCCGGGATCACCGCCTCTGCCGCCTCCCGGAACAGCAGGCTGTAGTTGAACGCGGTCAGCACAACATCGAATTGCCCCGTCTCGATGATCGGGACGATCTCGTAGGCCGTCGTGCCGCCCAGGCCGGTGAAGCGGATGATGCCCTGCCGCTTGAACTCCTCGAGCACCTCAGTCACCGGGCCGATGAAGCGCTGCTTGTCGCTCCACCAGTCGAACTGGCCGGGCCTGTCCGGCTCGTGGACCATCAGGATGTCCACGCGGTCGCGATTGAGCAGCCGCAGGCTCTCCTCGATCGACTGCCGGAGGGCGTCGGCATCCTGTGCATCGAAGGGCTCGGGGCGCCCACCGAGCTTGGTCGAGAGCACCAGGGGAGCGCCGATCTCGGGGAGTATCCCGCCGAGCACTTCCTCGCTGTTGGCATACGTCGGCGCGGTGTCGATGTAGTTGACGCCACGCTCGACGGCACGCAGTACAGCGCCGCGTGCCGCATCGAACTCACTCCCCACCCGTGAGATGAAAAGCCCGCCGAGGCCGAGTTCACTGACCTCCAGGCCGGTACGTCCGAGTACCCGTCTGTTCATCGCATGCCCCTTCTCAGCCCTGATGTGGATTGGAGCCCGCCGCGTGAGTCTGTCCTTCCCCGCGAGGCGAGCGCTTCCCTGCCACGACCGGATCCGCGATGCCCGCAGGTGCCGGTGCCGCAGGGAGGGAGCCCGTGTCGCAGTGACGAAAGGCCTCCTCAGGAGACCATCCGCAGAACGGGGGATGGGGCCACAGCACTGTAGGGAGCACCACATGGGCGCGGACTCACGCAGCACTATCTGGGTAATCTGGCTGATGCTTGCGCTCTGCGTGCAGGCCGGCGCGGGTCCGCAGGTTGAGGCGGACAGCAGGGAGGACACCATGGACACGGTGGAGCTGACGAGAGACGGCGCGCGGCTGCACAGCGCGGGAGTGGATGTGAGATGGAGCGCCGGGCAATGGTCCATCCGCTGGCCGGGCCGCCGGCAGGCCACGCTGCAGGGCGGCGCCGTGACCCTCACACTTGATGGCACGCAGCAGACGATTGCCCCACCCGAGTGGACCTGCGACGTCCGTTCCGCGAAGCTGCGCGACGCACTGGGGAGCGCCACGGGGCTGGAGGTCACCTCCGAGCGCGAGGGCCTGCGCGTGATCCAGCGGGTACGGCTCNNCGTGCCGGGGCAGTCGTCGGTGCTCGTCACCACGAGTGTGACTAACGATGGTGAGGCAGCGATGGGCCTGGGGGGCATCGGCATCCTGGCAGCCGAGCAGGTTACATTGGGCGCATCCGGCCCTGACGAGCCAGTCGTGTATGTCGATAGCGGCGGCCAGGGCGGCACACACATGGCGGCGCTGGGCAAAGGCCAGACAACCGCGGGCATCTGCGCGGTGCACAACCCGAACTCGCGGCTGAGCCTCGTCTGTGCGTTCGTCTCCTTCGAGCATGACAACCAGGTGCTCGTGGCCCCGGTCGAAGCCGGCATGGCGCTGACGGCCAGAACCACGGCTCCCCTGACGCTCCAGCCCGGCGAAGAGCATACCTTCGACCCGATCCTGATCGATTGCCGTCCCTCGCCCCACGAGGCGCTGGAGGAGTATGCCACGGTGGTCAACAGGATCGTGCAACCGCCGATTCCCGACGAAATGCCAATGGGCTGGCTTTCATGGTACTCCTACCGACTGGTGATGACTGAGGACATCGTGCTGGCCAACGCCGACGTGGTCGCCCGCCATTTCCGGAAGTACGGCGTGAGCATGATCCATCCCGATCACGGCTGGCAGTACAAGGACATCTGCGGGCATTGGGTCAACAACGACAAGTTCCCCCACGGGATGAAGTGGCTCTCCAAACGCCTGCAGAAGATGGGAATGAACCTTGGGTTGTGGGTAGCGCCGTCGACCGTCTCCGAGTTCGCGCCGCTGTTCTCCGAGCACCCCGAGGCGCTGATGCATGACGCCAACGGCAAGCCGCTGGTCATCGGTGAGAAGTGGCACTGGCCCCCGCACGGGAAGACATACAACGTGGACCCGCTGACACCCGAAGGCGAGCAGTACCTGCGCGACTTCGGGAAGCTGATGCGCTCATACGGCATCGTCTACGTAAAGACTGACTTCATCGGCGGCTGGGGCGGCGCGAAACGGCTGCGGCGCGGGATGGGCATCCTCCGCGAGGCGCTCGGGCCAGACATCACCATCCGCCCCTGCAGCACTGCGCTCAACACCCAACTGGGCGTCTGCAACGAGATCGGCATCGCACGCGATATCGGTAACG
Organism: Armatimonadota bacterium; assembly: GCA_003542955.1. Classification (GTDB taxonomy): domain Bacteria; phylum Armatimonadota; class Zipacnadia; order Zipacnadales; family UBA11051; genus UBA11051. The sequence continues at coordinate 11,573 of DPJP01000378.1, forward strand.
CCTCCAGCCAGTGGGAGCACCTGGGAGTTGAGACCCTCGAGCTGGCGTCGAAGTGGTTCATGCACGGGAAGTTCTGGCATAACAACCCCGATGTGCTGATGGTCGGCGACAAGAACGAGACGCCCGGCGAGGCGCGCGGCCGCGTGACGTTGCTGGCGCTGACCGGCGGCGTGGTCTTCCTCGGTGACAACATGCCCGAGCTGGAGAAGCAGCCCGATCGGCTTGCGATGGTCCACCTTGTCCTGCCATCCTCGGGCCAGCCGGCACGCCCTATCGACCTGTTCCGCGTCGGGGAACCCGGGCGCGCCTACCCCCGGCTGTGGCATCTCCAGGCACGGCCGGAATGGGGCGAGTGGGATGTGCTCGGGGTGTTCAACTGGTCGCCGGAGCCACTCCAGGAGACAATCTCGCGCCGCGATCTGGGTCTGGGGCAGGGCGACTACCTTGTGTTCGACTTCTGGGCCGCAAAGCTGCTCGGGCGTCTCGGGCGGCAACTGAAGGTCGACGTCGCGTCCGGTGATGTCGCTTGCCTGCGCATCATGCCCGCGCCGCAGCACCCGGCAGTGCTCTCAACCGACATGCACATCACGCAGGGGCTTGTGGACCTGGAGAACGTCCGCTGGGACGGCCGCAAGCGCGAGCTATCGGGCACGGCGGTCCGGGCTCCGGGCGAGAACAGCGCGGTGTACGTATACGTGCCCGAGGGCTATGAGCTTCACGCCGACTCTGCGGGAGAGGGCATATCGCCGGAGTGCGTGCGAGTTGATCTCAAGTTCCGCGGCACACGCAAGGCGTGGTCAGTCAAGTTTCGGAGAACGAACTGAGCCTCGTCCTGCGAAAGGAGGACTGGTCGAGATGTACCTCGAGGTGTTGAGCGTTCTCTCGGGCAACGAAATGCACCAGATAGAGGAAGCGAGCGAACACGTCCTGAGCAAGACCGGCGTGAAAGTGCTCAGCCCCCGGATGAGGTCTCTGCTCAAGCAGAAGGGGGGCCGTGTCGACGAGGACCAGCAGATCGTCAAGTTCCCTGAACGCATGCTGCCGGAACTCCTGGCCCAGGTACCGGAGACCTTCGAGGTCTTTGACAGGGAGGGAGCACCGTGCTTCGAGATCGGTGACGGCACGCCCAGAGTGGCCGCCGGGCACAATGCCGTCTTCTGGGCCGACTCCGAGACGGGGGAGACCCGCCCGTCGACCTGCGCGGATGTTGAGGCCTTCACCCGCATCTGCGAGCAGCTGCCCAGTATCGACATGATCGGCATCCCGGTGATGCCGCAGGATGTGCCCAACAGCCGCGCGAGCCTGCTGCACGCGGNNTCCACAACAGCCGCAAGCCCGTCTTCTTCTCGACCGACAACGCCCCGGTCAACAACGCCTGTATCGAGATGCTGCGCGCTGCCTTCGCGGGTGACCTCCAGGCCCAGCCATACGGCATCTGCCAGCTCTCCCCCACGAGCCCGCTCTACTGGGAGGAGGGCGTGCTCGAGGCGATGATCGACGCCGTCGAGGCGGGGATACCGATAGCGGTGCTGCCCGAGCCCAATGCCGGTGTCTCGGCCCCCTTCACCCTCGCCGGGCTCCTGACGCTCAACAACATCGAGTGCCTGTCCGGGCTGGCAATGATCCAGCTACTGAGCCCGGGGCATCCCTGTCTCTACGCGAACTCGTGGACCACCACCGACATGCGCACGGGCGCCGCGCTGGTCGGCTCGGTCGAGACGACCATCTGCCGCATCGCCGGGGCCGAACTCGCTCACTTCTACGGTTTCCCCTGTCACACGACGGCCCCGAACTCAGATAACCACGCCCATGATGAGCAGAACGCCTGGGAGAAGACCTTGAGCCAGTTCTGTGCCATCGCAGCGGGCAATGACCTGATCGTCAACTGCGGCATGTTCGCGACCGGGATGACCTGCAGCCACGAGCAGCTCATCATGGATGAGGAGATCACGGCGTTGTGCCGGCGGCTCCAGCGCGGATTCGATGTGAACAAGGAGACCATGGCGCGCGGGCTGATCGAGCAGATCGGCCCGCAGGGCGGTACATACCTGACGACGGATCACACCCTCGAGTGGCTCCGCAGTGACGAATACCATACCCCCTCGGTGGCCGTGCGCGGCCCATATGCATCATGGCAGGCAGCGGGCGCCCCGGACAGCTACACGCTCGCTCGCGAACGCGCACGGGAACTCATGGCCATCGAGCCGCCGCCCCTGGCCCCGGACAGGGCGGCGCACCTGCAGAGGATCATCAGCGACTTCAAGGGCTGAGAACAGCCGGGCGGACTCCATGGTCGCACTATGGCGCGCTGGCGATTGGGAAGTACACTGTGATACCGATGGCGGGCGTCTCGACCGGGTGCTCTGGCGAGGGCATGGGCTGCTGACGGGCCCACATCTGCCGGGCGGCGTCTTCACTCCTCCGTCGGTGCACTGGGGCCTGTATGAAACCCGCCCCGTGTTCGGCTATGACGACTGCTGGCCCTCCCTGGACCCGTCGCCCTGGCCGGGCCTGGGACGCGATGTCCGCGACCATGGTGAGCTGTGCTGGCACGAGTGGGAGATCAGCCCGGCGCCTGACGCGCTGACGTGCGCGGTGAGTGCTGCCGATGGTGCATGGAGCTTCCGCCGGGTGATCTCGGTCCGCGACGGCGCGTTGCAGATGGACTTCACCTGCGGCAACGGCGGCAGTCTGCCGATGCCGATGACCTGGGCGGGCCATGCGCTTGTTCCGCCTGCCGCCGTGAGAGGGCTCACGCTGCCCGAGTGTGACCGGATCACGCTCGACTACACCACGCCGATGATCACGCAGGGCGATGCCCCGCGGAGGGCACTGGACGTCTGGCCGTACCTGCAGGCTCTGCCTGTCGGGGAGGCCGTCATGCTGGTGCTGCATGAGACCGCAACACCAGTCATGTCCATTGACATCGGCGGCATGCGCTGGAGATGTGTCCTCGAGGGCATCTCACGCCCGGCGCTGGGCCTGTGGTACAATCGGCGCGGCTATCCGGTCGAGGGCGACCTTGCCCGCGAAGAGTTTGGTATCGAGTGGATGCTCACCGGACCGACGAGGCTGCAGGACGCCGTCGAGGCGGGGACGGCCGTCACCGTTCCCCCAGGCGAGAGCCTCCGCTGGTCGCTGCAGTGGAAGGTCTCTGCCGGGGGCTGACTCGAGCGGCGAGCACCGCGGCGGCGGGGTCACAACAGCGGGGAGTTGGCACAATGCACTTACACGGACGCACAATGACACTTTTCCACATACTGGCGGTTGTGGTCGCAGGGCTGCCCGTCACCAACGGGGCGCCCCCGGCTGTTGCACAGGAGGCTTCAATGGGCAAGTTCGTTGACCTCGGAGTGCCTGTCACGCGCGCGGCGATCTTCAAGCAGACCCTTGGCCCGGATGGCAATGGTGAGATGACACGCATCTACGCCGTCTTCACCCAGAATGCCGCCCCGGTCTTTCTGGTTCAGATCGACCCGGATACGGGTGAGGCCCGGCAGTTCAATGCCCCCATCGGCACACATCCGTGGGGCCTGACGGTCGGCCCGGATAACTGCGTCTATATCGGCACAGCAGGGGACGCGCAGCAGGGCGGCCTGCTGCTCAAGTTCGACCCCGCCGCGCCGGAGAAGGGCCTCGTCAACCTCGGCAAGATGGCCGAAAGCGAGACGTACGTCTGGGCCCTTGCCGACGGCGAAGGGGACGACTGTATCTACGGATGCACATACGGCAACGGGAAGGTCGTCTCCTACAACACGTCGACCGGACAGATGCGGGACTACGGCCAGTTGAGCTCCGGCCAGCAATACACCCGCCCCATCGTCGTCGGCAAGGACGGATGGGTCTACACCGCAGTCGGCACCACGGCGCCCGACTACGTCGCGCTCGACCCCCGCACCGGCGGGCACCACTCTTCGCGCCCGGCGGAGTTGGCGGGCACGCCGGTCCAGGAGCTGGAGAAGGGCGGCTGGGGCCAGTTCCGCAAAGGCGTCGACGGCCATGCCTACCAGAAAGACTGTGGCAAGTGGTACCGGCTCGTGGCCGGCAAGGCAGAGCCCGTCGAGAACGCGGAGGTCCCGGCCGGCGTGGTGCCTGAACTCGCGGACGGGCGGCGGCTGGTCGGTGTCTACCCCGAGGGTCGCTGGGTCCTGCGCGACCCGGCAACGAATGCCGAGACATCGGGTGAGTTCGAGTACGAGAGCGCTGGGATGGAGGCATTCGTTATCGGTGAAGGGCCGGACGGCTGCATCTACGGGTCGACAGCGCTGCCGCTCTGGCTCTTCCGCACCGATCCCCGTACCGGCGTACACGAGGTGCTCGGGAACCCAAGCCGCTCCGGCGGCGAGTTGTACTCATTCCTGACGCTCGATGGTCTTCTGTGGACCTTCGGCTACCCAAACGCCTACGTTTCCAGCTATGACCCGACCCGCCCGTGGAACTTCGGCGATGCGCCGGAGAACAATCCGCGCAATTTCGGGATGATGGGCGACGGACACCTGCGACCAC
>DPJP01000378.1:16095-16674 GCA_003542955.1 Armatimonadota bacterium
GACCCGGCGACGGGCACGGTCACCGAGAACTACCGCCAGCTCATCCCCAACCAGTCGATCTGCGCCCTGGCACACGATGCGGCATCAGGACTGGTCTTCGGCGGAACGTCCATCGCCGGTGGCGGCGGCACACAACCAACCGAGAAGGAGGCCGTGTTCTTCGTCTGGGACCCGGTGCAGAAGAGAATCACCAACCAGTGCGTGCCCGTGGCCGGCGACACGACCACGCCGGCAATGGTCGTCGCTAACGACAAGGTCTTCGTCGTCACCCGGCCTTCGAACACACTGTCGGTGTACGACATCGCGAGCGGAACGATGATCGACCATCGCCCGATCGAACACGGGCCGGTGGTCGAGATATGCCTGGGCCTGCATACCGATGGGATGATCTATGGACTCACACACAGCGCGGTCATCCGCATTGATCCGGAGACACATGGGATCACGAAGATGGCGACATGGGATCGCCGGATGAGGTGCGGCTGGGTGATGAATGAGGATGGCATCTACTTCGCCTCCGGCGTCCACCTGATCCGCTGGGAGTGGCCGGAGTAGGGCATACGCGCTAACATAAGGGGC
>DPJP01000194.1:0-35265 GCA_003542955.1 Armatimonadota bacterium
GGGTGACACATAGCCTCCCGAGGCCGCCAACGACCGTCAGACATGACCATCCGCAGGAGGAGACGCGATGACCAAGTACGAGGAGTGCAAGCCCGCGGAACTCGATGCCATCATCGAAGAGTGTCCCTTCGCGATCATCCCCTGGGGCGCCCATGAGTGGCACGGACCGCATAACGCCTGCGGGCTCGATACCATCAAGGCCTATCACATGGCGCTGGACCTGTGCGCACAGGTCGGCGGTGTGGTGCTGCCGCCCGTCTATTGCAGCTATCAGACGATGAAGCCGTGGCGCGGCTTCCGGCACACGCTCGAGTTCCGGCGAGAGACGGTCTTCTGGCTGGCTCTGCAGTATCTCGAGCAGCTCTATGACGAGGGCTTCAGGGTCATGCTGATCCTGATGGGCCACTACGGCGGCAAGCATGTCGAGACGATCCAGGAGGCCGTGCAGCGGTTCAATGACTGCCATTCGCAATCAAGGGCCGTCGCGTGGCAGGACTACCTCCCGGCAGGCTGGGTGGAGGTCAAGGGCGGCGACCATGCGGGGAAGAACGAGACGTCGCTTCTGATGCACTACCGGCCCGACCTTGTGGACCTCGCGCGGCTGCCGGAGGGCGAGGAGGTCAACGTCGATATCCACGGCGTCGGTGGAGAGGACCCGAGGCAGGCGAGCGCCGAGCATGGGAAGATGCTCGCGGAGCTGTTCGTCGAGCAGGCCGCGCCCAAGATACGTGAGATGCTGGATGAGGTACTGAGGATGCGCGAGGTTGCACGCAGGAAGGTGTGAGAGGCAGCGGAGATGTTGTCGTGCAGTTGAAGTCTACCATACACAGGAGATGCGTCATGTCAGAGCTGACACAGCAGTTCAAGCAGTTCGCCGCCGAACACGGCGCGGCGTTGGTGGGGATTGCCCCACCCGAGCGGTTTGCCGACTGGCCGGCGGAGCACAGCCCGATGTCGATTGCGCCGGAGGCCAGGGCGGTTGTCGCCATCGGTCTGCGCATCACACGCGGAACGTTGCGTGGCAATGAGGAGGGCACCAACTTCAACACCTACGGCGTGTTCGGCTATGCCTGGCTCGACAGCGACTTCGTCTCGCTGACGACCTTCGAGTGCGCCGAGTATCTCGAGGACAACGGCTGGGAGGCGGCGCCGCTGTTCCCCTTCCCCACGGAGGCATATCCACAGGGCATCGCGGTCCGCAAGGGCGCGCCGGCGCCGAACGTGTACCCTGATTTCGCGCGCGTCGCGGTCGCCTGCGGGCTGGGAGAGATCGGCATCAACGGAGACCTGCTGACGCCGCGCTTCGGGCCCAGGCAGCGCATCCAACTGATCCTCACCGATGCACCGCTCGATCCGGACCCGCTCTGCGAGGAGAAGGTCTGTCGGGAGTGCCTGGCATGCGCGGAGTCATGTCCACTCGGCGCGGTCAGCGTGACGGAGTTCGATGAGTTGACCGTCGCCGGAAAGACGATGCGGGTGGCGAAGATCGACTATGCGAAGTGCCGAGTGTGCCAGAACGGCGCCTGCCCGAACAAGTACCACGCGGCCGGGCGACCCGACCGGCTCGGCGCGATCTGTAACCGTACCTGCGTCGACGCTCTCGAGGCGCGTGGCGCGGTCGGGAATACCTTCGAAAACCCGTTCCGCGTGCGGCAGCCGTGGGGCATTGACGCCACCGGGCAGCTTGTTGACGTACCGGTCAAGCCGATGGCGGAGCAGCTCGACAAGGAGCGAGAGTAATGGCTGAACTCACCGGTCAGCAAGTGAAGGAGGCCGGCCTCGCCGCGGGGCTGGATGCCGTCGGCATCGCCAACATCGAGCGGCTCAAGGGCGCGCCCGAGCAGATGCAGGTGGCCAACATATTCCCCGAGTGCAAGTCGGTTGTCATGACGCTACGGCGCATCCCGCGCGGAGTCTACCGCGGCATCGAGGAAGGCACGCACTGGAGCAACTACACTTTCTATGGCTACAACCGGCTGAACTCGTTCTTCCGGCCGCTGGGCACCTACCGGCTGGCCTGCTTCATCGAGGACCACGGCTGGGAGGCGGTGCCGGTTTACCCCGGGGTGCCGGAGGCGACGCCGACACGTGCCCCGGTCCGCGAGGGGCAAGTCGGCGCGGATGTATTCCCCGCCATCCGGATCGCCGCCGTGGCCGCCGGTCTTGGGGAATGCGGATGGTCGAAGGTGTTCTTGACCAGGCGCTTCGGGCCCAGGCAGCGGCTCGGGATGATCCTGACCGATGCCGAACTGGAGCCCGACCCGCTCGTCGAGCCCAACTCGATCTGCACGCTGTGCATGGCATGCGCGCAGACCTGTGGCGGTCACGCCATCCCGCACATCAAGGAGAACAAGCACGTCGAGATTCAGATCGAGGACAAGACGTACCGCTGGGGCGACGTGGACATGGGCAAGTGCACGGCCACGCACCACGGGCTGAACAAGGAAGTCTCACCCTTCCTGGCTCGCGATTGTCCCGGCCTGCGGCTGAACATAGCCGAGCAGGAGATAAGCGAGGAGGAAGCCTACAAGCTCGCCTATACCATCGCCGGCGGCACGTGGCGGAAGACGGATGAGTTCCCGACCGGCCATGTTGTCGACTACTACAAGACGATGCTGCAGAGCACGGGGTACTTCGCCGTGTGCGGGGCCAACGGCTGCATCCGGGAGTGCATGATCCGGATGGAGAAGGCCGGCAAGGTGGAGAACGAGTTCCACGAGGAATTCCGGAAGAAGCCGAAGTGGCAGCTCAACTACAAGGGCGAGGTGGTCAGCGAGTAGGCCGGCAGACGGCTACAGGCCCGCATGCCACTCGCTGATGCCCGTGAGCACCATCTGAACGGCGATAGTGGCGACAGCCAGACCGGTGATGCGGATGAGCGCGCCCATGAGATTGTGCCTCGTCAGTAACTGCGCGATGAAGGGCGCGCAGAGCATCACGAGCAGGTTGGTGACCACCGCGATGAGAATCGCCAGCGCCGTCTTGAGCAGGCCAAACTGCGGCTGGAACGATATCGCGGCGGTGATGGTTGCGGGGCCGGCGATCATCGGAGAGGCCAGCGGCACCATCGAGACCTCGGTGAGACTCTCGGTTTCCTTGACCTCGAAGAATATGCCGCGGCTCAGCGCTTTGTAGCCGATGACGAAGAGGATCACGCCGCCGGCAATACGGAGCGAGTAGATATCGACGTGGAAGATCTCGCCGAGTATCCACTTGCCGCCGGCGGCGAGTACGAGCAAGAGCAGCAGCGCGACACCGGATGCCTGGATCGAGGCATGGCGGAGGTCGCGCTGCTCGGTTTTCTGGGCCAGCACGGACAGGATGAAGACTTTGCTGATCGGGTTCATCAGCGCGACCATATAGACCGCCGCGGCAAGCAGTTCCCTCATCGGTCAATCACCGGTCGATGCCCGCGGGAGCGAGCGTGGGAGAGGCAGTGCATACGAGACCGCGGCCACGCTTCCCCATCTGCGTGATGTTTCCCTGCGCCGGAACTATCCCGGGCGGCCCGGCCGAGGCGGTTACCAGCCGTTCGCTCCTGCAGGGGAGTNNTCGAGCGCCTGCAGGTGCCGCGTGTCGCCGACGCATCGGCATATCCATACGCCCCCGCCGCTGGAGGGGTAGCGGATCATCCTGGTGATCGAGGCGTTGTCGACCATGTACTGCGGAAAGCCGATCTCCGGCGCACTCAGCATCGCGTCGATCATCTTCGAGAGAAACTCCCCATGCGAGACGATGCAGACCACATCATCGTCAACGTGAGCCGCCAGCAGGCTCTCGATTCCGTCGCGCGCGCGGGCGCAGGCTTGCGGGAACGGCTCACCCCCCGGGATCACATTCTCCTGCCGCCAGTGTGGATCGTAGACACCGGGGTAGAGTTTGGTGGTCTCGGTCTGGGGGCGACCCTCGAGTTCGCCATAGCTGACTTCGACCAGCCACCCCTGCTCGATCGGCTCCAGGTTGCAGGCCTGGCCGATGATGTCGGCGGTCTCACGCGCCCTGGGGAGTGGGGAGCAGTACAGGTGCGTGGGATTGGCCGTGGCCATGCGGGCAGCGGCCATCTGCGCCTGTTGGCGCCCGAGATCGGAGAGCCCTCCGTCGACGGCAGGGTCCTGTCCCTGGACATTCCCCTCGGCGTTTCCGACCGATTGCCCGTGTCGTACCAGGTAGAGCTGCATGCATATCGTCCTTTGCGCTTGCGTCGAGTCCGGGCCCGGCTGTCCGCCGTTCGGGACGGGTCCTTGACCACGATGCCGACATGCCCAACGGGTATACAAGATTCCTCTTGCAACCGGCACGCGCCACTGCTAAAATGTGTTTGAGGCCAGAGCTTGTCGGGTACAAGGCCGTTGGGGCAAGCGGGGTTGGTACTGGGCTCGAGGATGCCCTGGAGCGGTGGCTTCGCACCGCGATAATTCCATTATCTCAATGGAAGATGCCCTGTTCCCGCAGGGCATCCTCTCTTTGTGGGTAGATGGTGTTCGACAGGGCAGTATCGGCTAGACGACTCGCCTCCCCCTCTGATGCGTCGCGTGACCGCCGCCAAGTATACACCCTCCCCTGCCCGATGCCCACCCCGTATTGGCTGTGCCCAGGTCCGCACGACCCTCTGGAGGACACCAATCGAGCCTTCACTCCCTGTCCTGACCGAACTGAGGGCTTCAGAGTCCGGGCGATAGGCAGCGCCCCGTGCGTTCGGGGCGGGTGAGCGTCGAAGGCAGGCATACTACGCGTTGTCCAGCACGTCCCTGATCCTGGCTGCGAGGCCCCTCATCGAGAAAGGCTTCTGGATGAAGTGAACCCCTGCGGCGAGCACGCCGTGATCCACGATCACGTCGGCTGCATACCCGGACATGAACAGGCACTTGAGGTCGGGGTACAGCGCCTGTAGCCTGGCGGCGAGGTCGCGCCCGTTCATCTCGGGCATGATCACATCGGTCATGAGCAGTTGGATGTCGCCGGCGTGCTTCTCGGCCAGCCTGACGGCTTCACTGGGTGCCGTGGCGGGCAGTACCACATACCCCAGGCGTTCGAGCATCACCTGGGCCATCTCCTGGATAGTAGGCTCATCCTCGACCAGCAGAATGGTCTCCCTGGCGCCCAGTTGAGGCTCCGTGGCGTCAGGGGGAAGGCGTGACGGCAGGGGTTGGCCCGCGTACCGGGGCAGGTAGATGGCGAAGCGGGTGCCGAGGCCTGGTTCGCTGTAGACCTGGATGAAACCGTTGTTCTGCTTGATGATGCCGTAGACCGTGGCCAACCCCAGCCCGGTGCCCTTCCCGGTGTCCTTGGTCGTGAAAAAGGGCTCGAAGATTGTGGCGAGCGTCTCCTGGTCCATGCCGCACCCGGTGTCGGTAACGGCCATGGTGACGTACTCGCCGGGAACGGCGTCCTCGTGCAGCGCGCAGTAGGCGTCATCGACGGAGACGTTGGCCGTCTCGATTGTGAGCCTGCCCACGTCGGCGATAGCGTCGCGTGCGTTGACGCAGAGATTGGCCAGTATCTGGTCGATCTGTGCGGGGTCCATGTTGACGGCCCAGAGGTCGCCGGCCGGGTGCCAGGCCAACTCGATATCTTCGCCGATGAGCCTGCGGAGCATGCTGAGCATTCCGTCGACAGTCTCATTGAGGTCCAGGGGGCGGGGAGCGGCGGTCTGCTTGCGGGCAAACGCCAGGAGCTGTCTGGTGATGGCCGCGGAGCGCTCGGCTGCCGTGTGGATCTCGGTCAGAGACCTGTGAAGCGGATCAGTCGGGGCCAACTGCTCGAGCGCCAGCTCCGAATGGCCGATGATGACACTGAGGATATTGTTGAAGTCATGCGCAACGCCGCCGGCCAGGCGGCCCACGGACTCGAGCCGCTGCGACTGCAGCAACTGCGCCTGAAGGCTCTCACGTTCATCCTCGGCCCGCTTCTGCTCGGTTATATCTGTGTCAGAGCCGCGATACCCGCGAAGCGTGCCGTCCGGACTGAGCATTGGAATACCATTGGTGGAAACCCATAGCGTCTGACCATCGCGGGCCTGGACGGGATTGATGACACCGGTGAATGCTCGGCCGCGGGCGAGCATGTCGAGCGCCGCGGACTTGAACTCCTCTCGCCCCTGCTGCGGATGCAGGTCGTGGAAGTGCATCTTGCCGACCAGCTCTTCGGGTCGGTAGCCGAGGACCGCCTCGACCACGTGGCTCACGTACGTGTACAGCCCTTCGGCATCGACCTCCCAGGTGTAGGTCCGGCTCTGCTCGGCCAATTCGTCGAACCGCTGCTTGCTCTGTCGCAGCGCCTCCTCGGACTGCTTGCGCTCGTTGATGTCGACATTGAACTCCGCCACGAGCCACTCGCCCGTCGAGTCCTGGAAGGGAATTGTGTGCACCTCGATGGCGCGATTGCCCTCACGGGGGAGTGTCTCCTCGGTGATGACCGGCTGCCGAGTCTGCAGGGCCCTCGGGATGCCACAGGTCTGGCAGGGAGCGTCCGCCCCCATGAAGTACTCATAGCACTTCCTGCCGGTCGGGTCGCCGTAAGTCGCTTGCCAGCCGGGGTCCACGTAGCGGAGGTTGAACTCTGCGTCAACTATGTCTATGCCTGTGCGGGTGACACCCAGGATGTAGTCGAGGCGTTGGCGCTCCTCGGCAAGCTGCTCTCTGCGGCGGTACTCCTCCGTCACATCCCTGAATACCAGCACCGCTCCGGTGACCGCACCATTCTCGTCATGGATCGGGGCGCAACTGTCGGCAATCTGGTATTCCGGCCCGTCGCGGGCGACCAGTGTGGTGTGGTTGGCCAGCGCCACGGTGACGCCTTCGCGCAGCGTGCGCCGGACCGGGCTCTCGGCGGTCTCGCGCGTGCGGGCGTCGATGACCCGGAATACCTGCTCAATGGGCCGCCGGGACGCATCATCGGTGGACCAGCCGGTCAGACGTTCGGCGACGGAGTTGAGACTGGCGACGGCGCCTTCGGCGTCGCAGGCAATGACACCGTCGCCAATCGAGCGCAGGGTCGCGGCCAGGTGCTGCTCGCTCTCGCGCAGTTCCAGCGTCTTTTCGGCTACGAGTTGCTCCAGAACCGTTCGGCGGTGGAGGACCATGCCGATGACCACGGCCAGTGCCGCGGTGAGCAGCAATCCCATCAGTCCGGTGAGGCGGCCTGCCCTGGCCGGGTATATGCGCATGAAGCCGGCGTCGGCGTAGGCGGTCAGTGCGAAGGTCTTGCCGAATGCGAAGATCGGGCGCATCGTGGAGAGCGTCGCGCCGGAAGTGGCTCCGGCCGGGTCGGTGGCAGCCAGCGAGTGGATTCTGCCGTCTGTACCCAGGAGCCCGACGGCCAACTGGGTTCCCAGGATGCTCGCCCCCGCGCTCTCCAACAGCCCTTCGGGTCGCAGCGTGGCGATGGCAAAGCCGATGGCCTGCTTGGGGTGCGCAGTGTCGAAGACCGGCTCGCACACCAGGATCGCGCTCGCGCTGTCGGTGTCCTGCACAGGCGCCATGGAAGCGGATGCGGTGATCAGGCCCGTGCGCTCGGCTTCCTCCAGAACGGCCCGGATCGACGGGTCCGAACCGAGGTCGTACCCCAGTGATGGTTCATTGCCCTCGCGTGGAGCCACTCTTGAGATCGGGTAGTGCACATCTCGGGCGGTGACCGGGGTCCGCCGTCCCCGGGCGTCGAGTTCCCATATCCGGTACCCGTTCAGTCCGGCCGCACACTCGGCCGCCTCGAATGCATCTCTCCTCGCCGCCGGCACGACACATGCCCAGGCCCACGCTTTGATGGCCGGATTTCTTGTCAGGTGGGCAGTGTATCGGCCGAACTCGTCGGGAGTGACTTCGTTGCTGCTTGCGTAGAATCGGGCCAGTCCCTCGAGTTCGGTGTTGCGCAGATCGCGGAGCACGTCGGCGACGGCGTGAGTCCGGCTGGCTCCCAACTGAGCGAAGGCAGTGCGGCGAGCATGCAACTCGCCCTGATGAGCCGTCCACGAAACGAAGGCGGTCAGTGCCAACCCGGCGGCAACAACGAGGGCAAGCTCTATCTGCTGCATCCACCGTGGCGCGGCGCCGCCCAGGCGAGCGCGCCGGGCCAGCAGACCCCTCCCGGCCACCAGGACCAGGATCAGTGTGCAGGCGAGCACCAGCGGCGTTGTGGCCGCACGGGCGAGGTCTCGTCTCCAGGTATGGGCGTCGAAATCGACTGCCAGAATGGCGATGGTCTTGCCGGTGCGCTCATCCTCGACCGCTGCGCAACCGCTGACGAAAGTACCCCATCTGTCGGAGAACGGCCCGACCACCTCGGCGGCGCCGGTATCCATCACGCGCAGGAATGCCTCCGGCGCGTCTTCGTAGGGCATCCCCGCCGGCGACTCATCGGGGTGCCCTACAGGCGAGTCATCGACGAGGAAGACGAGGCCGCCGCCGGGGCCGCGGTTCATCATGTAGATGAAACGACACTTTGGTTTGGCCTGTCTCACGGCAGCCAGGTGCGCCTTGAGCCGAAGGTAGTTGGGAGTGTCCACATCGGCATCGGTGCCGGTGAGTGCCCTGACCTGGTCGGTATGCACAGCCTGGGCGACGAGGCGGGTCTGCTGGAGGAGGTCGTCGCGCATGGCCCGGTCGGCCCGGCGCACCATCCACCAGGACATCAGCCCGCCGGCCAGTGTGATCACCAGCAGAGCGACCGGCACACGGTGCAGTCGGACGGATACTCTCGCCGTCTGGGCTCTCGTCATCCGCACGCTCCCCCAGGGCGGTTCTCGTGTGACGGCGGGGCCAGATGTGAAGCGCCCCTGGCCCCGGTTCACGCATTCGACGAGGACTTTCGCGGCACCGGGGCACAAAGAGAGTAGCACAATGCCGGGGACGCGCACAACCGAGGCCGCCGTTTGTCTGGCAACCGCTGGTCGAACGCACGCGATTCGTCGCCCAGTAGGGATCTGGACGCCCCGTGGACCTCGGCAGTTCACCAGTTCCGCGAACCCGCAGCCCCGTGCGCGGGGCGCACCGCATGTCTGCGTTCATGCGCGGGGCGGCGGCGGCCACCAGCTCTCGCAACTCCCATGCGACACTCGATCGACTGTAACCCATGTACGTTACTCGCTCACACCCGCGGGCGGCGGGATATTGACAAGCACTCCGCGAGGCGGTAAAATGTCGCCACTGTCAAGGTGCCGAAGTGGTGGAATTGGCAGACACGCTGTCCTCAGGAGGCAGTGAGCTCACGCTCGTGCCGGTTCAAATCCGGCCTTCGGCACCAGATACCCCAGACTACGCCGACTACCGCTGCCGCCTTCTCCCGGAGGGCGGCATTCTGCGTTTCGCGCCCTTTTCTTGCGCGCCATTAGACAAATCCAGACGGAATACAGACACTGAGAGAACGGACGGATGCAGTCGTCCCCGGCCAGGTCGAGTGTCGATGAGAACCGTCGGACCAGAAGAGGACTGCTGCCTGCTCTCCGCGCTCGGCCGCGGGGACATGTCGGCACTGGATGCGCTCTATGACAAGTACGGCGCCCTGATCTACCAGTTCCTGATCCTGCACACGCGGACACGGGAGGACGCCGAGGACGTTCTGCAAGAAGCGTTCCTGAGCCTGATTGAGCGCGGGCGCGGGGTGACGAGTATCCGCAATGTGAAGGCGTACCTGCTGAAGGTGGCGCTGAACAAGGCCAGTCACCTGCACCGCCGGGCGGCCCCGGTCTCGCTCAGTGAGCGCGATGCGGACCTGGTGGACCTTGACGACCCGGGGCCGGAGGGCGTGTTCCGCTCGGTCGATGTGAGGGACGCGCTCGAGCAGTTGCCGCTTGCGCAGTGCGAAGTGATCATCCTGAAGGTCTGGCATGAGTTGACTTTCGCCGAAATCGCGGAAGTGCTCGACGTGTCTATCAACACGGCGGCCAGTCGTTACCGGTACGGGCTGGAGAAGCTACAGCAGACATTGGGTGGTGCGAATGGGAAATGAGAGCCGGCTCGAGGAGGGCTTGCGAGGGGTGCGCCTTCGTCGCCCCCCGGCGCACGTTCGCTCTGAGCTGCTGCTGGCTGCGCACCGGGAGGCGCGCAGCCAGCGGCGGCTGAGACGGATGACGTGGGCGCTGGTCGCGGCCGCGGCGCTACTGCTGGTGGTCAACATGGTCGCGCTGCACATCTACTCGACGACGGCCGGGCCTCCGGTGGGCGGGCCCGGCGTCACGGGGGAGATCAACTTGACCCCGGTGTCGTATGAGGCCATCCAGGAGCGCTACCACGCCATCAGCAACGCGGTGGTCCCCAACGGCGACCACTCGCCGCGAGGAGAGTGAGCCGTATGCAGCGCCCTCGCGCTGGCCGCGCAGCCATGCGGTCGGCCGTTCGAGCGGCCCAGACGGCGGGCGTCATTCTCCTCGCGATCGTGGTCCTGGCCGCCGGGGTCTGGACATTCTACAACGTCAAATGGAACCGCCGACTTGCCGGTGAGATAGAGAACTGGAAGGCCATCGGGCTGCCGCTGCAAGTCTCCGAGGCCATTCCGCCCCCCGCCGGACGCGCCGAGAACGCCGCCCCACTCTACCTGCAGGTCTTCGGGATCAATCTCGAGGCTGCTTCCCCGGCCGCCCCCGCCGATGGGATCGTCCTGAGCGGGGTGTCCGTCGCCGACAGGGAGACACTCATCAGCTACCTCGAGGCCACCGACCGTGCACCGCTCGCACCCGCCGTCGCGGATCTCCTGCGGCGGCCGGAAGTCCGGGCAACACTGGACGTGCTGCGGAAGGCCTCAGTGCTGCCTCGAGCGAGTTTTCCGGTCAACTGGGAGCTGGGCTTCGCCGCCCCAATGCCGCACCTGGGAAAGCTCAGGGAGGCGGCACGGCTGGTGACGTGCACGGCGCTGCTTACCGCGGAAGAGGGGGACATTGCCGGAGGGCTGGAATGGTGCGCGACAGGAGTGCGCATGGCCCAACACGTCACACAGGAGCCGACGCTGGTCGCGCAACTCTCCGGCATGGCGATGCAGGCGATGGCGATGGACGCGACGGCAGACATCACCTCGGCAGTGGCGGTGCCGGCCGAGATCAGCAAGCCGCTACGAGAGGCCCTTGCGGAACTGGACATCCTCGGCGACTATGGGCAGGCGATGCGCCTCGAGGTGGCTCTCGGACGAGCAACGTTCGAGCAACTCCGTGAGCACCCCGAGCAGCTTCAGAGTGCGCTCGCAGGCGACAGCGATGGCGAGAGACTGGTCTCAGGCATCTACTCGACATGGTTGTGGAACCCGGTCTACGCATACGACATGGCCACGTACATGCGCCTTTCGGCAACGCAGTACGAGGCCTGCAGACTGCCCTGGCGACAGGGCCGACAGACGCTCGAGAAGACGGACAAGGAGGTCGCCGGGCTCACCTATGCCAGGCTCACAAGGGTACTGGCACCCGCCTCCGAGAGGGTCCTGCAGCGCCGTGACACGTCGTTGGCTCGGTCGCAACTGTGCCGGGTAGCACTCGAGTTGAAGGCATACAAGGCGCGAAATGGGCATTATCCCGATACGCCCGCGGAGCTGCAGCAGCACCTGGCGTGGGATATCCCGGAGGATGTCTTCAGCGGAGAGTCGCTGATCTACAGGCTCAGTGGCGAAGGCTTTGTGCTCTACAGCACGGGCCCTGATGCAATCGACAACGGCGGCGTCGCGGGCGACGACGGCGGTGGAGGGGCCAACTCGCAGGGCACAGACCTGACCTGGGAGGCCGTCAACTAGCAGTTGTCGGAGGTCTGGACAGAACAACCGGGAAATGCAGCCTGTCCAATGGAGGAGAGAACCACCGGTGTTCTCCCACCACAAAGGAGGGGCTGCATTGCATACCATTGATGGTTTGCTGTTGATCTGTATCGCACTTGTCCTCGCTTCCGGCGTGCCCGCCCAGGAGGTACCCAATCCGTTCAAGGACTACGGCGTCGGGGCACCCGTGGCCGAGGCGCGTGGCGTAGTCACCACCCAGACGGCCGATGGTCGGAGTCTGGTCATCGGCGTGGCGCTGGACCAGTCCGCCCGCGGCTACCTCGTTCTCAGCGATATCGATTCCGGGGAATCTAGGCAGATCTACTGCCCCGACGACGTCCCCAACTCCGCTGCGTACGGCTCCCTGATGGCCACCAACGGGCGCTTCTACACGGCTCAGGGCGGCATCATCCTCGAGTTCGACCCGCAGACGGCACAGTGGCTCTGGCAGGGCAGGCCGTCCCCGGCAGGCTGCTACCTCTCGTTCATCGAGCACACCGACGGGACAATCTGGGCGGGTGGGCTGGGCTGCTACCTGGTCTCCTACGACCCGCGGACCGCAGAAGCGAAAGACTACGGGCGCATGGACCCGGCGGAGCAGTATCTGAACTCGCTGGCGTTTGATGACGCCGGATGGGTCTATGGCGGTATCGGCACGGCGCGGCAGAACATCGTCGCATGCAACACCTCCACCGGGGAGATGGTGCAGCTTGCCGCGGAGGAGGATCGGGTTCTCGGCACGGCCGGCGTCTATCCGACGGCGGACGGGAAGGCCGTTGGGATAATCAATGACAAGAAGTTCGTGCTCTATGAGGGGAAGGCAACGCCGCCCGGACCACAGGCTCTCGGGGCGCCGCGCCCCACGGGCAAAGTCTACTACGGGCAGGTGCACCCCACCTTCCCCGACGGCCGCAAGCTTGCCGGCTACAGCATGGCCGACAAGTGGCTGCGCGTACAGGACCCGCGAACGGGCCAGAGCAAGGAGATCACATTTGCCTATGAGTCGGGTGGGGCAAGCATCACCAGTATGGGTCCCGGACCCGACGGCATCGTGTACGGATCAACCTGCCACCCGATGCACTTTCTGCGGTTTGATACGAACACCAGGGCGCTGAGCGATCACGGCGCGGTGCCCGGCATCGGCGGCGGCAACATGTGCTCGATCGCCACACAGGGCCAGTTCGTGATGGGCGCGGTATACTCGTCGGGAACGATGTGGCTGTTCGATACCACTCTCCCCTTCAACCCCGGCGGCAAGCGCGAGGACCTGGCGCTGAAGGCCAGAGACCTCGTCGATGAGGGCACATTCATAGGCGGCCACTTCACATACCTGGAGTCCTACGATGTCGCGTTCTTCTGCGGTGATGACTTCGGCGGGGCGGGCTCGTTCAGGCTGATGGCGCCGGAGGCCGGGGAGTACTATCTCCATGTGATGCCGCTGGTAAGCAAGAACTACTGCCGGGCGCAGTTCTCACTCGACGGAAAGCCGCTCGGCGAGCCCGTCGACGGCTTCTCGGAGAACACAGAACCGGGTCCGGTGCAGGTGTTCGGGCCGCTTCAGTTAGCTGCGGGAGAGCACACATTCACCGCGACGCTGTTGGAGACCGAAGGCCAGAAGCCATGGTTCTCGATCTGCTCGATGCAACTGGCCCGTGAGCCGCTCGCGGAACGGACGGCCGCCACAGCGCCCAACCCGCGGACGGTCGCGGCATGGCATGATGACCTCTGCAGGCCTCGCGCGGCGCTCGCGCACCCAGACGGCGAGCACTTTGTGATGGCCGGCTACGCGGGCTACGGACGAGTGGGCGGCGGCATCGGCATCTACAACACCGAGACCGGCGAATCGCGGTTGCTGACTGCCGATGAGGACCTGCTGCCAGGGCATAGCGCCATCACGCTCAAGGCGCTGCCCAACGGCGACCTGATTGGCGGCACCGATGTCGGCGCGCCGGGCGGCGGGCACGCCACGGCTACGGAGGGTGAGCTTATCATCCTCGACTGGGCGACAAAGAAGCTTGTCTTCCACGCGGTCCCCGTCCCGGGCCAGAGGACAATCATCAGCATCGAGGTCGGCTCCGACGGGCTGGTGTACGGCCTGACGAGCGGCTCGGTTTTCTTCGTCTTCGACCCGGCCACAAGGCAAGTCGTGAAGACAGAGCAGTTCGGCGACTACGGCGGTGTGCCGCGCCACGCATTGCACCTGGGCCCGGATGGGGCCATCTATGCGATGATGAGCAAGACGATTCTGAGAATCGCCCCCGGCACGTTCGAGCACGAGGTGCTCGCCACACCGCCGGCGCCGATCAGTGCCGGAGGCGCATTGGTCAATGGGCTGCTATGCTATGCCTGCAACGCGAATGTGTGGACGTACGACGTGCCCGGGCTGTAGGCACGATAGACAATGGCGGCGGAGGGGTCCAGCCCCTTCCGCCGCCTTTTCGCGCATACCCGAAAGGGAGTCTGCTCCGTGAGGTTCATTCTGTGTTGCCTGCCACTGTTGGTACTGTGCTGCAGTGCCCTCGCGCAGAACGGCTTCCGAGACCTCGGCATCGGCGCACCCGTCATCGAGAGCCGAGGCGTAGTCGCGACTGTCGATGACAAAGGCAACTCCGTTGCTGTCGCCCAGGCTGCGGGCTTTGCCATGGTGACCGATGTCGACACCGGCGAATCGGTGCAGGTGCCGACGCTGCCCGGCATGCCACGGGCGGGGACGTATGGCTCCGTGCTGGCGGCGAACCGCAAGCACTACATGGGCAAGGACAACCAGATCGCCGAGTTCGACCCGACAACACGGTCGTGGACCTACCATGCGGTTGGCGCCCCGGTCGAGGCCGCGTACATCGGCGTCACGGAGGGCCCGGTGGGCACGATCTGGGCGGGGGGCTACCCCCATGCGCACCTGGTCTCGTTTGACTATGTTACCCGTGAGGTCAAGGACCACGGCCAGATGGACCCGACCGAGCAGTACATCAGTCATATCGCGGTCGATGACGCGAGCTGGGTCTACCTCGGCATCGGCACCGCACGGTCGAACATCGTCGCCTACAACCCGGCGACGGGCGAGCGCAGGCAGCTTGTTGATGAGGCCGACAGGATCACGAGCACCGCCTATGTCTACCCCTCCGCCGACGGCCGGGCCTACGGATCCAACAACAGCAAGTGGTACCGGCTGTATGAGGGCAAAGCGGAGCAGATCGAGGCCGCTCTGGCGGGCAAGGCTCAGGATGTCGGCAGCATCTACTGGCCGAGCACCCGGTGCGAACTGCCCGACGGGCGGCAGATCATCGAGTATGCGCTGCCGGATCGCTACCTGAGAATCCACGACCCCGCGACAGGTGAGACGAAGACGATCACGTTCGACTACACGACGCCGGGCGCGCACATCTCGAGCACGGGTTTGGGTCCCGACGGCAACATCTACAGCTCCTCGGGCCACCCGATGCACCTGATCCGCTACAACCCGGAAGCGGATGAGTTGACCGACCTGGGGCCGATCCCTCTGATCGGCGGCGGGCACATCAACATGATCACCCACATGGGCGACTACCTGCTGGGCGGCTCCTACGGTGGCGGACATCTGTGGGCCTACGATCTGACGGAGCCCTGGAATCCGAGTGGCAGTCGACCGTCCTTCCCGATTCCGGCGGAGCAGCTCACGAGGTTGGGCTCCATGCCGGAGGGCGAGATCAAGTACATTCCCGATCATGACGTGGTGTTCTTCAAGTCCGATCGCTACGGCGCGCAGGCCGAGTTCACGCTGACGGCCAGGGAGACGGGGCAGTACTACCTGCACATTGTGCCGTACCTGGGCAGTGGCTACTGCACGCTTCAGTTCAGCTTCGACGGGGAAGATATCGGGGATCCGTACGTGGCGACAAACGCGCAGCTCGTAGCGGGCAGCCCGGTCATCGTCGGGCCGATGGAGCTTGATGCAGGCGAACACATTCTCGGCGTCCGGCTGGTCGACAACGACTCGCCGAACCCGTGGGGCGCGCTGTGCGGGGTCGAGCTGAGCACCCAACGGCGTGAGGACCTCGGCCAGATGACACCGCCCAATCCCGTGCCGCTGGCGCAGTGGTCAACCGACATCGGCCGGCCTACATATGTGCTCGCCCATCCTGATGGGCGGACAATCTTCATGACCGGCTACCCCGGCTACGGCCGCTGTGGTGGCGGCGTGGGCATCTATGACATGGAGACAGGACAGGCGGAGCTGCTCACCGCCGACGACGATCTGCTGCGGGGACAGACGACGTNNGACGGTGGAACTCAAGGCCCTCTCCCCCACACTGCTGCTGGGTGTGTGCTCGTCACTGGCGCTGACCGGCGGCCACCGCATCGCGGACGAGGCCGAGTTGTACTTGATGAGCTGGCCCGAGAAACAGGTGGTCTTCCACACCGTGCCCGTCACCGGCGCAAGTGTCATCAGTAGTTGCGCCATCGGCGCCGACGGCCTGGTCTACGCGATCACCGATACGAAGGTGTTCTTCGTCTTCGACCCCCGGACGCGCGAGGTGACTCACCGCGAGGACTTCTCGACCTACGGCGGGCCGGCCGCGTTGGGCATGCACACCGGCCCGGACGGCAGTATCTACCTGTTGATGACGAAGGCCGTAGTGCGGGTCACCCCCGGCAGTCTCGAGCACGAGAGCCTCGGGCAGCCGCCGACGGGTGTCGGCAACGGCGGGGCGCTGGTCGACGGGCTGCTCTACTACAGCTCAGGATCGCACGTATGGGCCTTCGATGTGCCGGGGCTGTGAGCGACCTGCAGGGCACAGTCGTGCGAGTACGCCCTGTTCGCATCACAAACGTGGAGGATGTGCAATGATGGGATATGCCATGAACTGCTTGATCGTCGCCGGGATTCTCTGTGCATGTGCGGCGGCGCCCGCTCAGGAGGCGACCGGCTTCATCGACCACGGTGTCGGGGCGCGGGTCGCGGAGCTGCGGGGGATCGTCGCGACACAGACGTCGGACGGCCGCAACCTGGTCATCGCCACGGCCTGTGACCAGAGTCCGACCGGCTACGTGCTTGTGACCGACATCGACAGCGGGAAGACCAGGCAGGTCTTCTGCCCGGCGAACGTGCCGCAGTTCGATCCCTTCGGGGCGGTGCTGGCATCGACCGGCAAGTTCTACCACTCGCAGGGCAAGCATCTGCTCGAACTCGACCTGAACACATTCGAGTGGACGTTCCAGGGGATACCGACACAGAACGCAAGCTGCTACATGTGCTACACCGAGGCGCTCGACGGGACCATCTGGGGCGGCGGCGTCTATCAGTCGAATCTCATCTCCTACAACCCCAGTACCGGGGAACTGAAGGACCACGGACGCGCCGACCCGCAGGAGCAGTACCTGCAGTACCTGGCTACCGACGACCAGGGCTGGGTATACTGCGCCATCGGGACCGCGCGGCAGAACATCGTCGCCTACAACCCCGAGACGGGCGAGAAGAGGCCGCTGATCGCAGAGGAGGATCGGGGACACGGCTCGGCGCTGGTCTACCCGACCGCCGACGGAGCCGCGTACGGGCGGGCGAACGACAAGCACTACCGTCTCTACAATGGGGAGGCCACGCAGATCGAGCAATCGGCCGCGGCGGCCCCACGGGCCGTGAAGGCGGTCAAGTACGGCAGCCGCCTGCGGGATCTCCCCGACGGGCGGAAGGTCGTGGACTACGATATCGAGGGACGCATCATCAGGGTTCAGGGCGCGGGCGGCGGCGAGTTGACCGAGTTGCCGTTCGACTACGAGAGCGAGGGCGCCTCGATCACGAGTCTGGCCGCGGGGCCGGGCAATATGGTGTATGCCTCCACCGCACACCCGATGCACTTCGTGGCCTTCAATGTCGAGACCGGGAACGTCACCGACATGGGCCCGGTGCCTCCAATCGGAGGCGGCAACTTCTGCGCCATCACGGCACTGGGCGACGAGGTCATCGGGGCCGAGTATGCAGGCGGCAGGCTGTGGGCATACGATGTCACGAAGCCCTGGAACACACAGGGCAAGGCCGTCCCGATCGGCATTCCGGCGCAGGAGCTGGCTACGCTGGGAACGGTGGACAACGGTCACCTGAGCTACCTGGGCGGGCACGACATCGTCTTCATCCACGGTGACGCCTGGGGCGCGCAGGCGACCTTCACGCTGGAGGCCCCAANNCCCAACTGCGGGCAAGTACTACCTGCATATCGCCCCATACGTGCACACTAACTACTGCACGGTGCAGTTCTCCCTGGATGGCAAGGACATCGGGGATCCGTTTGTCGGAGCAAGTGCTGCAACGCAGGCAGGGCCGCTGCAGGTATTCGGCCTGATCGAGCTGACGGCGGGTGAGCACACGCTGGGCGTCCGCATGCTGCAGATGGACGGACAGGAGCCGTTCTTCGGCATCCACTCGGTGCTGCTGTCTGAGCAACGTGTCGAACCACCAGCGGCGGCCGAGCCGAACCCACGCATCCTGGCACAGTGGGCGGAGGATGTCTGCAGACCCCGGACCGCGCTTGCACACCCCGACGGGGTGCACGTGATGATGGGCGGCTTCGCGGGGTACGGCCTGTGCGGCGGCGGCATCGGCATCTACAACATGCAGACCGGCGAGGGCACGCTCTTGTCGGCCGAGAAGGACCTGCTCCCGGGCCACAGCTGCATCACGCTGAAGGCGCTGCCGGATGGCAACCTGGTGGGGGCCACATCGGTGAGCGCTCCGGGTGGCGGACAGACGATAGCCACTGAGGCCGAGCTGTTCATACTCGACTGGGAGACGAAGAGTGTCGTCTTCCGGACCGTCCCCGTGCCCAATGACGGCAATATCGTCAGCATCGAGGTTGCGCCGGACGGGGTCGTGTACGGGCTGTCGAGTACCGCGGTCTTCTTCGTCTTCGACCCGCGGAAGAAGGAGGTCGTGCACTCAGAGAGCTTCGCAGCCTATGGGCATGCGCCACGCCATGCGTTCCAGCTTTCGCCGGACGGCCGGCTGTTTGCCCTGCTGAACAAGGCAATTGTGGAGATCGAGCCCGGAACGTTCGGCCACACGAAGCTCGCCGATACGCCGGTGAGCATCTCCGCGGGTGGGGCGTTCGTCGACGGGAAACTGGTCTTCGCCGGCAATTCGCATATCTGGAGCTACCAGGTGGACCCGCGCTAGCCTATCACGCCGTACGGGGAGAGCCACAGATGAAGAGGTGTATCATGATCGCGTGCCTGCTCGGGCTGATGATCCTCGGTACCGTCTGCGCGTTGGCCGATGACGGCCGCCTGATCGATCACGGAGTTGCCGTGCCGCTGGCCGAGTGCCGCGGTGTCGTGACTACACAGACAGAGGACGGCCGTTGCCTGGCCATCGCCTGCAGCCTGGACCTCAGTCCGCGCGGGTGGATACTCGTTACGGACATCGACACCGGGGAGACGAAGCAGATATCGTGTCCCGAGGGCATCGCCAACGCTGCCCCCTACGGCTCGGCGCTGGCGTCGACCGGCAAGCTCTACACCGCGCAGGGGCGCGTGCTGCTCGAGTTCGACCCGGACTCGAGCGAGTGGACATTCCAGGGCACGCCGAGCAAGAAGGTGGGCGCGTACCTGTGGATGACTGAGGCTCCCGACGGGGTCATCTGGTGCGGAGGATACGGCGGAGCCGGTCTCACATCGTTCAACCCGCAGACGCGTGAGATGGCCGACCACGGCCTGATGGACGACAAGGAGCAGTATCTCTCCCGCGTTGCCTGCGGAGATGACGGCTGGATCTACTGCGGCATCGGCACTTCCCACGGCAACCTGGTCGCCTACAGCCCGGCAGGCGGTGAGCGAGTCGGCCTTGTGCCCGACGACATGCGCGTCATCGCCACCGGCACGGTCTACCGTGCCGTGGATGGGAAGGTCTACGGGCAGATTGCGCTGAGCGACAAGACGCACTACTACCGGATGTGGGAGGGCGCAGCCGAGGAGATCGAGCAGTCGGCGATGGCCGCGGCCGAACCGAACGGCTCGATCTACTGGGGGCAGAAGACAGGCGAGTTCCCCGACGGCCGGAAACTGGCAGACTACGACCTCGTCAACAAGTGGCTGTCGGTCAGTGACCCGGCGACCAACACCAGCAAGCGCATTGAGTTCGACTACGTGTCGGAGGGCAGCGTCATCCGGGTGATGACGGGCGGGCCGGACGGCAAGGTCTACGGCAATTCGGCCCATCCCTCCCGCAACTTCGTCTGTGACCCTGAGGAGGGTGTCCCCCACTACCGGGAGGGCGCCATTGCCGTCAAGGGCTACGGGGTGCAGGGCAACTGCATCTTCGGGGGCCACTATGGCGGCGGGTTGCTGTATGTCTATGACGTCACAAAGCCGTGGACGCTGGCGGGCGCTCCCGCGCGGCTCGTCGGCGGGCAGGCGGGGAAGGAGCTACTGGAGGTCGCCAGCAGTGACGATGGCAAGCTCGACTTCATCGACAGCTATGGCCTGGTGCTGTTCCGGGCGGATGGCGAAAGCGGCAGCGCGCACTTCGACCTGCAGGTCGAGGCCGATGGCCGGTACTATGTGATTGTCGCGCCCTACGAGTCGCCGGGCTATGGACAGGCCCGCTTCTCGATTGACGGCAGCGCGATTGGCGAGCCATACGTGGGCTACTCCCAGCAGGTGCAGCCCGGCCCGCACGTGGTGTATGGGCCACTGACGCTCACCGCCGGGAAGCACCAACTGACCGCTCTGGTGGAGAAGACCGGCGAGGGGAATCCGTGGATCGGCATCACCCAGGTGGTGGTGACGCAACAGGAGCCGGAGCAGGTGGCCACGGAGGCCCAGACGCCCAACCCGGAGCTGGTCGCCAGGTTCGCCCCCGATATCAACGTGCCATGGGGGGCGGCAGCCCACGCTGACGGTGAGCACATTCTGATATCCGGCCAGCCCGGCTACGGCTACGTGGGCGGCGGCATCGGCATCTTCAACCTGAAGACCCGCGAGGAGCAACTGCTCAAGCATACCGACCTGATCGAATACCACTCGGTGATGGCGATGGCGGCGCTGCCGAATGGCGATATCGTCTGCGGCACAACCGTCAGCGGCGGGCATGGCGCGGCCGCGGTCGAGAAGGAGGCCGTGCTGTTCGTCCTCGACTGGGAGACCAAGACCATCAGCCTCAAGAAGTCGCCAATGGCAGGAGCGAAGTCAATCGGGCTGCTGCGAACCGGGCCTGACGGTCTCGTATACGGAACCGCCGATACCACGGGGCTGTTCGTCTTCGACCCCGCGACCGGAGAGGTCGTGCACCGGGCAGACATCACCGAGTATGGTGGAGGCACGGTCAACGGGATGGAGGTCGGCGAGGACGGCAGCATCTACCTGGTGCGGACGAAGGCGATCATCCGGGTGAAGCCGGGGACATTCGAGGTAGAGAAGCTGTGCGACACGCCCGGACCGGCCAACGCCGGGACGGCAATCAAGGCGGGGCGCATCTGGTTCGCCGTCGGTACACACCTGTGGAGTTGCGGGTTGTAGGGAGGCGGCGGGGGCGTATGGGTGCTTTCTGGCGCCCGCCGTCCGGCCTCACNNCGTGGTTTCTGGGTGTCGGGAAACCGTCATGTCGCCTCCCTGCTTCCGGCCTGTTCCGTCACAAGCGACGAGACGAAGCGGGCCGTGCGCTATCATCCACTGGCTCCATCCACTAATCCCCCTCGCCGAAGAGGGAAACCGTCCATCGACTGAGAATAACCCGTCCGTGCCCTGACGAAACGGCGTGTGCAGTCACGCCGTCAGTGGAGGCGATTGACCGCGATGAAGGTCTACGTGGCTACCGATATGGAGGGCGCGAGTGGCATTTGCCGCTTCGACCAGTGCGGTCGGAACCCGGAGCTGTACGAGAAGGAGGGCCGGCCGCTGTTGATGGGCGATGTGAACGCCGTTGTGCAGGGCCTGCTCGATGGCGGGGCTGACGAGATACTCGTCGGCGACGGCCACAGCGGCGGGGCGAACTTCATCCCTCAGATGATGCACCCCGGCGCGAAGTACTTCACCGGCATCGAGCGGCCGGGTCCCGCCGGCGGACTCGATGCGACATTCGATTGCGCCGTGCTGCTTGCCTATCATGCCATGAACGGCACCCCCACCGGCATGATGCATCACACCCAGAGCAGCCTCGCAGAGACCAAGTACTGGTACAACGGCATCGAGAGCGGCGAGATCGTGCAGTCGAGCCTGATCATCGGCCATCACGGTGTGCCGGTGGTCATGGTGACGGGCGACGAGGCCACATGCGATGAGGCCAGGCGCTTTCTGGGAGACGAGATCGTCACGGTAGCGGTGAAGAGGGGCCTCAGCCGCCAGTGCGGCATCCTGATCCCGCCGGAGAGGGCGCACGAGATGCTCCGTGAAGGAGCAGCCGAATGCCTCAAGCGCGTTGACAGGTGCAGACCCTTCACAATGGAGTTGCCGATCGAGGGGAAGATGGTGGTACAGACGGACGAGTACGCAGAGAAGCGCGGCTGCAACCTCGGCACCAAGATCGACGAGCACACATGGGTCGCGACCTTCGAGTCGGCCCTTGATATCTACAAGTTCTGACCGAGCAGGCGCCGACAATAGCCTGCAAAAGAAAGAAGAGAGCCAATGGACGAATCGGTAGTCATGCAACGAATCATCGAGCGTGCCCAGAGCCTGAACCAGACGGTCGCCCTTCCGGAGGCGGCCGACCCCAGGACCATTCATGCCGGGCGCATGGCCCAGGATGCCAACATCGCGGACGTGATCCTGGTCGGCAACCCGGACCAGATCGCGTCACTGGCGAAGAGCGAGGGTGTCGATCTTGCCGGCATCGAGATCGTCGACCCCGACGACCCGGAGCAGCATGCCACCAATGCCGCCCTCTACTATGACCTGCGCAAGCACAAAGGCATCAGCGAGGCCGACGCGGCGGGTATCGCAAGTGACCCGCTCTATGCGGCGACGTTGCTGCTCAAGCGCGAGATAGTCGACTGCACCGTGCAGGGCGCGGTCCACTCGACCCCGGATGTGCTGCGGGCGCTGTTCCAGATCATCGGGGCGGCGGAGGGCATCAGCCTCGCCTCGAGCTGCTTTGTGATGACGACGCCGCTCGAGGACATGGGCGTCAACGGGGCATTCATCTATGCGGATGCCGGCGTGAACCCGAACCCGACGGCCGAGCAGCTCGCCGATATCGCGATCAGCAGCGCAGAGAGCACGCGCGTCTACCTCGAGGCGGAGCCGAAGGTCGCCATGCTCTCGTTCTCAACGATGGGCAGCGCCAAGCACCCGGATGTCGATAAGGTCATCGAGGCGACTCGGATCGCCAACGAGAAGCGGCCGGACCTTCTCATCGAGGGCGAGTTGCAGGGCGATGCAGCTATCGTGCCGGAGGTGGCTGCCTCCAAGTGCCCGCAGTCAAAGATCGCCGGACGCGCCAACACACTCATCTTCCCCGACCTCGGAGCCGGCAATATCGCCTACAAGCTGACGCAGCGGCTGGCGAGGGCAGGGGCCTACGGGCCGTTGCTGCAGGGGCTTGCCAAGGTCGGCATGGACCTCTCAAGGGGCGCCACTGCCGCGGACATCTGCAACGTCTGCGCCATCGCCGCGGTGCGCGCGACCGCGCCGTAGCCACCACCCAGCATCTGAGTCGGTGCCCCCGCAACGACGCCGTTGCGGGGGCGCTGTGTTTGAGCGACCGGCTGTGACCGGGTGACAGCGTGCCCATCAGTGTGCGGAACGCCTGCGTCGCAGGCCACGGCAAACCTCCGGGGTAGGGGAAGAAACGATGGATACTGACGCAGTGCAGGTGGCCCTGGCACGGCCGGGAGCCGCGTTGCTGGCGGGGAGTGACTCCTGGCGCGACGGCGCGGGCGCGCTGCTGTTGACCGATCCCCTGGCGGTCTCCAGCATCGCGGATGTACCTGAAGTGCGCGGCCTCCTCAACGGCATCGAGCAGCAACAGCAGAATGGGAACTACGTCATCGCCTACCTCTGCTACGAGGCCGGCGCTGCGTTCGGACTGCCCACGCATGAGCCCTGGGGGCGCGTGCCGCTCGGCTGGATGGCAGCGTATGCGCCCGAGAGCGTGCTCGAACTCGACCCGCGATGCCTCCGCCCCGCCTCGCCCGCGCCCGACATGTCATCTATCCAGGTCGATCTGGATGTGACCAGAGACCACTACACCGGCGCCATCGCGGCGATCAAGGAGCTGATCGCCTCCGGTGACACCTACCAGGTCAACTACACCTGCAGGGCCGGCTTCCGCTACGATGGCGATGTGTTCGACTACTTCCTGGCCATGGTGCGCTCGCATCCCGTGCCCTACGCGGCGTACGTCAACCTCGGAGAGAGCCAGATACTGAGCATGTCGCCGGAGTTATTCCTGCGGCGGCGCGGGCGGACGCTGCTCAGCAAACCGATGAAGGGCACGCGGCCGCGCGGGCGGACAACCGCGGAGGACGAGGAGTTCGTCGAGGACCTCACCAGCGCACTCAAGGACCGTGCCGAGAACCTGATGATCGTCGACATGGTCCGCAACGACCTCGGACGCATCGCGATGATCGGCTCTGTCGAGGTCCCCCGGCTCTTCACGGCGGAGAAGTACCGCACCGTCTGGCAGATGACCACGGATGTGACCGGCACGGTGGCCGACGATGCGAGGCTGTCGGATGCCTTCGCGGCAACATTCCCCGGGGCATCGATCACCGGAGCGCCGAAGCACCGCACGATGGAGATCATCAAGGAGCTTGAGCCACAGCAGCGGGGCGTCTACTGCGGGGCGCTGGGGCTGTTCGAGCCGAGCGGTGACTTCACGCTCAATCTGCCCATCCGCACGCTTGTGCATACCGACGGCGACTACCACCTCGGCATCGGCGCGGGGATCGTGTGGGATTCAGACCCTGATGCGGAGTACGAGGAGACGCTGCTGAAGTCGCACTTCGCGCTCAGGGTGCTCCCGGAGCTGTCGCTGTGGGAGACGCTGCTGCTGGACGCCGAGGGCCGGTATGCGCTCCTCGAGGAGCACCTCGCGCGGATTGCGGGCTCGGCTGAGTACTTCGGCATCGGCTTCAGCGCGGCCGGAGCGAGAGAGAGCCTCGATCGGTTCGCGCAGGCGGCAGACGCGGCATGCGTGGTGCGGATGGAGCTTTCGCAGGACGGTGAGATAACGCTTGCACCGCGGGAGGTCCCGGCCGCGCCGGAGCGGCCCGTCCGCGTGCTGGTGTCATCCGAGCAGGTCAGTGGCGGAAACAGGCTGCTGTATCACAAGACGAGCCTGCGGGAGCTGTACACACGGACACGGGAGGCGGCCACGGCTCAGGGCTACTTCGAGGTCATCTTCACCAATACCGATGGCCACNNCGATCACGAACCTGTTCATCCGGTGCGGGGAGCAGTGGATGACGCCCCCAGTAGCCGATGGGCTGCTGCCCGGCACCTGGCGGGGGCAGTACATCGGACAGGTCGGCGCCATCGAGAAGTCTCTGCGGGTCGGGGAACTGCTCGAGGCCGATCAGGTCGTGGTCGGCAACTCCGTGCGCGGAGCCGTCAGTGTGGACGAGATTGACGTTGCTGAGACGTTATGACACCAGAGTAGTGTCATAACCGGGAGGGTGTGCTGATGCAGTTCGGCTTCGGTCGCAGCGATATCACGCCGCGTGTGGGCGTGCAGTTGTACGGCTACGGGCCATTCCTCAACAGGCACTCGACGGCGGTACGCACCGCGCTGTATGCGCGCGCGATGGCGATCAGTGACGGTCAAGACACCGGCGTGATCGCCTCGTGCGAGCTTGTCGGGGTATCGCGAGGCATTGCGGACCGTACCCGCGCTCTGGCATCCGAGCGGTGTGGCATCCCGGCCGAGCACATCTGCATCCACTGTATCCACACCCACTGCGGGCCTACCTCGAAGGAGGCCATCGGCCAGGGCGATCCGGACGGGCCATACATCGAGACGCTGCCGGTGCGCATCGCCGACGCCTGCGTGGCCGCGGTCGCCGATCTGAAGCCGGGCCGCTTGGCGCACACAGTCGTCCCGTGCGAGGGCATCGGGTACAACCGCGAGCATGATGTCCGCCCGAGCCTCGAGGAGGCGCTGGATGAGAACTGGCGCCCGGCCCGCACCGACATCATCGACACCGAGGCCCACGTGCTGCGGATCGATGGTGACCAGGGCATGCGCGGCTTTGCTACATACTTCTCCTGCCACCCGGTCGTCGGCCCGGCAGTCCAGCGGCACATCAGCAGCGATTTCGTCGGTGTCGCGACGGCGATGCTCGAGGCCGAGCATCCGGGTACGCGCGGCGTCTTCCTCCAGGGATGCGAGGGCAACACCAATAGCTGCGTGGTCCATCACCCCGAGCAGGAATCGCTGCTGGCCCTCGACGTCATCGCCTCCCGCTATGCCAGGCAGGTGCGGCCCGGCATTGGCGGTGCAGAGCCCACCGACTGCGACACGCTGGCCTTCGCGCAGGCGCAGTGCACCCTCCCGTACGCGCCGCTGGCCGAGGCCGAACTGCGCGAGATGCTGGCGAAGGAAGAGGCTATCCTGACCGCAGCCGGTGTCACCGACTCCGCCCCCGACGTGGCTCGGGCAACCGTCTGGGCGACGGGCCTGCGGCGTGAATTGGCGCGGATATCCGCGGGCACACCAATTGACGATACCTTCGAGCTGTGGGCGATGCGCCTGGGCGAGATAGTGCTGATCGGGGCGCCCTTCGAGATCATGCATATCTACAAGCGCCGCGTACAGGCCGCCTTCGACTTCCCCGTCCTGGTGATGGCGCTCTGCAACGGGGCGGAGGGATACCTCCCGGAGCGGGAATCGTTCACCATGGAGGGTAACTACGGCGCGATGAGGACGCCATACATGCTCGGCAAGACTCCCTTCTCGCCCGATGTCGAGGATGTGGTGGTCGAGGGCATGATCGACCTGGTGGGCCGGGTGAGCAGGCCGGCGTGATGAGACTGCGGGGCGAAGCCGAGGTCCGTCCGGGCTGTCGTGTTCGCTCAGGCGATCGGGAGTGGGGGCCGGGGTCACACCCCGAATCTTGAGTTGCCCATACCCCGGCCGGTATGCCACGCGAGAGCCAGGCAACTCAAGATTCGCGGTATGCCCCCTCGCCCCCGGTCGTTCTCGCGACAAACGCTGCCATAGTGCGCAGCATCCCGCAATGCTCTGGTTGGCCCCGGTTTACAGCGTCTTCTGGGCCTAGTATAATGGGGTCCGAAGAGGCAGTCGTTGACGGAGGGAAGGGTACGATGGCAGGACATTCGAAGTGGGCCAACCGGGTGCATCGAAAGACCCGGCAGGACGCCAGGCGCTCCAGCGCATTCAGCAAGCTCTCGCGCATGATCACGGTCGCGGCGCGGGAGGGTGGTGGCGACCCGGGCATGAACCCGACGTTGCGCACCTACATAGACAAAGCCAAAGAGGCCGCAATGCCCAAGGACAACATCGAACGGGCCATCAAGGTCGGCACGGGCGAGATGGAGGGCGTCACCTACGAGTCAATCGTCTATGAGGGCTACGGGCCGGGCGGCATCGCGCTGATACTCAATGTGCTGACCGATAACGCGCAGCGGACCGTGGCGGAGATCCGTCGTATCCTCAAGGAAGCGGGCGGGAACCTGGGCACGACCGGCTCGGTGACGTGGATGTTCGAGCAGAAGGGCGTCATCGTCATCCCCGCCGACCAGGTGGACTATGACGAGGTGTTCATGGTCGCCGTTGAGGCCGGAGCGAATGACGTGGTGGAAGACAAGGACGAGAACACGATCGAGATCCACACGGAGCCGAAGCAGTTCTCACCCGTGTATGCCGCAGTCAAGGATGCGGGCTTCCCCACGGAGCGCGCGGAGGTGACGATGATCCCGACGGCGACGAGTCCGGTCTCGGACGAGGACGCGCCGAAGGTCATCAAGCTGCTTGACCGGCTTGACGAACACGATGACATCCAGCAGGTGCACTCGAACTTCGAGATCTCCGACGAGATGATGGATCAGCTGGAGGAAGCGAGCNNGAGCTGAGAGCGGCCTTCGCCATGGAGTAATGACCCCGGCAGGGAGCCCTGCCGGGGTTTTCTGTTTGGCGTTTGGGGCGCGCACAGGCGGGGGCGCCTGTGCTACTGACGGCGTGGAGGCGCAGCCCCTACCGGAACTGCGTCACATCCACCAGAATGTCCGCCGCGGCGGCGGAGGGAGCCGACGGATCGAAGCAGATCGTCTTCTCCCCCACCCGCACGGTGTTGTCATCAATGCGCTCGATGGCCGGTATCTCGCCGCCCGACGGCTGCGGGTAGACCACACTCAGGAAGTGCCACTCCTCCGAGGGCTCCCGGTTCGTGATCCACAGGTTATGCCCGCATAGGATGTCGCCCTTGCGCAGGGCACGGTAGTCCTCCCCGGTGAAGGGATTGACCAGGCCGTCCTCGCCCTTGCGGTTATCCAGCTCGAGGGCCTCGGGCCGGTAGATGTGCTGCAGGCGCACCGGCACGTCACCGGCGGTGTAGTCGACGGCGAAGGTGTTGGCGTCGAAGGTGACCGGGCTGTCGGGCAGGATGTGGTACATCCACGTGTAGCGAGCGGGCTGGGAGCAGCGCAGGTCGTCATAGACCACAAAATAGCTGCCATCCACAAACAGAATGTGGCGGATGAAGCGCTCCAGGTACGGCAACGCGCGCGCGGCGTAGACCTCATCCAGCGGCAGCCCCCAGCGGCGGTAGTTGCCCGGCTCCTTCGGGTAGCAGCGGGTCACGTCGCCGGCCATGTAGACGAGCCCATCGCTCTCCTGGAAGCCGACAATGCGGCCGTAGGTGGGGTATGTCATTCCCGAGGATGGCTGGGCCTGACCGAGGCCGTCGACCAGGATGGTGTTGTGGCTCATGGTGTGATAGGCGTAGGCGTCCAGATTGGCCGACGTGCCGCCGCCGTGGTTGAGCATCTGCCCGTAGGCATGGAGCTGGAACGAGCCGTCTGAGTTGAAGGAGTGGCTGTAGCCGCCGCGGGGGCGGCACTGGAAGATGACGCCCGCGCCCTGCTCGTACGTGCTGCGGAGCCCGGGCGGACCGCTCGCAGCCATCACCCAGCCGTCGACGGGAAAACAGCGGGCGAGGCGCGCATCCTGCGTCGGCTCCGGTTCCGCGTAATGGGCCGGCAGCACATACTCGATCCATGCGCGCCAGGGCGAGAACTTGTCCCCGCCGTACTCGCGCCAGTTGCTGATCAGGCGACCGTCACCGGTCAGGTACGCCATCTTCCGGAAGGCCGCCACGTGGTTGCCCCTCGAGGCATTGGCCTGGTTGCCCCACGCGTGGTGGCTCATGCCAACGGGGATGATCCGGCAGAACCAGTCACCGAGCGTCCCATAGCGCGGGTTGCGGCCCAGGTGGGCATCCGGCAGCGCGGTGTCGTAGTAGAGCGAGGCGTTGGTGAGCCACTTGTTCTTGGATGTCCCGTAGCCGGCGCCCTCATTCCAGCCCTCGTCGAAGCCGTGCCCGACGGTCACCGCAATCAGGTAGTTGAGGCATATCTCGAACCACTCCTTGCCGACGGCGCTGTGCTCGTAGAGCACCAGTCCGCAGACGGCGGTATCCATCGCGGACTCGAAGGCATGGCTGGAGATGCACCCGGCCATCCCCCCCATCTTCGCCGGCCCGCCCGATACCTGGCCCGAGGTGCGATACCAGCCGGTGACATCGAGCACGGTCGCGTCTCCCACCTCGATAGTCTGGCCCCATGCTCCGCGATCTGCGTCGCCGGGGCAGATGATGCCGAGGGCGCCGGAGCCATCCCGGCCACCGTCGGCGGAGTAGCGCAACTCCGAGGCGGTGCCGTACTGCTGGCCGCGCCATCCGGCGGGCCNNGCCGATCTCCCGCCGCGTCAGTGAAGTCGCCGTTTGAGAGCAGGTTGCTCTTCCTGCCACGCGGTATCACCCGGATCGAATCCCACCATGTCTCACCGCGCGCATAGTAGTTGAAGCCCTCGACGACCAGGCTGGTCGCGCCCGGCGGCACAGGCAGTTGCCAGGTGAACTCCTTCCAGTCATCGGAGGGGGTGAGCCTGAGCCGCTGGTCACCATGGACGGCGACGCTGATCGCGTCGATGGTCATGCCGATCTCGTTGGGATCGGCCAGAACCCGCAGCTCGTACTCGCCTTCTTCCTTGAGGGTGAAGGAGGCCGACTGCGAACCCCACTCGCTGATGAACAGCCGTTGCGGCGTCAACTCGCCAAGCTGCACGAAGAAGCCGTCCTGGTCGCCGGCGGGGCCATAGCCGCGGACGTTGACCGAGTAGGGGCCGGGCTTGAGCGTGACCATCCTGCTGATGGCTGCATCTTTGGCGGCAAACTGCACCAGCTTGCCGCCCTGAGCTTTCTCGTGGTCGATGACCTTCGCGCCGCCGAGGAGTGTGCAATCCTCGGCCTCGAAGGCAATCTCCTTCGCGTCCGACTTGAAGGTCAGCCTCAGCATGGTGCCGTTGCTGCCCCGGGAGCGGAAGGAGAACGAGTTCATGATGTGGTCGGTACGCCACTCGAGCGACTGGATCACTACATCGCGCTGGTCCTGCGTCATGTCCTGATAGAGCCAGTCGAAAAGCAGCGCGAGGAACTCGTTGCCCTGCGTGGCGTCCTCCGCGCCATCACCGCCGAGGCCCTCCGGCGAGGCGCGTCCGCCCGGCGGGTAGCTCGCCCAGGTGACGGCGCGTTCGAGCACGCCGGCGTAGCGCTCGTCCTGCGTGATCTTCCAGACGAAGGCGACGGTGGCAAGGTCCCCGGCGATGGTATAGAAGGCCTGCTTTGGTTGCTCGAGGCGGTCGCTTTGCGGGAAGTCGGCCCACCAGTCCTTCTTCATGATGGTGTCTGCCTGAGTGACCATGTGGGCCAGCGCCGCCGCGGAGCCCTCATCGGTCACGGCAAGGGCACGGATGGCATCGATTTTCTCCGCGTTGAGGCACACGCGCGGGTGAGCGGGCATGCTCAGATTGCCCTCCGCGAGCGCGGAGCGATCCCATACGAGCGCATCCTCCGCAATGGTGAAGGAGCGGATGTCGGACCACTTCTCTGCCTGCGTGCCGATGTCGTAGCCGACACGCCAGTAGTAGCGCCTTCCGGCTTCCAGTTCAGGGATTGTGTTGTAGAAGTTGTACCCGCAAGTGACATCCACAACCGGCCGGGAGCAGTCCGGCTCGGCGGATATCTGGAAGGTGAACAGATGTGTCGCATCGCCCCACTGCTGTGGCCAATCGGCGCGGTAGGGCCAACTGAAACGCGGTGGGTTGAGGTCGACCGTCTCGCCGTCACCCGGCCGCCAGTTGACGTAGCGGCCGTAGGCGCTCCGCGGGTTCTCCGGCACGAGGGCCTCGGCGCCGATGCGGATCGGCGCGGCATGGGCGATGGCGCAGGCAGAAAGTACGGCGGCAAGCATGATGCGGATGCCGGTTCTCATTGTGGGTCCTCCCGGTTTGGGCGGGGCGTTCGCCCCGTGGTCTATCTCGCCGCGCCGGCCTCAGATGCGCAGCAGTCTGGCGGCAAAGGGCGGCAACTCAAGCTCCAGCGTGGCATTGGCTGTCTCGAGCACCGCTGTAGACACCACGTCGGTGACGCTTTCGGCCGCGCAGGGGAGTGTCACCTCGGCGCGGGCGTCGTCGAAATTCGCAATGAGCATGTAGGCGCTGCCGTCGGCTCCCTGGATGCTGACTGCGCGCACCAGCTCGGCGTCGGTCTCGATGCGCCGGGCCTCTACAGACGCCGCCCGCGTCTCGTCGGCATCGGCACCCGAGAGCACGGCGCTGCAGCAGTCGAGCACTATGGCGCCGCCGGATACATCCATCGTGCCGACGGTGCACGGGAAGCACAACTCGTCATAGTAGAGGCTGTCTCCGTAGCCGGAGGCCCTGCGGCGGCCGGCCTGGTAGAGGGTGAGGCTCTCAGCCCCGTAGATGCCGACGACCCCGATGCGGTCGTCAACGCAGGCCCACGGGGAGTTGAGCCCCGTGACCTGCCCGCCTGCGGCATCCGCAGTGATCGAGGCATCCTCGCAGGTGTATGTGCGCGTCGAGCCGTTGAAGAGGTCATTGGCGACATTGAGCTTGAGGCCCTTGATCTCGCTCAGGTAGCTGCGAATGCCAAGCCGGCAAAACTCCATGACTACCATGGTGCGGTCATCAGGCAGCGCGGCGACGGCATAGTGGTGGAGAGCCTGCTCGGGCGACGTCCAGCCTTCGCCGAAGTAGGCTTTCTGAGCGTCGTACATCGTCCCGGTGGTCAGGAAGCCTCCGGGGAAGGGCGCCTCATCATGGCTGTGCACCATCCGCTTGCCGGTCTCACCCATGAGGCGGACGCAGCCGCCCATGTTCGCGCACCACTCGGCGAGGTGACCGTCGTCGGGCGGCAGACAGAGGCCCTGCGGGGCCTCCGAGGCGCGCCAGCTCCACGAGGCCGCGCGCCGCTTCGAGCGGTGCAGGATGGCCCCATGCTCCGGCTCCGCCCACGCGCCGACAACGGCATCATCGAAGGGCGCATCAGGCTCGATAGTGGGGATTTCGAGTATGCGCCGCCAGTAGCCGTTCATCGAAAGGACCACGGCCTTGTCGGATTCCAGGCGCGTGTAGTAGTAGGGGTTGGTCGTGCGGATCGTCTCGAGACGCTGCCAGAGAAAGCTGCCGTCGGCATTGTGGCGTTGCTCGTGGTCGATGAGGCCGAGGGCGTTCTGCTCGAGTTGCGCGGCGTGGGGGTCTTCGAGGTAGTCGGTCGCCCACAGCAGCGCCGGCAGCAGGTAGTCCTGGCAGTAGCAGTAGCGCTGGCGTGTGTCGCCCCCGATGCGCAGGAGCCGCCCATCGGCGAAGATCAGGCGCTTGACCAGGTTCCACAGCTCCCGTGAATGGTGGTAGAGCGATTCCGGCGCCTCCCAGCCGGCGCTCTTGCAGGCGAAATGGAGCATCGCGATATTGCTCAGGCAGATGACCATGTAGCCGACATTCAGGTAGCCGTGATGGTCGAGGGCGTAGTTGGCGAAGTAGTTCGGCCCGACATGCCAACTGCTGACCGGGCGGCCGGCGACGAGGCGGTCGTCGGCGGCGTCGGCGACGACGGATATCCCGTTGACCATGAACCTGTGCGCCTTCTCTATCCAGTCGGCGACATGGGGCGCATCCGGGTACATCTGGGCGGCGCGCCAGAGGTAGGCGCCGTTCCAGATGTTGGATTCCGGCCGGTTGCCGCCATCGGCAGCCCACTTGGTGCCCCGCACCGGCTGCTCGAGCGCGGCATCGGCCTCGGAAATGAGCATCCGCCGCAGGCCGTCACGGTCCTCGTCGGTCAGGTGATCGCGGATCGCCTCGACCCCGTGCATCATCCGCTCGACGCCGAGCAGCGATATCCACGTATGCCCCCAGTTGGTCCCATCGGTGCATGTGAGGTCGCCGCTGATGTGGCTGGCGATGGAGAACCGCAGCGCGCGCAGAGCGAGGTCGAGAACCTCCTCCCGGCTCATGCCGACGGCCTCGGCGTCGAAGTCCGGATCGGCGCCGAGCACGGCCATCGCGCCGAGGAACTTCTGGTTCGTCTGCACGCCCCAGGAGTTGTAGCCGGTGCCGAAGCAGCCGATCTCGGGACGCCGGGGGTCGTCATACCAGTAGGCGCGGGCGAAGGCCGGCCATGGTTGCAGGTGCTTGATGAAGTCGCTGTGGGTTGGCATTGGTATCGGTTGGCTCTCCTCTGTGTTGAGCGTGTTGTACTGGGCGAGCGATCTCAGCCCTTCGGCAGGTTCAGCCTGCATCTGTCGGTGCTCGTGACGTCGTAGGCATGCTCGTTTATGCGGCTCACGCTGACGGTGTTCGGCCAGAGAACCTCGTCGCCGACTCCGTAGTCGTGGACGTCAAACCATGTGCCAACCGGGAACTCGGCCTCCAACCGGGCCGCGGGAACATCCGGATGGACCTCCGGGTCGATGATCGCGTGNNTACTCGGCCGTGCGATCGGCGTTGGCCAGCCGCGCTCCGTCGTAGTAGCGGTAGCCCTGCAGGATGAAGGGCGTATCGGTCTGGACACGCCAGTCGGCGTGACCGGTCACTTTGCCCGTGCCGATGCGCGAGTCGAAGTCCAGGTGCAGCCTCGCCCCGCCCTGGGTCACCTCGGCCGACAGCACCTTATAGGCGATCCGGCGAGACAGGTTGGTGATATAGATGTACTTGCCCACGAGCGCCGACGGCTCAGATGGGGCCGGAGAGACGGTGACTGCCTCGGCCTCCCGGTCCACGGCGACGATCTCGGCACGATACTCACTGACACCATCAATGATGCCGACACCGTTGCGGGTGAGCCTGCTACCGCCGACGAGCGACAGGTGTACAGGAGTGCCATTCTCCTCCGAGTACAGCCCGAACCTCCCCGCGAACTCGAATCCGCCTTCGCCAGTGCGGACCACCGAGGGGTCAGCGGAGGCGAAGATGTAGTCGGTGCGTCCGTTGGCAAGCTCGACGACGATGCCGTAGGGCTCGAAGCCGGCCTCGTCCTCACCGGAGACCGCCAGCGGCCTGACGCTGCGTATCGTGGGCTGCTGTCGGTACAGCTCCATAATGGTGCCGATCTGGCTGCGCGTCGGCGTGTCGCCGGTGGTATGGAGCAGCATCCACTTCATCTCCCACGGCGAGCCGCCCGCGGGGGACTTGTTGTCGGCGATGATGACCTCAGCCCCACTCGATTGAGCTGCGGTCATCCTGAAATGGAGGCCGTTCGCGTTCTTCAGCGCCCAGTCGGCCGACCAGACGCCGTCCTCACGCGTGCGGGCATCGGTAGCCGCGCGCTGGATGTTGTACATGAAGGGGAAGCCGAACGTGTTGCCCCGCCACCCGTAGTTGCTCCTGGTGCAGCCGTTGGCCTCGAGCCACGCCTCGTCGCCCCACTCGACGTCGGGGCCGGCGAGTGTCCCTCCCTGCTGAGCGGTCAGCTGCAGGCCCTCGGTGGTCAGATCGCCCTCCTGGCAGTGGAAGCTCCACCAGTGCTCATCTCCCCCACTGATCCGGTAGAGGTCGACGCAGTAGAAGGCATTGGGGGAGACATCCACAAGCGCGACAAGGCGCCGCTGCCAGCGGTCGGCGAGCACGTAGTAGCGCTGCGGGCCATCCTGCAGATGGTTGAAACCCTCGGCGTACCCCTCCGTCACCTGCACGGGTCCGGCGTCGGCAAAGAACTCGCACCGGCCGGTCATCTGCACGTAGGGGAACTGACGGGCAACCAGATGGGTGATCCAGTTGACATACCAGTGGTTCCAGTTGCGCGGGTAGCCCATGTGGCCGAGTATCTCGCTCTGGAAGGCATCCAGGCCGATCTGCATGATCTCATCCTGGGCGTGCCACGAGGTACGCCGGTAGTTGAGCCACAGCGCGCGCTTGTTGTCCCCCTCGCCGCCGCGCAGCATCGCCAGACCGTAGCCGTCCTGCAGGCAACTACGGTCATTCCAGTCATCGGGCCACTGGGCGGCGGCCTGCTCGGTCTGCTCGCGGGTATATCCGAAGGTGCGGGAGGGCGTCCATCGCGGGTCGTTTGCCAGCGCCCAGGCGAACTTGGG
>DPJP01000194.1:35285-35480 GCA_003542955.1 Armatimonadota bacterium
TTCCGGTACTGCGGGTGGGCGCCCTGATCGCCGACGCGGGGGTAGGTGCGATCGATGTTGACAGTATTCATCGAGAAGTCGTAGATGTTGCGGTAGCGCCGGCTGTCGGTGAAACGTGGGTACGTGCTCTCCGGATACAGTTGGGGGCGAAGCTGCCGCATGTGCTCGATGCACTCGATGACCGGACCGATATCG
>DPJP01000002.1:0-353 GCA_003542955.1 Armatimonadota bacterium
GCAGCACTGTGAAGAAGGGCGCCTCCGGGCGCCCTTCTTCGTTGCCCGGTGCCGGGTACACAACGAAGGCTCCCGCATCGGGGCACATCCCTGTTCGGAGAGGCATGCTCGGGGAACCAAGTGGCCCGCCTACTCGATGACGATCAGTGCAAAGCGGCGGATGGGTCCGGTCGCGATCGTGACGGCGTTCCCGTCTACGCTGCAGTCCGCTGTGATTCCCTCGTCGTCGAGGTCGAGCACTTTGACCTGCCTGCCCCAGCCATCCGGCAGCGGCACGCGAACCCGCACGCGGGCGGGCTCAGGCTGCAGCCGCTGACTGTCGACCGCGATCACGATGCGTCGGCTTGCGGGTT
>DPJP01000002.1:384-8578 GCA_003542955.1 Armatimonadota bacterium
CCGTGCACCTCGACACGGAAGCCCGCTTCGAGGACGTGCACGAGGCTGCCGCCGAGGTCGATGAGCGACTGGCCCAGGGCGGAGACGAATTCCAGGTCGCTTGTGCCGAGTGCGGCGTCCGCTGTCTCAGTGAGCGCAACGACGCGTCCCGCCCCGACCTGCAGCGGTGTCCAGTCGGTACCGGCGCTCACTCCCAGGGCGGCGAGCAGTCCGTCGGTGGGCTTGGCACGGCCGAACTCGTCGAGTGTTCCGGCCTGCCCCAGGGAGACCAGGGAGCCACCGCTGTGCACCCAGTCTGCGACGGCCTTGAGGGCCTCTTCCGCCATGCAGCGGGCGTTGTCGAGCACCAGGACGCGGTACCGGCCCAGCGCGCCGGGCTCCAGGTCCTCGTCGGCGATCACGTCGAAGCCGATGTTGGCCCGCAACAGGCTCTGCATGACCGAGTAGGGCGCCCGCGGCGCCCCGCCGAAGTCGGTCGAGCGGCGCGATGCGAGCACCGCCACATTGTTGTACGGGACGAGCCCGCGCAGGTACTCGGCATGGTCCTTGCCGAAGCGCAGACAGCGGCCGGCGGCTGCGTAGGATTCCGCGTAGCCGGCATCGTGTGTCATCTCGAAGCCGGGGTTCTCGAGCAGGTTCCGTTGGCTCCCGGCCTCGGTCAGCACCAGATCATCGTACCAGACGGTCCCTGATGCATCCCACAGGAACGGCTCCAGATTCAGCAGGCTGGAGCCTTCGGGGGCGACGATGCCTTCCAGCAGGACCGTCTGCCAGTCGTGTGTGCCACCGGGGGCCTCGGCGTAGAACGTGTAGGGAGCGCCCGCGGGCGCCTTGCTCTTCTCGTCAACGAAGGTCAGTCGTACGCGCGCGCGGCCGGGTGTGACGTCGTGTTCTCTGACTGAGCATGAGAAGCGGTAGGTCGTTCCCGCCGAGACCCTGACAAAGGGCTGCTGGAAGACACTCAGACGCTGAGTGGTGGCCGAATGCAGCCTCACCGATGCATCCCCCGCTGCGCTTATCTCTGTATCGAGCGATATGCCGGAGGTCTCGCCGCGATTGGTGTAGTTTGCGGCGTTCCAGCTCGGTATTCCTTCCGCCGGCACGTAGCCATAGCCGACCAGCCACGGGGATGTGGCATGGGCCAGGCAGGTGCAGATAGCGTCCTCAATCTCCTCCGGCGCTACGAGACGACTGCTGTCTCCATCGACCCATGTGCCGAGGTAGTTCCAGATGTGTTTCCCCTGCGCCAGGCTACGGGCGTATTTCAGCTTGACCGACATTGTGGAGCCGGGGCGATTCCGACTCTCCGAGAGCAGCACGTCCAGCGCCGGGAACTGGCCGTGTACCGCCAGTGACCAGTTCGAGTCATAGGCGGTGTTGGCCGACATCACGGCATCGGGCTTGACTGCCCGCATCGCCTGCCGGAACCTCTCGGTGGCATCGCGCCAGGCGATGTAGCGCCACTCGATCCACTCGTTGTAGAGTGGGTCGCCCTCGAGCGGCAGGTGGCCGGGCCCGCGACCGGTCTCGAGCAATGCGGCCCTGGGGCCGGGGAGGTTGGTCCGCGCCCACTCCGCGAAGGCCTCCTGGCAGCCCCCGCAGTAGCCTGTCGGCAGCCCCGCCTCCGTGCGGATGAACTCATTGTTATCGAGCATGATGGCATCTGCGTCGAGTTCGGTGAAGAGCCTGAGGCCAAGGTCGATGACGTAGTCCAGCGCCCCGGTGTTCGGGCAGAGCCAGAGGTCACCGTAGGTGGTGACNNGGATTGCCCTCCGGGTCGCGCTGGGCCCACTCGGGATGTTCCTTCGTAACCACGTGCCAGGCATCATGGTGGCCGACGTGCATGATCGACCAGTACATGATGACCTTCATCCCTGCTGCGTGGTAGTCGGCCACGGCATCCCTGTAGACCTG
This sequence comes from Armatimonadota bacterium, assembly GCA_003542955.1. Taxonomy (GTDB): domain Bacteria; phylum Armatimonadota; class Zipacnadia; order Zipacnadales; family UBA11051; genus UBA11051. The sequence goes on from DPJP01000002.1 coordinate 2,299, forward strand.
AATCTCGTAGTTGGGCTCGATATCGCCCTTCGGCGGGATGATGATGATCGCGCCCATGCCGAGTTCGTCGCGCAGCTTCGGTATCCACTCGTCGCGGTGGAGGATCATTGCCTCGCAGTAGCGCCCGAACCACGGCTGCATCACGGCTGTGGTCTCGAGCCATGGCACGTGTGGCGGCAACGGATCGCGCAGGCAGGCTTCGGGGTGTGGGTCGACCAGTTCCGGCCAGACGAGGCTTATGTCGGAGATGGGTAGGGGAGGTGGGCCTTCACCGGCGAAAGCCTGTATCTGTACACCCCAGCCGCTCACGCGCTTGCCGCTGTCGAACAGCCCGTACAGGCGGAAGGCGGTGGGGTTGCCGACGAGGTAGGGAACCATATCCACCCAGTCAGACACCCCACCCGGCTCGATTCCCTGCCCGTCGCCGTCCTGATGGAGCCCATCGGCGTGGATGTACCCGATGCGGGCGCCATCGGCCGTCTGCAACTCAGCGTAGCAGTCGACCTGGTGGGCGGCCGGCATCCGCAGCCGCAGCCACAGCCGGCCGGTGTCGGTCCCGATGGTGAAAGTCCGTTCGGGTCCCGAGCCCGCCGCGGGCACACTCAGTATGCCATTGTCGGCGTGCAGACACGCTGTGAGCCCAGTGGCCGCTACCAGCATCATGCAGCCTGTGACAACTCGGAGGAGTGTTCCGGGTTCTTGCCGCATTACGCGCTCTCTTCCTGCTCCGCCGCCGCTATGCAGGCTCACGGTCGCGCAGCGTGTCGATGCCGTCGACGACCTTCTGCACCGCTCGGCCGATATCACGCACCGTCTCCGGATCGCTCAACAACCAGTGCTGGGAGTAGTTCATCATCACATTGTCAACCAGGTCTCTGGCAACGGGGTAGCTCTCGGCTGCATAGTCGATGCGGCGGCCGAAGAAGCGGCCCTTGTCGCGTTCGCGCAATGGCCCTGCCAGAAGGGGCAGCTCATTGAGCACGTATGGGTAGCCTATCGCCGCGGGGCAGCCCTCGGCGGCCAGCGCCTGCCGGAATACGTCGCGGTGGACGCCTCCGGCCGCCTGTTGGTCGTAGGCCATCGCGTAGTTGAGGTAGCTGCGGCGCGTGACCTGTGGGTGGAACTCGAACGGCCTGACGACGTCGAGCCCCTGCAGCATCTCGTCGAGTATGGCTGCGCTCTCATTACGCTTGTCGATCAGTTCGTCGATACGCTCCATCTGCGCCCGCAACACGGCAGCCACGAACTCGCTCATCCTGTAGTTGCCGCCGGTGACTGCGCAGTCATGCTCGGAGCCCTCGAACGGCAGCCCGAACTGGCGGTAAGAGCGGCAGAAGTCGTGAAGCTCCTTGTCATCGGTGACGATGGCCCCACCGTCTCCGGATGTGATGATCTTGGCCGTATGGAAGCTCAGAGACCCGATGTGGCCGATGGTCCCCAGCTTCTTTCCTCGCCATTCGCAGCCCTGTGCCTGTGCGACGTCCTCGAGCAGCAGCAGGCTATGCCGCTCGCAGATATCTACCATGGCGTCCAGGTCACAGGGGACGCCATAGAGGCTGACGGCCATGATGGCCCTGGTATTCTCGGTGATCTTCGCCTCGACCGCGGCCGGGTCGAGAGCCATATCGGCATAGGCGATATCGGCCAGCACCGGGACGGCCTGGGCGAGCAGCACACTGAGCGGGCAGGCGATGAATGTCATCGCCGGCATTATGACCTCATCGCCGGGCCCGATGCCGGCGGCCTTCAGCGCCAGCACCATCGTCTCAGTCCCGTTGACGGTGCCGAGTGCGTAGCTGCATCCCATCCACTCGGCAAGCTCCCGCTCAAACGCGACCCCGTGCTCGCCGCCGCCATAGAGGAACTTGCCTGTGTCGATTATGTCGCACAGCAGCTCCTTCTCGCGGTCTCCGCACACCGGCCACATCGCCGTGGGGCCCTCTGTTCGTACAGGTTCGCCACCATTGACAGCGAGCGTGCTCATATCGGGTCCTCCCTGCGGGTTCGGGGATCGGGACTGGTGCGCACCAGGCAGATGACGGCATGGCACGCGATCGCCTTGCCCTCGCCGACTGGCCCAAGGCCCTCGTTCGTTGTCGCCTTGATGTTCACGGACGCCACGGGCAGCCCCAGCGTATCGGCCAGTGCCGCTACCATGGCTTCGCGATGGGGGGAGAGCTTCGGCTGCTGGGCAATGATCGTCACATCGACGTTTGACGGCACGTATCCGGCCTCGGCAGCCATCGCGACCACGGCCTCGAGCAACTGCCGGCTGTCGGCGCCCTCGTACGTGGCGTCGGTGTCGGGGAAGTGGAGCCCGATGTCGCCCAGCCCCGCCGCCCCCAGTGCCGCGTCGGCAACCGCGTGCAGGGCAACGTCGGCGTCGGAATGGCCGAGCAGTCCCACGTCGTGGGGTATGCGTACTCCACACAGTATCAGTTCTCGCCCGGGGACGAGGCGGTGTAGGTCGTAGCCGTGGCCGACGCGGACCGGTGCGGAGGGTGCTTCCCGCTGTGTCATCAGCCACTCGGCGTATGGGAGGTCTTGGGGCTGTGTCACTTTGATGTTCTCCCTTGAGCCGCGCGACTCGACAACCGGGTACCCGAGCGCCTCCAAGACCGCCGCATCGTCGGTTACCTCGATGCCTGCGCGCTCCGCCTGCTCATGGGCCCGGACGATCAACTCGTACGCGAATGTCTGCGGTGTCTGGATTGCCCGCAGGCAGGCCCGGTCCGGCGTGCGGATGACTCGGCCGGTATCGGCGAACTCCTTGATCGTGTCGGTGCAGGGCACGCACGCGATTGCCGCGCCGTGGTGGAGGGCGGCATCGATACTCGCATCGATGATATCGACGGTGACGAGGGGGCGGGCGGCGTCATGGATGCAGACGAAGTCGGGGGAAGCATCGGCAAGCGCCTGTAGGCCCGCGCGCACCGAGTCCTGGCGGCGATCACCACCCGCGACGACGTGCCAGGGCGTGCTGATGCCGGCCTCAGTGCAGATGGCGAGCGCGGTGTCCAGGTGCTCGGGCGCCGCAACCACGACAATGTGCTCGACACGCGCCACGCGGTCATAGGCGCGCAGTGAATGGGCCAACATGGGAACGCCGCAGAGGGGAACGTACACCTTGGGCAGTCGGCCGCCGAACCGCGTACCGCTTCCGGCGGCCACTATGAGCGCTGCAACGGAGGGGGTCACTTCTCTCGCTTGCCCGTGTCGCGGACCAGGTTGGCGAAGATCATCTTCCCGGCCGCCGTCTGCAGCGAGCTGGTCACGCCGATCAGAACGCTCTGTCCAATCAGGTTCTTGGCCTCCTCGACCACCACCATCGTGCCGTCGTCGAGGTAGGCAACGCCCTGGCCGGGCTCCTTGCCCTCCTTGACGATCGTGACAGTGGTCTCCTCCCCGGGCAGGTAGACTGGCTTGAGTGCCGATGCGAGTTCATTGACATTGAGCACCGGCACCGCCTGGAGCTTGGCCATCTCGTTGATCGAGTAGTCGTTTGTGACGATGCTGGCATTGCGCAGCTTCGCGATCTTCACCAGGCGGGCATCAACCTCGATATGCTCCTCCTCGGCAGGGTAGTCCTCGTAGACGCGAACGTCGGTCGACTTGAGGCCCTTGAGCTGGTTGAGGACCTCGAGACCGCGGCGCCCGCGCGCCCGCTTGAGCTCGTCGGAGGAGTCGGCGATGTGGCGAAGCTCCTGGAGGATGAACTGCGGGATGAGTATCGGGCCCTCGAGGAAGCCGGTACTGACGATGTCGGCAATCCGCCCATCGATGATGATGTTGGTGTCGAGCATCTTGGCCCGCGACGGGACCATCTGAACCTCGTCAGGCATGCCGGTCGCCAGGTTCGGAAAGATGAAGACCACCTGACGCTTCGCGCTCATCGTGAAGCCAATGCCGAGGATGACGCCGATGACGCTGGCCAGGATCCGCAGTGGTATGCCAGGCCCGACGTTGCCCAGGGGCGCTGTGGCAAGGAGTGCCACGGCGAGGCCCAGTACGACGCCGAGTACGGCTGCGAGCTTATCCAGCAGTGAGACACGCTCCAGGCGCTGGATGTAGGTCACGAGGATGCGGAATGCAAAGAGCCCGATGAGGAACCCGAGCAGCCCGCCAACTGCATTGATGCCCATCGTGAACATCATGCCGTCGCGGCTGGTCGGGTCTATCTCCTCCATGCTCGTACTCAGCAGCCAGCGGCCGAGCTGATGCGCGAGGAGGACCCCCACCAGTGTAACCGTTGCGACAAAGAGAGACCATAAGCCTCGGAGTACAATCATGACCGATGCTCCAGTACCTGTTCTGGTCCAGCCCAATCTCGGAGTACCGACCNNCACGACAGGCTCCCCGCGCCCTCCAGCGCAACGGGCACTGTGAGGGACCGCGATCCCTCGGCGTGGCCATACGTGCACCGCGGACTGTAACTATTATCTCACAACCCGCGGCACATCAACCCTATTATAGCAGATAGTAACAGCCAGGTGAAGTGCACCGGGCGACCGAATTAGCGCCATCTGCTGCATACAACCATCGTGCGACTGCGCCAGATCACCGTGCGGTGCCAGGCCGGCGGCGCCATTTGGGGCCCACCTGGGGATTAGACAACTCAGGCACCCATGATGTATCAGGGAGTCAGCCGCAAAGACCCGAATCGGTCGCCCGAGGCCTGTGTCATGCATACCGGCGGCGAGGGCGGGATATGTCGAGATGGGAGCGCATGCGGGTGGCCCTTGCGCAGCATGCGTCAAGTCGTCATTTCCTCGAGGCTGCTGCCTGTGAGGGCAAGACGCACACACCGGGAGAGTTGCCGGATCGTGAATGGCTTGCGCATTACGCCCACAATGCCCTCTGGCAGTTGCTGAACATCGACGCCGTCATCGACAAAGCCGGTGATCAGGATTCCTCTGGCTTGTGGGATGATCGAGCGGACCTTCCCGAATGCCTCGACCCCATCCATCTCCGGCATGTTGATGTCGAGCATGAACAGGTCGATGCCGCCGACACCATTGTGACAGGCCGCGACGGCCTCCGCCCCGGTGTTGGCCTCGATCACCGTGTACCCGAGCGAGGCCAGAAGCTGTCTCAGGTTGGCGCGCACGGCATCGTTGTCATCCACGAGCATGATCGTTTCGGTGCCGGTCTCGAGATGAGTCTCCAGACCGGGGCTCGTGCTGGTCGGCTCATCGGCCTCGGGCAGATATACCGTGAACGTGGTACCCCGCCCGAGTTCGCTCTCAGCGGTGATGCTTCCCCCATGGGCGTGGACTATCCCGTAGGCGATGGCAAGGCCGAGCCCCGTCCCGCCCTTGTTCTCGCGTGTGGTGAAGAACGGATCGAAGATCTTGTTGAGGTGGCTGACGGGGATGCCGACACCGGTGTCCTTGAAATTGATCACGATCCGCCTGTTTCGCTCGGGATGGGTCTGCACGGCCGCCGTGCTGACGACGATCTCGCCCTGCCCGCCGATCGCCTCGATGGCGTTGAGCGTCAGATTCAGGAACACCTGCCGGAGCCGCTGCGGATCCGCATTGATCGTCATGGAGCGGCAATCGAAGTCCTTCCGGATCGTGATCTTTCTCTTCACCGCCTCCTTGTTCAGGAGTGCGATCGTGGAGGCCAGGAGGTCCACGACTTCCACTTCCTCCATCTGCAGCGGCAGGGGCCTCGCGAGATCGAGGACCTCCCGGAGCATCTTTTCCAGCCGGTCGACCTCCCCGATGATGCTCTGCAGGTCCTTTTTCTGGGGACTGTCATCCTCGTATTCCATCTCCAGATTCTGAACCGTCGTGGCGATCCCCGACAGGGGGTTGCGGATCTCGTGGGCGATCACGGAGGCGACGTGGCCGAGGGCGGCGAACTTCTCCACCCGCACCAGGTAGTCGTCCATCCGTTTCTTTTCCGTGACGTCGGTGACTTCGGAGACGACACCGAGCGTTCCGCGGTTCTCGTCCACGATGGCGAAGCAGCTCAGGTTCAAGACCAGCCGTTTGCCGTCTTTGCGCTGGTAGGTCCGTTCGTAATGGCTGATGTGCTCCTGGCGCTTGAAGACGTTGTAGAGACGGGTTCGTTCGTCATCGTCGAGATCCGACAACTCCTGCGCGAGAATCTTGCGGGCATCGTCCTCCGAGATCCCCAGGATCTCCTCCGCCCGGGGATTGAAGTGGAGAATGTTGCCCCTGATGTCGCTGATGACGATGCCGTCGACGGAGCACTTGATCACGCCTTCGAGAAGGACCTGCTTCTCGTGCAGCTTGTTGTAGAGGCGGGCGTT
>DPJP01000373.1:0-134 GCA_003542955.1 Armatimonadota bacterium
GGGCAGGCCATGTCAACACGCCACGGGCGGCTCCGTGGGCGCCAGGGGGGCGTGTGTGGCTGCTATCGGCGCTTGACCGCGAACGCGCGGAATGCTATACTTCATGCTCCGTGGGGCCGTAGCTCAGTTGGGAG
>DPJP01000373.1:142-23001 GCA_003542955.1 Armatimonadota bacterium
ATTCAAGAGGTCAGGGGTTCGACTCCCCTCGGCTCCACCACGATAGAATCGAATGGGCGCAGGCGGGAGTATCTGCCTGCGCCCCTTTTGTATCTGCGTGTGGACGTGCCCACGCGAATGTCTTCAAGCGCACGAGATTCGATGCGCGTCCGTGTGACCCGCAGCTGATTGCGGGGGAGGAACTGATGAGCCTGCAGCGAATAGTGCTACTGGCGATTGCGGCGCAGGCCGTAACTGCCGGCCTGGCGCAACCGGCCGCCGAGCCCGATGGGGCAGCCGGCTCGGACTGCGCGACGGTGGTCGTCCAGCTCTACCGGGGCCTGGTCAACTCGATCGACGTTGCGCTGCCGGCGGGAACGGACCCCCAGGTCGCCCCGCGGTGCATCGAGCGCATCCAGCAGTATTCGGGATGGCAGTTCGATACGCCGATTGTCAACCTGCGCGACGGCGTGGGTGCGAAGGCCAATGCCGTCGGCTCGCACCCGGTGACGTTTGTTGATCTGAGCCCTATCGCCGCGATTGTGCTGGCAATGGATGCCCGTGACCGCGTGCTGATTACGTTTCTGCCGGTGGAGAGCACCGGCGACGGCGAGGGCAGCTTCGAGAACGAGTTCGTGCGCATGCAGTGGCGGCAGCTCGGCGGCCTGCGCTACTACGATGTTGCCGTCAAGGACAACAGCTTCGCGTCGGTTGCCGACATCCTGTCGGAGGACCGCAGAGCACGTGCACGCGAGACGCGCGACACCGGCGGTCATCTGCCGCTGGGCCTGCTGTTTCTGGCTTCATTGCTGATTGGCGCAGTGGCTTACTTTGTGTCACGGGCGGTGATTCTCTCGCGGGCCGAGGCCGGGCATGGCCGCAAAGGGCGTTAGTACCCGCCCCGCAAGCCGGTGTCAGTCTACCCCGGCTACGCCGTCGGGAGTCGTGAAGGAGGAGCGGAGTTGGCAAGTGAACTGATTATGCAGTGGCAGGATATCGTCCGCTGGGGCGCAGAGCAGAAGGCCTCCGACGTATTCTGGAAGGCCGGTGTACCGCCGTCGGTGAAGCTGCAGGGCCGTGTCACGCGCCTGACCGACAAGCCCGTACTCACGCCGGAGGATACCGAGTGGCTGGCGCGTGAGCTGATGACCGACGAGCAGTGGCAGGAGTTCCAGACCTACCCGGAGCGCGACATCGGCTTGACCATCGGTGATGCGTGCCGGCTGAGAATCAACATCTTCCGGCAGCAGGATACCTGCGCGATTGTCATGCGCATCATCCCGCTCAACATCCTCAGCATCGAGGACCTCGAGCTGCCGGAAGTCCTCAACGACATCGCGCTACGACCGCAAGGACTGGTCCTGGTCACGGGGCCGACGGGCTGCGGCAAGTCGACAACGCTGGCGGCGATGCTGGACCTGATCAACCGCAAGCGGCAGTGCCATATCGTCACCGTCGAGGACCCGATCGAGTACGTGCACCGCGACCGGATGTCGATTGTCAGCCAGCGCGGCGTTGGTGTGGACACCGCGGACTTCCAGGACGCGCTGAAGTTTGCCATGCGGCAGGCGCCCGACGTCATCCTGATCGGAGAGATGCGCGATACGACGACGATGTCGGTCGCGATGCAGGCGGCAGAGACGGGCCACCTGGTCTTCTCGACGGTCCACACCACCTCGGCCGCCGAGACCATGGAGCGCATCATCAACATGTACCCGCCCCATGACAAGCCGCAGATCTGCATGCGGATGTCGCGGAGCCTTGTCTCGGTTCTCTCGCAGGCGCTGGTCCCGCGGGCGGGAACCTCCGGGCGTGTCGCGGCCATCGAGATCATGGTTGTGACGCCGACGGTCTCGAAGTTCATCGAGGAAGGCAAGCCGGGGGAGATGTACTCGGCCATCGTCGAGGGCGCCCACTGGGGTATGCAGACAATGAACCAGGCGCTGCTGAAGCTGTACCGGCAGGGTCTGGTCTCGGCCGACCACTGTATGCACTACGCGGGCAACTACACCGAGATGCGGCAGATGCTTCGCCTCGAGGACGGTCTGGCCAAGGACAAGGCGGACGCCGACGCCAAGAAGGCTGCCGCGGAGGCGGCCAAGCGGAAGGCGCTCAGACGCCAGCAGCCACAGCAGCGGCCCGACGCCCCGGAGGGCACCAATGGCGCGCCGCCACCCCCGCCGGCGGAGCCCACTCCCGAGCAGTAGGCGAGCGGCGTGTTCCGAGCAACTCAGAGCGGCGGCTCCCGCGCCTGATTGATATGTCCAGCATGGCCCACGCACAGCATCATCCTGATGATGGGAAGAGAGGCCGGTGAGGATCGATGGCAACCGAAGAGAAGGCTGAGAAGAAACAGTGGCGTCGCACAGTGAGCGCGCCGGCCGACCTCGCCAAGCGGGGCGGCGACATCATGGACCATGAGATGATGGACATGCTCCTGGAAGGCTGTGTGAAGATCGACGCCTCCGACCTGCACCTGACGTTCGGCGAGCCGCCCGTCTATCGCCGGCACGGCCAGATGATTGAGATGAGCGGCTTCAAGCTCATGGGTCACGAGGACATGATCGAGGCCTGCAACGTGTTCCTTGGGCAGAACACGCCCGACAACCGCTACTGGGCGCGGTACTATGAAAGCGGCGGCGCGGACATTGCCTACACGCTGGGCGATCTCGCCCGCTTCCGCGTCAGCGTGTTTCAGCAGCGCCAGCACCCCGCGCTCGCGTTGCGGATGATCCCGTACACGATGCTGACCTTCGAGCAGCTCGGGCTGTCGGAGCGGCACATGATCCCGCTGCTGACGCGCCCGCGCGGCATCATCCTGACCACGGGCCCCACCGGCAGCGGTAAGAGCACGACGCTGGCATCCATGATCAACTGGATCAATGAGAACCGCTCGGTGCACATCGTCACCATCGAGGAGCCGATCGAGTACTACCACCCCAACAAGCGCTCGCTGATCAACCAGCGCGAGGTGGGCGTGGACGTGATCACCTTCGCCGAGGCCGTCGTTCGGAACATGCGCTCAGACCCCGACATCATCCTGCTGGGTGAGATGCGTGACCTCGAGACGATGCGCGCGGCGCTGCAGGCTGCTGAGACGGGCCACCTTGTGTTCGCGACACTGCACACGGTCAGCGCGCCCAAAACCATCGACCGCCTGGTCACGGCCTTCCCGGCGGCGGAGCAGGAAGAGATCCGCGCCATGCTGTCAACCTCGCTGGCCGCCGTCATCGCGCAGGAGTTGGTGCCGCGCTGTGACAAGGACGGCCGCATCGCCGCGCATGAGGTAATGATGGGCGAAGCCGCGGGGTCGGCTGCTATCGGCAACCTCATCCGCGAACGGAAGACCTCCCAGATGCGCACGACCATCCAGAGCAGCGCCAACCTCGGCATGAAGCTGATGGAACAGTCGCTGGCCAAGTTCGTCAATGAGGGGAAGATCGAGTTCCTCGAGGGGTTCAACAGGTCAAACGAGAAGACCGACTTCCTGACCTTCGTGGACTCGGAGAGGATACCGGCCGGGTTCACATTCAAGGATGAGTAGGCCCTCGCATTGCGGCGACCGGAGTGCGCGCTCGGCAGCACTCCACACGGGAGTTGACCGATGAGAGACAAGAGAAAGGTTGCACGGCAGGAGCGAGAGAAGCTCGACACGGGGATGCTCGTGCTCGGGTGGTCGCGCACGGTGCTGCAGATAGCCCTGATCGGCTTCTTCGTATCGCTCAGCTACATCCTCTACGGGCTCTTCAGTGGCAAGCTGCGCGGCGTCACCGACCCGTCGGAGATCAACCGACTCGTCGGCAACTTCACTCTGATGGGGCAGTTGCTGACGCTCACGAGTCTGCTGGCGGCCGCTTCGCTGCTTCTGTTGACATTCGGCGAGGTCGCCTACGCGGTGCTCATCGGCATGGTCGGCGCCGGGTTGATGTTTGGGATGCCGATCATCATCGGGAGCAACCTGGATCAGGGCTCCAACTTCGCGCAGCCGATCAGCAACTGGTGCACGAACGCGGGGCTGGCCGTGCTGTTCCTTGTCGCGCTACGCATCCTCTGGGAGATCGGGGCGCAGGTCCGCCGGGCGACGTACAAGTCGGAGGTTCAGAAGGAGATCGAGGAAGCCTCCGTCGCCGAGAGGCAGAAGAAGAAGAAGAAGGGCGCCAAGCTCGGGCTGTGGGACACCTGCTGGGACCTGCCCTACTGCCACGATGCCGTCAAGGACGTGTGCCCGGCTTTCAAGGCCCGCAAGTCGTGCTGGCGCTTCGGCTACGGCTGTAACTGCGATCCGGGGCTGATCGAGCAACTGATCCGCACCGGCGGGGCGAACAAGGGCAAAGCCGCCGCCAAGAAGACCTCCGCCGAGCGGACGGTGAGCGAGGCGTACATCCGCTCAGACCTGCAGGCGGACACGCCGGTCGGCCGCGAGCGGACCATCCCCTGCGTCAAATGCGCCATTTTCATTGAGCACCAGCGGCAGAAGTTCCGCGTCGTCAACCCTGTGGCTATCGTCGCCACGCTGGTCGGCCTGGTCTTCCTCTACCAGCCGCTGACGGGGCTCTATAGCTTCGTCATCAGGGCGGGCGCAGCGTGGGCGGCCCGGTTCACGCTCGAGAGCGACATGATCGACCCGAGCCGCTGGATCGGCTACCTCGACTCACCGTTCGTGAAGGGCTTCTTCTTCGTCTTCGTCGGCCTCATAGCGCTCTCCTACGTGCTCAGGGCCGTCGAGTGGCTGGTACTCAAGAAGATGGTGCTTTAGGCGCGCCGCCGTCGGATCTGGGCCAGATCAGCCGCGTCGGGGATGCCTGCCCGATCCGCGATGGCTCCCGTGCTCCTGCGCTTGAGCGGGTACTATACCTTCACAACGTGGAGGGGTGTGACCTTCGCCACCATCCGGCCGAGGCCGCACTCGATAGTCCTGAACACGCCCTGCCTGCCGCGGTATTCCTGCGGCAGGTCGTGGGTATCGGTGAGTATCTCGGTGCCGTCCGCCCCGTGGGCGGCTGCATCGTTGCTCAGAGCGGGCGCCACGGACATTACGAAGTAGCGATGGTCGCCGTGATCGATGACGCGAACCACATCGCGGAAGCGGGGCAGTGCGTAGCCGGCCCCGTGCGGGATCACATTGGCGCCCAGGAGGTAGTCGAGGACCCCCGCCTCGACCGCACGCTCGTAGAAGCCGAGTTGACGGACTATCGGCTCGGCGATGTTGGGGAGGCCCTCGAAGAGGTAGCCCGGCAGGTCGCCGCGGATCATGATCGGCAGGTGCGGGCAGGCCGGGTCCTGGGAGTTGTGGCAGCCCAGGTAGACGGTGTTCATGTCGCCCATGCCCTGATGGGTCGCATTCGCGATCAGGTCGAAGTCACCGAAGATCGCCTGCGCGGCGGCCAACCGGCGGGCTTTGGCAAACTCCTCGGCCCGTTGATAGAAGGCGAAGTACTCGACGGCATCTTCATCGAGCAGCACGTGCAGCGGCCCCCACGGGGTGCTCATCGTCCTGCTGCGCGCCTGCAGCGGCTCGGAGGCGTCCCAGTAGAGGCCGATGCCGAGGGGGTTGGGGCCGCGCAGTTCCGGGGCCGCGGAGTGCATGACAAAGGCATAGGGCGGCAGCTCCAACTGCGGGTCGGCCGTCTCGAGCGCGCACAGGTCGATGAAGTGATTGCTCTTGTGCATGTCCCATTCGCACTCGATGCCCTGGACGGTCGTCGTGGCATGGTGCAGTTGATGCACGTTGGCGAGCACCTCGTCGAGCGAGGGCATCGAGCGGGTGGCGCCGACGAGCATCCCGCAGACGTTTGGCTTGGGGTCCAGCACCAGCAGCGGGCGGTCAACGGGGCCCCACTGCAGCTTGCCGCCGTAGCCGAAACCGGCGGCCCAGCGCGCGGAGTTGCGGGTGATGGTCATGTCCGGGGTGCCGACGAAGAGCGCGTCCGCCGGATAGCCCAGTTCCGTCAGCACGTGGGAGAGCTTGGCGATGCCGTAGACCATGTTGGCCTCGCACAGCTTCGCCGCGGCGTCGTTGAGTCCGAGTGAGAACATCCGATTGTGCGCATCACGCAGTCGGTCGTCGCTGAGCATAGTGGTCCACCCGTTGTTGGGCCCCGGCGGCATTCCCGAAGTTGAACTGCGGTTGTATGGGTATTATACCAAAGATGCACTCGGGTAACGCAAACACGCGGACCACTGAATTCGTCTGATGAGCATGCCAAGAACAACAATGCCTCTGATGCCGCTCAACGCCGTGCTGTTTCCGGGGATGCCGATGCCTCTGGTGCTCTGGGAGGCGCGATACCTGCAGATGGCCGAGGAGTGCTTCGACCGCGAGGAGCCGTTCGGTGTCGCGCTGATCCGCAAGGGGCGGGAAGTCGGCGGCGAGACGGCCGAGACCTATGATGTCGGGACGACCGCGCATGTGGCCGAGTACGATGACGGCGGCAATCACCTGAGTCTGCTGGCTATCGGCCGCAGGCGCTTTCGGATTCACTCCGTGCTCGATAGCGGGCCATATCCGCGAGCGGAGGTCGAGTTCCTGCCGGATGATGCCCAGGCGGGCGTCTCGCCCGAGTTCGTCGCGGACATCCGCGCGATGTTCGCCGAGGAGATCGAGCTGATCGTGCAGTTGCTCGGCTTCGGCGGGCTGCAACTGGAGATCCCGGCGGAGGCGGACAAGCTCTCGTACATGATCGCGGCGCACCTGCGGCTACCGCTCGTAGACAAGCAGATGCTGCTCGAGTTGCCCACCAGCGCCGAGCGGCTTGCGCGTGAGGTCGAGATAGTGCGCAGGGAGCGAGAGGACTACCGGCTGCTGCTGGCCGCCCGCGAGCACGTCGACGAAACCGAGGCCCGTCGCGCCGTTGGCCGGGTCTTCTCCAACAACTGAGTTGTTCAAAGCGGATGGGTGCGCTATAATGTGACGTCCGCGCGCCGCACGCTGTGCCTCGATGCCCGCCGACGGGGGCCGAGGCAGGAACCAGTACCAGATGTTCTACCCGCGGTGGCCACAGGCTCGCCGGAGGGGCTCTGGAGGGAGACGGAGTTGTCGGATAGCATCTGCAACCAGCGTTTGGAGCAATTCCAGCGGACCCTGGACGAACTGGTTGCCCTCTACCAGCGGCCTGAGGAGCGCCGCATCGGATACGGCAACCTCAGGCACGAGTACTCCAAGTACACCAAGGACGACAAGACGACGATCAATATCGCCGTGATCTACGAGACCCCCGGCGGCTCGACAACTCAGATCAACGTCACCTTCGACACCGATGCCGGTGTCTTCAGCTACCTCGACCGCGACCTCGAAAACCATATCGAATCCGAGGACCCCAACCAGGTCCTCGAGACCATCAAGGAGCAGATCCGCGAGATCCCCGGCAAGCGCTCACAGCAACTGGTGACCCAGATAGATAGCTGGATGGATATGGGCAAGGGGCGTTACGAGATCTTCGGGGAACTCAACAAGCTCCTGCAGACCGAGTTCCTGGGCGGGCGTATCACCACCACCGAACTCAAAGAGGGCATCCAGCACGTCGTCGCCCAGCACGCCGCCGGCAGCCCCCAGGGCGCATAGAGGCGACGCCGCCAGAGGAAGTCGCTTCCAGCGGGCCCCGAGCTCCTGCAGCCGGGGCCTCCTGCGTTTCTCCGACCTGTCCTGCGCGCATCAGCGCACCTGAGCCGAAGTCCATTGCCCGCGCTACTCCCACCAACCGACCTCCGCGAGTTTCCCCCTGTGCTCGGCGATCCACTGCAATGGTGACAGCACATCCCGGAGGATGAAGCGGACCTGATCGGGTTGTTCGATCTTGCGGTCGGCGGCATCGACCCTGGCGTAGATCCAGCGTACCGCCATGAGGTCGGGCAGCGCCTGCAACTCCTCGGCTGTCGGCCGAATGCGACTCCCGTAGCCCTGCATGAAGGCCCGCATGCGATCGAGCCGCAACTCGGGCGTGCCCGTCAACGACCAGATATCGCCGGGGCCGTCGACGTGCGGGCGCACTCCGCAGAAGAACAGCATCCCATCGGCGACATCCACCATCCGGGGCTGGCGGTCAAACCAGTCGAAATCGAAGATGCCGGTGACGGTGTCGCCGGAGAACTTGATGTTGGCGGGGTGCCAGTCGCCATGGATGACGGCCGTGGGCAGGGCGCAGTAGGCGGAGTCGGGCAGTGCGCGGGCTACACGCTCGAGCTCGGAGGCGAGCGCGCTCAACTGCGCCTGTGCGGTCTCCACAGCCGCGATAGCCTGCATCAGCTGCGCGGATGCGACATCCGTGGAGACGCGGCCCAGCAGTGAGCCGCGCTCTACACGGTCACCGTCCTCGACGAGCAACTCCGCCAGCACGCCCGCCGCCTCCGGCGCCACTACGCTCTCCTGCAGGCCGGCGACCCGCCCGCTGAGCGTGATTGTCTGCACCACCGGCACACTGCGCGGACGCACGACCGCGACGGTCGGCGGACGGGAGCGGTTCACGACGACAACCGCCGCAACCGCGACTGGAATCGCCACCCACCACCACCTGCGCAACACACCGACCGCACCCACCACCGGCTTGCTCACCTCATCGTCCTCCGCATAGTGTACGTTATCCACGGCCGACAATGGCCTGCCGACAACGCAGTCGGCAGCGATGCGATAGTGGCTGAGCCTGTACCGCCTACTCCCGCGCGATGCCCCAATCGAGCCGTGCGCCGACATGTGGCGGCAGCGGGCAGCCGGCCGGCGAACTGCTCAGGACCATCGACAGCGCGTCCTGCAGCGCCGCCAGCCCGCGGTATGCGACGCCATCGGCGGCAGGGCACAACTCACCGTTCTCCACATCGGCAAGCTCCGGGTCGCCGACGACCTCATACGCGCCGCCCTCGTACTCGCGCAACAACGGTGGCCTGGCATTGTGATAGAGGTTGTTCTCTATCAGTCTGGCGACGCCCCCGGGCCCGAACCTGACGCCGGGCGCGTCGGCGCCGGTGCCGACTAGGATGTTCCGGAGCGCCATGACCCGGCTGCCGTTGTCCACGTCGATCGGGTGGCGGCCGTTGCCGACGATTGTGTTGTGCGCGATCCAGACCTCATGCGGCGGCTCGTAGTTCGGTTCGGCGTTGTACGGCCAGCCGTCCTCCGCAGCGCCCGCGTTGGCGGAGAGGTGGATGCCATGCCCACCGTTGCCGTAGATCAGGTTATTGACGACAAAGTGGCTGCAACTGTGCAGTCGGATGCCGTAGTTTTTGTTGTGGTGGATGCGATTGCCGACAATCACGTTGCGCGAGCCGTACCGGGTCGTCACCCCACCGGTGCCGTTGTGGTGGATGTCGTTGTTGCGCAGCGTGTCATCGGTGGTCTTCGAGTGATAGCCGTCGCACGTGTTGTGGTGGAAGTCGTTGTTCTCGATGATGTGGTAGCCCGGTGTCGCGGTGGGGTACGAGCCGACGCCGGTCTGCACCGCGTAGTAGCAGCCGGAGATGTCGTTGTTGCGGATTGTCTCGCGGAAGTTGTAGCGCTGACACCAGATGTGGATGCCGCAGCCGCCGGCGTTGAGCCTGATGGTGTTGCCCTCGAAGGTGTTATCGCACGCGCCGGGGCCGACGACTGCCACGGCATGCCCGCCGCCCTCGGTCTCACGGATGATGAGGTTGTCGATGAACTCGCAGTGGCACGCGCGTTCCCCGACGCGTATTCCCTCATGTGGCGGATTGACGAGCTTGATGCCCTCGATGCGCAGGTATGAGCAGTATCCAAACTCGAGTTGGACGCCCTCGAATACTGCCGCATGGCGCTCCTGCGAGCGGATCGTGATCGGTGCGTCGGGCGCCCCGCTGTTGGTGATGCGGATCTCCTCACCCGTGTATGTTCCCGGGAGTAGCATGATGGTATCGCCGGGCAGGGCATGGTCCAGGGCCTCCTGGATTGAGTCGTACGGGGCCTCAAGTGTGCCGTCGCCGTGGGCACCGTCGGGCCCCACATAGAGCGTTCGGGGCTCACGCGTGCCGGGCGCCTCGTACGCTCCCAGACTCCCGCGAGTCCCGCGCGGTCTTCGTATCCCCTCCGCGTCGTGCATCATCGCGAGTTCATGGGCCTTGCCGATGGCGGGGCTGTCCTCTCGCAGGTGGAAGTCGCCGTTTGCCGGGTCCCGGAACTTCGGGTCCCCGATCAGTGCCAGCTCGCCCGCGACGCTCTGGGGGAGCTTGTGCGAGTAGAGGTTGCGCGTCGCGGTATCCCCCTTCCCCCTCTGTATGAGTTCACCGGGCCCGGCAATGATGTTGTGCTTGATCGTGGCCGGCTGCTCTTCCGTATCCGACACTGTCAGAAGCGCTTCCTCAGTCTCACTCTCGGAGTAGATCGTGTTCCCGATAAGCGTGTACAGACCGTCAGTCAAGTCGATACCCGCGACTACTGGGTTGGCCACGACGTTGTTGGAGATCTGTGTTCGCTCACAGTCAGCAGCCAGTATCCCCGTCTCGCCGCCGGTCACCACGTTCCCGAAGAGTATCCCGACCGCATGGCGGAGCTCGATACCGTTCTCGAAGCCGTCCCTGACGGTATTGAGCAGCACCCGTGCGAAACAGCGCAGGACGACAATCCCGCAACCGTTGCCCACGCACCTGTTGTCAACGGTTCGCGCGTAACTGGTCGAGTGCGGGTCGCCCTCCTCCGGGTCCGCGGCCAGCCAGATAGCTGTCCCGCAGCCACTAACCTGGTTCCCGTAGACGAGGTAGTCACAGTGTACCGCCGATTGTGGGATTGCCTCGATGCCGGTTGCTCTCCACTGCGGCTCTCCATTCTCGGGTTCAATATCCACGACGTTGCCAATCACGAGGCAGTCATCCAGATCCATCCCGGTCAGCTTGATCCCGGCACAGCCATCACCAATCCGCGTGATCCGGCAATGGCCGATCTCAGCATCGTGGGCGCCGTCGGTGACCACGATGCCGTCGCCGTCGGAGCGGACCTCCAGCCCGCGTACCTTCGTCCACGCCGCCCGCACCCTAATCGTGCCCTCGACGATGACGCCGTATTGCTGCGCGGGCATGATCCAGAACACCCCGCGGTGGATGTCGACATCCTCACGGTAGATGCCGGGGAAGATGAAGATACAGCCCCAGTCGGCGTCATGCTTGTCGATGGCCTCCTGAATGGAGCGGAACGGCGTCTCGCGCTCGCCGTCGCCGCCGGGCGGCGCGCTCGCCCGCACGTAAACATTGCGGCAGCTCATCCCGTCCAGCTCGGGAGCGTCGAGCAGCATCATCGCGACGATGAATGCGATGCCGAAGCACAGCAGCGTGAAGGTCTCAGGTGTCGTCAGAAGGTACGTCAGCAGTTCAGGCATGGCAGATGGTCCTCACTACGCACCCCGTAAGCCTCGGGGACGCGGCAGATGGCAAACTGCGCGGAGATTCGCCGCGGATGTGCCTGTTGCCTGCAAAGCATGCGAGCCGATCGCGGGACGAAGGGCGCTCATCCACCACATCCGCTGTAGCTCTCTGAGCAGGTCTCCACCGGCGAGGCTGAGAACTTGCTCGTGCATCGACTACCGCCGACACGCCCCGGAGGACCTCCTGTGATAACCGACGCACGGACGCTGCGCAAGCTCGAGAACATCCGCAGACGCTATGAGGCGCTCCGCTTCCAGCCCATAGTCGATGTCCCGATGGCATTCACACAGACTACTGAGTACCTCTCCGATGAGCCCTCGGACGCCGAGTACGCGCCCATCGCCCCCGGCGCGCACTGGGGTGACAGCTGGGTCACCGCCTGGTTCCGCGGCGATGCCGTGCTGCCGGAGGTGTGTGCGGGCAGGCGCGTGTTCGTCAACGCCCGGACGGGTGGCGTCGAGACGCTGATGCTCGTCGATGGCGACCATCGCGGCAACTTCGACCCGAACCACCACTATGTGATGCTGGTCGATAGCGCGGAGTCCGGTGCCCGCTACCGTCTTGCCTTCGAGGCATACGCCGGCCACACATTCCCCGGGACGCAGCCGGACGATGCCGGCCGTTTCGTCCCGCCGAACTCGTGCGTGTTCGACGGCGTCGACATTTGCCTGGAGCGCGAGGACGTCACCGCCTTCGTCTTTGACCTCCGGGTGCTCTGGCAGCTCATGACGAGCCTGGATGAGCATAGCCTCCGGCGCAATCAGGTAGCGCTGGGCCTCGCGCAGGTGTTTTCGGTGGTGGATGCCAGGCCCGAAGAGCTCCCAGAGGAGGTCTGGCGGCCGAAGCTCACCCGCGCGCGGGAACTGATGGCCGCGCTGCTGGCCCTGCGCAACGGCCCCACCACGCCGCACTTCGCCGCCATCGGCCACTCCCACATGGATACCGCCTGGCTGTGGCCGCTACGGGAGACCTGGCGCAAGTGCGCCCGCACCTACTCGGGAGTGCTCAACCTGATGGAGCAGTATCCGCACCTGCTCTTCATCCAGGCCGCCCCTCTCCATGCGGAGAAGATGCGCGAGCTCTACCCGGATATCTTCGAGGGCATCAAGCAGCGCGTAGCCGAGGGTCGCTGGGAGCCCAACGGCGCCATGTGGGTCGAGCCCGACTGCAATATCGCCTCCGGGGAGGCGATGGTACGCCAGCTTCTCGTCGGCCAGAAGAGCACGCGCGAGATGTTCGGCTACACCGCCGACACACTCTGGCTGCCCGATGTCTTCGGCTACTCTGCCGCGCTGCCGCAACTGCTGCGCGGCGCGGGCGTCGAGTTCTTCTGCACAACCAAGATAAGCTGGAATGACACCACGCGCTTCCCGTACGACACGTTCGTCTGGACGGGCATTGACGGGAGTGCTGTCACCACACACTTCCACCGCATCGAGCTGTGGCCGGAGCCGCAGATGCTGGCCGATGAGTGGAGCCGCGTGCAGCATAAGGACGTGCAGGATCGCGTTCTGTGCACCTACGGCCATGGCGACGGCGGCGGCGGCCCCACGCACGAGATGCTCGAGCTGCTCAAGCGGGTCGAGGACCTCGAGGGTTGCCCGCGTGTGACGCCGATGACCGTCAGCGCCTTCATGCAGTCGATCCGCGATGACCTGGGGCCGCGCCTGCCCGAGTACACGGGCGAGTTGTACCTGGAGTTGCACCGCGGCACGCTGACATCAATCGCCCGCGTCAAGCAGCTCAACCGCCGCTGCGAGTTGACGCTCCGCGATGCCGAGTTCCTTTGCACGCTTGCCACTCTGCGCGGAGCGCCCTATCCGGCCGACGAACTGCTCTTGCTCTGGAAGGAGTTCCTCACCAATCAGTTCCACGATATCCTCCCCGGCTCATCGATATCGGTGGTCAATGATGAGGCTATCGAGTGCATGGAGGGTGTTGTGGAGCGCGCGCGAGCTCTCGGCGCCGCCGCCCTGGAAGCCCTGGGCGCGACCGACGGTGGAGAGCACATCCTGCTCGCCAACACACTGAGCTGGGATCGCGACGGGGAGATTGTGCTCAAGGGCCTGCCGGTCGGCAGGAGCATCCCCGGCGCAGTCTGTCAGTGGATAGAAGGCATCGACGGGCAGCCCCGCCTGGCCGTCAGCGGCCCCACGATCCCCGCTCTCGGCGCGGTCGCCCTGCCCCTGACTGACGCCGTCGCCGAGGCCGACAGCCCATTCACCGTCACCGCTGAACAGATCGACACGCCGCTGTTGAGGGTGCGCTTTGATGTCGAGGGGCGCATCCTGTCGGTCTTCGACACGCAGGCCGGGCGCGATGTCTGCATCCCCGGCGGGGCGATCAACGCCCTGCTCATCGGCGAGGACGTCCCCCTGGCCCATGATAACTGGGACATCGATGCCGACCAGGATGTGAAGATGGTCGCCGACCACCGCCTGGTCTCGCGCGAGGTCGTCGCCGACGGCGCGATGCAGTTGCGCATCCGCAGCGAGTACCAGATCGGCCTGCGTTCGCGCCTGAGCCAGGACATGGTGCTCCACAGCGCAAGCAAGCAGATCGACTTCGAGACGCGCGTCGAGTGGGCGGAGGGTTACAGGCTGCTGAAGGCCGCCTTCGACACCAATGTGGCAGCCGCGGAGGCGCGCCACGAGATACAATACGGTCATGTCGCGCGCCCCACGCATACGAACCGCCCCGAAGACCGCGCCATGTTCGAGGTCGCCAACCAGAAGTGGACCGATCTTTCAGATAACGGTTACGGCGTGGCACTGCTCAATGACTGCAAGTACGGCATCCGCGCGTCTGGCAACAGGCTGGCGCTGAGCCTGATCAAGTCCAACCGCCACCCGGATGACCGCGGCGATGCAGGGACGCACCTCTTCACCTACTCGCTCCTGCCGCATGAGGGACCCTTCAGCGTCGAGAGGGTCGTCCGCCAGGCATACGAACTCAACATCGCCCCGATCGTCGCCCCGGCGGGCGATGCGGCGCATGACCTCGCTTCCCTGGTCACTGTGTATGCGGCCAACGTCATCGTCGAGGCGGTCAAGTGGGCGGAGGATGGGCGTGGCTTCGTCGTGCGGCTCTATGAGGCTGGCGGCATGGCAACGCGGACGCTGGCCACATTCGGAGCGCCTGTTGCCCATGTTCTCGAGGCAAACCTGCTGGAGGAGAATGGTGTCGATGTGGCGCTCACAGACGCCTCCGTGCCCCTCACCTTCAGACCCTTCGAGGTGAAGACCCTGGTGTGCACGCGGTAGCCGCATAGACGCGGAGGACGGTAGGGGAGGGGCCGCATCCCGCGCCTGCGGGAAGGTCGGCCCGCGTGTCGCGCATCCGTCCTCCCGAATGCCCGGGACAGGGCTCAGCCGGCGCGCTTCGCAGAAGGGCCGCGCGGGGAGGCGCCACGGAGTAACGCAGGGCTCCCATCCGGCCCGTGCGGAACGACCCCTTCCGCGTCAAGACTCTGCCGCCTCAGCGCTCCTCCCCGACTACCACGACGTCCTCTGAGTCCGCACCGCCGGCAGCGCGCACGACCGCCTTCGAGATGACGACCTCACCACGGCGCAACTGCCGCGCCGCCTGGTTGGCCGCATCACCGACGATGTCGAATCTGCGGATCGACGGCGGGCCCATCTCGCCCGCAACGACAGGTCCCATCGCCAGTGCGACGGCTAGCCGCATGCCGGCGCGGTCGCCCACGCACGACCTCAACTGGTCGAACTCCCTGCGCATCCTGCCCGCAGCCTCGAGCGCCCTGGTGGCGTCGGTGGGCTCCCATACGATCAGCGCCGCGTCGCCGATGGTCTTCACCAGTCTGCCCCCGTACTGCTCCGCGATGGGCAGGACCTGCTCATAGAATGCCGACAGGAACGCGTAGACCTCGCCGGTGGTATGACCCGATGTGCCTTCGGAGTAGTGCCGTATATCGACGAACCCGACGATCATTTGCCTGACTGGCGGCATTCCACTCATCACGATCACCTCCTCTGAAGGCGCGCAGCGCGCACCTCCTCCATTGAGTGTTCTACCCGTCTGACTTCGGGGCGTGCTCAAGTGATTCTCAAGTACTCGATACGTTTGTGTTCCAAACAAGTTTGCAGAGCAAACCATGTGAACCCGGTCGCGTGGGCGCGTACTGCCTGCCGGCCACATTTGCTGCCGTGAAGCCGTTCGGAGGCCCAACGCGGTCGACGGCCGAGCGGTCTCGCGCGCCGGCCATCTGTTCCGGCGCTCGGGGGCGGCGTGCGCCTCTTGTCCAGGCATGCGGCATCAGGCTCCCATCGACGGGCGCGATTGCCTTGACTCGTGCTATAGTTTGTGCTACAAACTATCTGACAATTCAGACTATTGCCCTCCACAAAGTAGTATGCATCGCAGACCATCGCCGTCCGGGCTCACTTCCACAGCAGCCGCAACGTGTGCAAGGAGCCTGAGACGCGGGAGGGACGCCGGTGACACAACTCCACCGGGACTTGCGCGGACCCGCCATCGACGGGTTCGTTGCGTGGGATCGCAGGCGGGCTCAGGCGCATCGGCCGGGGCGGGTATTCACCGGCCTGTATGTCGCCGGTTGCGCCGCGGCTCTCGCCCTCGGCTATCTCACTATCCGGACTCACCAGAACGGGCTGCCGCTGCTCGCGGCCACCGGAGTCGTGCTGTTATCCGCGACCGCGGTCGCGATGCTGTGGCTGTGCACCCCCGGCGGTGAGCGCCTCGTCAACGCCGTCGCCGACCGCACGTCGCGCCGCACGGAGCCCACGTCGGTCGTTGACTTTCCGGGCGCGTCCTGGGTGCCCGACGGCGTACCGAGCTGGGTCTGGCTCTCGCTGGTGTTCTGCATACTGGTGCAGACGGGCTTGAGCGTGCTCGGTGTCGTGCCCGCAGTGTTGATGCAGCCGCTGTCGATCATCTGGGCGGTTCCGCTGCTCTACCACGCGTCGGGGAGGTTCTTCAGACGCTTCCACCCGCTCAAGATGCTCTGGCCCGGTTTGTACGGGGTCCACGCCGTGCTCGTTCTGCTGGGGCTGCCGCTGAGTCTCGGATCGCCGCTTCAGGGGCTGGACATCCTCATGCCGGGGGCCGTCTACGGGCTGATCGCCTGCGCCGCGGCGCAGGCGCATCGCCACCTGGCGCTCCAGCACACCCGGGCAATTGCGCGCAGCCCGCAGACACACCGCTGTGTGCGGGGCCAGAAGCATGTCCGAAGTTGACCCCGTCATCCACCAGCCGACCCGTCTGCGCATCATGATGCTGCTTTCAGGTGTGCGGAGCGCGGACTTCACCTTCCTGGCCGGGGCACTGGCGCTGACCAAGGGCAATCTCTCCTCCCACATGAACCAGCTCGAGAAGGTCGGCTACATCGAGATCACCAAGACCTTTAAGGGCAAGATGCCCAACACCAGCTACGCCATCACCGCGGAGGGCCGCAGGCAACTGGGTGCCTACTGGCAGGCCATAGACGAGATTCGTCGGCTCACGGTCTCGGACTGATTGCCGAGGCCCTTGACACAGAAAACCGCCCGGCGGTTGTCCACCGGGCGGTCTGCACCTCAGCTATGCCCTGGATGCCCTATACACCCGGGTCGGCCTGCGTGGTGTCAGGGGCCGCTGCCTTACGGGCCGGGGCCTCCTGACCGCGGCCGCCGGCGAGCTTCTCGTTCAACAGGCTGGCCAGGTCCAGCCCGAACATCGCCTTCAACTGCTCATTGAAGGCAAGGAACTGCTCGGGTATCTGGTTGACCAGGCCGGCGATCGGCGTGGTCTTGCCGTCGCCCCGGCCGTTGCCGCCGATATCGACGATCGAGATGCTGTCGACTGCGGCCAGGCCGTTCCCGATGGCCTCCATGGGCCACCGCATGGCGCTGATGATATCCGGGTACTGCTCGAGCAGCATCTGGAGCACAGCCGCATCGCCGTACTGGCGCCACGCGTCGGCCTTCTCCATCATGCCTTCGGCCTCCGCGAGCAGGCGCGCCTTGATGGCGTCGGCTTCCGCCATACCCTTGGCGCGGATGGCGTCGGCTTCACCCTCGCCGGCGGCACGGGAATGAGCACCGTCACCCAGACCGCCGCGCTCGCGCTCGGACTGGTCGGCTTCCGCGGCCCTGATACGCGCGTCGCGCGCACCCTCGGCCTTCAGCACTGCCGCCTGCTTGTTGCCCTCGGCGTCGACGATCGCCGCCTGGCGCTTTGCCTCGGCGTCGATGATCAGACGCTGCCGCTCGGCCTCGGCCGGCTTGATCACCGTCGCGAGCAGTTCCTGCTCCCTGCGCAGGGCCTCCTGCTCCTGAACGGCGATCTGCGCCTGCCGCTCCAGTTCCTCGATCTTGACCTCTTCCTGCTTGACCTGCTGGCGGGCCTGAGCGGATGACAGCGGCCCGGCCTGGTCGGCCTTGGCCCGCTCGGCCTCCGCCTGGGCATCAAACTGCGCCACCTTGATGCGCTTGTCGCGCTCCGCATCGGCGATGCCGACGTCGGCCTGTATCTTCGCCGTCTCACCGATCTTGCGGGCCTCGGAAGAGGCGAGGTCGGCGTCTCGCTGGGCCTGCGCGATACCTACCTGCGCGTCGCGGCGGACCTCGGCGATGCGCCGCTTGCCCAGCGCCTCGATATAGCCGTGGTCGTCGGTGATCTCGCGGATCGGCATGTTGTCGATGAGCAGCCCCATCGTCTCGAGGTCGCTGGCGGACTGCTCGACCAGGTTCGATGAGAATGCGGCCCGGTTGCGGATCAGGTCCTCGACCGTCATCGTGCCGACGATTGCGCGTAGGTGGCCCTCCATCGTCTGCTGGATGAGTTGGTAGACCTCACGCTCATCCATGGTCAGGAAGCGCTCCGCGGCAGCTCGCTGCAGGCTCTCGGTGGAGCCTATCTTCACGTTTGCGAGCGCATCGACACGCACCGGCACGCCATCGATGGTGACCGAGGCGGTCGTCGTGACCGGGATCGGCATCACCTCGAGCGACAACCACTCGACCGACACAACGACAGGCCATCTGACGAAGCCTCCGCCCTGAACCAGGCGGAAACCTGTCCGCGCACCCTCCGCGTCGCGTGACCGACGCCCGAACACAACCGCTACCCGGTTCGGGGGGACGCGAACGTAGTACCTGGCTATGATCCCCAGGAACGCGAACAGCAGCAGTATCAGGAGCCCGACGTACAGCGCGATCATCCCTATGCCTTCGAACATCTCACTGCCTCCTTACAGACCCACTCATACGGCGTCTATACAGCCCTGACTATCAGGGTACTGCCGATCTGCTCGACAACACGAACGGTGGCGCCCGCCGCAACGTGCTCATCGGGGTTGCTCACGCGTGCAAGCGACTTCACAGCGGTGCCGCGCACGTTGACCCTGACCTCGCCCATGCCACCGGCCGGGATCGCCGTCAGCACCACGCCGTCCTGCCCGATGAGGTGCGCGACACCGATGGTGCTGGTCGCCTCCTGCTGATGCAAGAAGCGCATGAAGTAGTACACCGCCAGCGCCATGGCAAATCCGACCAGGGCGCCGAACGGCAGGCTCATCACGCCCCAGGACAGGCCGTCCAGGCCGATCAGTCCACCCCAGCCCCATCCGCCAAGGAAGGCCATCATCGTCCGGATGCTCACCGGGCTTGGCCCGCCTTCGCCCTCGCCCATGTCGTGCCCATGCCCCAGGTCGCCCTCGGCATGCAGGTCGATGTCATGGCCGATGTCGATATCCGCATCGTGGCCGAAGTCGTGTTCTGCCCCGAACACCAGCAGCGCAATCACAACCAGCGTCCCGACCCCACCCATGACCCAGTAGCAGAGCCGCAGGAATTCAATGGTCTCCACCGTCATCGCCTCCGTTCTCCGATAGGCACTGCTTACACATTCGCGCAGCACGGCATGCAGTCCTACCAGTTTGATACGAAACTGCGGGCAATTGTGCGCTCTGCCCAATCATCTGCCCGTAGTATTGTGTCGCGGCTGTATCGGGTTTTGTCTACCGACTCGACGATTCCGCCTGCGGCCGCCCGTCGGTGTCGCCGCCGGTTGCAGGATTCATCACCGTCCGCTCGGAACCGTAGAGGGACACAGTCACTGTCCGCATTCAGTCCCCGAGAGGTCTCGCCATGTCTGGAGCACTCGACCGCCTGAAGGCGCTGATGAGGGAGAATCTCGACGCGAAGCTCGCGCGCTCCAAGAGCCCGGACCGCCTGCTCGAGCAGTATGTTGAGCGTGCGATGGCGGTTCGGGGTGAACTGCGCGAGGAACTCGTCGATGCCCGAGCGGAGTTGCTGCTGGTTCAGCAGCGGCAGAACGCCTCGGAGGAGCAGGCGCGCAACTGGGGAGCGCGCGCGCTTGATGCCCTGCGCCGAAGCGACGAACAGGAGGCCCGGTCCGCGCTGCGCCGCCAGCGCAGCTTCGAGGTGGCGCTCGAGGATTGGGCGGATGCCATCTCCGCGCATGAGCAGACCGTCAAGAGCCTCGAGCAGGCCAGCCGCAGCCTTGCGGAGCTGCTCGAGGATGCCGAGCTACGCATGACCTCCCTCGTCTCGCGCCAGAAGGCAGCCAGGGCCGCCCTGCGCGTTCAGACCGTGCTCCAGGCCGTCGGCGACAGCCAGTCGACCGACTCCGAGAGGATGGTCGAGTCGGTCGAGGAACAGGAGGCACGGGCAGCGGCGATGGCGGAGGTGGCCGCGCGCACCGTCAAGGACCGCATCGCGCAGTTCGAGCGCGGCGCCGCCGATGCGGAGATTGAGCTCCGTCTCGAGCAGATGAAGCGGAGGCTCCGGGAGCCGGGGCAGACAGAGCGCCAGTAATGCCCTCCGCGCGCGATTCGGGGACTGCCACCCGAAGGTCCCGCCGTAGCCCCGCGCCTGCGGGACGAAGGCGGACGGCGCGCTCTGTCACCCGACCAGCGACGACCGATCAGCGCCGGAGTTGGTCGCTGTCCCCAATGCGCTCTGTATGCGGTGAATCGGGGACAGGGACCCATTGCGTGGCATAGGGATGGGCTTCAGGCTGGGACGGCAGGCGCAATGGGTGCCAGTCCCCGCCCACTCTCACTTCACCGTCACATCGCCGAGGTCGACGGTCTCCCCGCCCCTGGGCGTGAACGTCGCCTGCCAGGAGCGTTTTGGTCTCGTGGCCCCAGGCTCGAGCTCCCACGAGTACACCCGGTACTCCGCGCCGCATGCGATGCTGTCTGCTACCCATGCCCCGTCCGGACCAGTCTCCACAAAGCCTCGGACGCGTACCCCGCCCAGTCGTGCATCGACCTCTTCGGCGGCGCGGAGAAAGGGGACGCTGCGGGGTCCGATGTACACCCGCCAGCCCTTCAGGGGCTTGCCGTCCGCGTCCAGCAGCCTCCCGCGGACGCTCCCGAGCTGCTCGAGGACCAGGTCGAAGGGCATGTTCCATGCCGGGTCGACGTTCGCATCGATGCAGAAGAGCGCCTTTCCCGGGTGTCTCGCGAACAAGCACGGATGCGCGTCCTGATACGGCAGCCCGGACAGCACGAATGTCCCATCGGCGGCGGAGACGGTCCTTGCCGTGCCGCACAGATCGATGATGTCACACCCGTCCAGCAGATTGCGGTCCGCATCCATCGTGCGCCCCGTGATGCTTGACCCCCTGCGGTCCACGATGGCGGCGCCGATGTCGCGGACCTCGCCCGCACCGAGTGTCAGGTCCTCCGGCCACTGACACTCCCTGATGTAGCTCTCCTCTGAGCTGACAACCCTCATCTGGAGGGGGTATCCGGGCGGCACCGCGCGCACCTCGAACTCGCCGCGCGCGTCGGTCATCGTCCACTCCCGGATTACGCATTGCCGCTCTCCATTGGGTCCGCCGAGGCGCACGCACAACAGTTGGACGTCCCGGACGCCCTTGCCCGTGGCGTCGACAACGCGCCCCGTGATGCTCGCGGCCTGCAGCAGCTCGACTCGCAGGTGTGTCGCGTCCGGCTCAAGCCTGGTAAAGCCGACCTCGGTCTGGTCGGCATTGGTGATCATCACCTCACAGGGCAGATACTCGCGGGTGGCCGATAGCCGCAGGTACCCCTGCGCATCAATGTCTCTGTCTCCGAGGGCGTCGGATGCCGCGCCTTCGAGAAACCGGACGCTGCCATCGCTCAGCGGCTGTCCGTCTGCGTCGAGGAGCAGGCAGGCAATCACGTAGGGCGGCACCAGCCTGAACCCCGGGGCGGTGACCGTCTTGCCGTCCATAGCCTCGACCATCTGGTCTCGTGGGGTGGGCTCACCACTCCCCTCGCCCACATAGATGCGGTGCTGCCCGGCTGGAAGCCTGAAGCTGTAGTGGCCCCCGGCATCGGTGTAGGTATCCCCGCTCCAGGCGTAGTCCGGCCCTCGCCCGGGCCCATGCGAGCATACGCGGACGCCCGGCATCGGTTCGCCGGTCGTGGCGTGAACTACGCGCCCGGTGATGAAGCCCCCCCGGATGAGCCTGAAGTCGATGCTCTCCGTGACTGCGCCGGGCATGCACGAGACACTCTGTCGCGCCGCCGCAGTGTGCTCGGTATCGGCGCGCAGATCGAGGCAGACGGTGTAGGCGCCCTCAGGGAGGGAATCAATCCGGTAGCGGCCGGCGTCGTCACTGACGGCTTCGCCCTCGCCGAAAGGTACCCCACCCAACGTATCGCCCGCGCGAGAACGCTGGCGGTCCGTCGCCCGTGCCCCGACGTGGATGCCACTCACAGGCTGCCCATCGCGCGTGATGGTGCCCGCGATGGCTCCCCCGGGCTGCAACACAACATGCAGCGGCCCGTCATCGCCGAGAGCGTGGGCTTCCCACAGCATTCGCGAGTACCCATCGGCCGTGACAATCAGCCGCGTTAGTGCACCCTCGGGCAGACAGCGGAGCAGAAAGACGCCATCGTCATGGGATACTGCGAAGAGGTCTTCCGGCGGGGATGGCCCAATCGTCCGCGCCCGGCCCTGGACGTGCCTGACGGCCACGCGGGCACCGGCTATCGGCTTGCCCGTCAGGTCACGGACCTCGCCGGATAGCGTGGTCTCCGGGTGGAGCGTGATCGCGCAGTTCGCCGCCCTCCTGGTCGTGGGCTCGAGCCAGCCGATACCGAAGCCCTCCTTGATCGCGTAGACCCTGCCTACACCGATCCCCGCCTCACCCCCGATCACCTGCATAGCGAAGCTGCCGTCCTCCGTAGTGGTGGTCTCCGCCCGCACCCCATGCCAGTACGGTTTCCTGAACTCCCATCTGGCCACCACCTTCGCCCCCGCCGCCGGCTGACCGTCCGGCGTGAGCACCGTCCCGCTGACGGTGACCTCCTCAGCGATACTCGATACGCACAGCGCCAGCCCCACCGCCACACACACCGCTCTCTGGAGAAGCACCTGCCTGTTCGGTTGCATGGCTGCACACTCCCTGTCGAATGCGAACGCGTTCCCGCTATGCGCCCAGTACGTCAGGCGCCCCCGCCTGACGCGAATACGGACCCTTGGCATCCCGGCGCGTTGCCACGGTGCGTGTCGTTGTCCTCTGGGGGTCGGGGCTTTGATCGT
>DPJP01000371.1:0-228 GCA_003542955.1 Armatimonadota bacterium
AACGGCAACAGCCGACGGCAACGACGAACGACCTTCGAACGACAAGATGCGCGAAGGACGCGAAGTGGGGCAACGGCGGACGGCGAGGGCACAGGCGCGCCTGATTGACACACTCGGAGGCTTCCTGTATGCCTTCACCGATGAGCGCGGCGTTGCGGTCTTCGAGAACGTGAACTCGGGATGGTGCCAGGTGGCTGTGGTGTCCGCTCCCCCGGCCGGGACGCGATG
>DPJP01000371.1:259-17247 GCA_003542955.1 Armatimonadota bacterium
ACTGGGCGAGATCTTCGTGGCTGTACCGGACTGACCGAAGCCGGCGTGATTTGCGCCGATGATCGCGAGCGCGCTTGCAGGAGGGTGTGAAGCGAATGGTGTCTCTCTGCCGGGGTGCAGGGCTTCTCGCGCGCATGCCGGCAGTGCTGTTGCTGCTCGCCGGAGTGCCGGGGCCGGCAGGAACGGTCCCCCTGGTGGGTCTGTGCGGGCAGAGCTATCGCGCCTCCTACGTGGTACCACTGGAGATGATCGGGGCCGAGGGGCAACTGGTCAGCGGGGAGCAACTTCGCGACCCGTCCGCACTCGAGCGCTACCAGGCTCTGATCATCGTGACCAACGGTGACCCGGGCCAGGAGGACGCCGGTCTGCCGGTTGACGCGGAGCAGAGCGTCGCCGCGTATGTGAGAGCCGGCGGCAGGGTTCTGTGTACGTTTGGCTGTGCGCCGCCGAGAGAGGTGCTGACGGGGAGCTTCGCGAGTCCCGGGTACGGGCCCGACTGGTTCGTCACGGACGACGGACACCCGCTTACCGAGGGGATGCGGCTGGGAGCGCTGGTCCGCTACGGAGCCTATCGGTACCGCGTTGATGGTATCGGGGACAATGCGCGGGTGCTGCTGCGGGAGGCGGACGGCGCGCCGGCGGTGACGGTAATCCCGCATGGTTCGGGTGAACTGATCCAGACATGTGGTGATCTGGGCGCGACCCTGACCGTTGACGGCACCACTCGGCAGCTTCTCTACAGGGTTCTGCAGTACCTGGTCCACGGCACGGTGCAGGCGCGCTTCGGTGCTTCGGCGGCGACGACAACAGTCTCCCCCATCCGGCGCCCGCAGGTGCGCACGACGCGTCAACTGGCGCGACCGGCCGCGGACGATGTAGCTGCCATTCTGCACACCCNNGCCTCGAGCATCGGCCTGCGCCGTCGGTCGGCGGCGGGTACCGAGTCGAAGCCGGCAGAGGCGCCGAGCGGGCGCACTGGATCGTCAGGGCGCCCGGTGGAACGCAGGCGTTCGCCCCCTGGCTGTGGTTGTCGCTCGGCGAGGCTGATGTGAGTGAGGGCCTGGTCTACCGGCTGACAGTTCGAGCCGGGCTCGATGGCGTAGGCCCGAGAGCCTTCGCACCTGCACACTTCGAACTGCGCTTCTTCGACAGCGGGGGCATAGAGTTGCCCCACCCTCATGTCACCACCGAGCAACTGGCCGCCGGCCCCACCCGACAGACGGCGGTGTGTCAGGATACGGCTCCGCCCGGGGCGGTGCGCGCGAGGGTCGCACTCTCGGCCATGCTGCCGATCGGCAGCATCTATCTGGATGAGTTGACGCTCAGTCACGTCCTTTCGCCGGCGCAGATATTCGCTTCCGAGGCCCCGCTCGAAGGCCTGATCAGCGGGCGCCCGAGGGTCTTCCTGTCGCCGTCCGAGGCGAGCCGGCTGCCGCAGTGGGTGACAGACGACACGGAGACCGGCTTCGGCGCATCCCGCGCAGACCTGTTCGCGAGGATTCGCAGCAGGGCCGACAGGTACATGGCCGAGGCGACCATCACATTTGAGGACCAATCACTGCCCTGGCCTCCGACAGACCTTCCCGACTACGGTGGCGGCGTATCGTGGAACCCTCTGGCGATGGGCATAGCCGACCGCCTGGCCGTCCTCTCACTGGTCTATGCGGCGACGGGCGAGGAGAGCTACGGGCGGCGGGGAGCGGACCTGCTCACGGCGATCTCCAATTGGGAGCAGTGGCACGACCCTGTCAACGGCGTCCCGGACCTCGACGTCGGTTACATCGCCTTCGCCGCGGCATACGCGTACGACCTGCTCGATCCGCTCTTGTCACCGCCGCAGCGGGCACTGGTGCAGGAGGCGATCAGGAGGAACGTGCTGCTGCCTCTTTACTCGCGCCTTTCTGTGGAGATGCACGACACCAATGGCTACGCGCTGTGGACCACCGTGCTGGGATTGTGCGCCACGGCGACGCTGGGCGAGGTCGATGGTGCGGCCACGTGCGTGCGCCTGGCCGAGGATCGTCTGCTCGACTACTGGGACGAGCGCGCGAGCAATCACCGTAGCGAAGGCCAGGGCTATGATAGCTGGGCCTATGGTCTGCAACTGACGCTGGCGGATTCGCTGCAACGGAACTTCGGCGCGGACCACCTCCGCCATCCCCTGCTCGAGGTGCTCGCGCCGTTTGCGCTCTCTTTCCTGGCCGGAGATCGAGTGCAGGTGGCATGGTTCGCCGACTCCGGGGGCAGTATCGACTATGTGCCATGGGACTTGCCACTGACAGTCCTCGCGGCCCGAGCCGACGACGGCCTGGCGGGCTGGTATCTGCGGGAGACACAGTCTCTGCCGTCTCGGGCCTACGATTTCGTGAAGCTGCTGTACCTGGACCCGGGCCTGCCGATCGTCGAGCCGGACCCCAACCTGCCGGGAGCGGTCTTCCCACGGGTGGGGTGGGCGGCGCTACGCTCCGGGTGGGAGCGGGGCGGCGCCCTGATTGCCCTGCAGTCCAGTGCGGCCGATCAGGGGCACTCCCACCAGGACCAGAACAACGTCCTGATCTATCGTGGTGGGGAGAACCTTGCGATGGATTGCGGATACGCTTCGGCATTGCAGGGCACGGTGCGCGAGTTTGCCCGCGGTTCGGTCGGGCACAACACGGTTCTCGTGGACGGGAAGGGGCAAACCTCGAACCGGGGCAGCACGCCGTACTTCGCCACGAGTCGCGCCGTGGACTATGTGATGGGTGACGCCTCGGCCGCATACAGCGGGGCACTGCTGAGCCGGTTCCACCGCCACCTGGTCTATCTGAAGCCGGACCTGCTGATAATGGTCGATGACCTGCATGCCGCGGGCGAACCGAGGACCTTNNACCTTCCAGTGGCTGTTGCACCCCCATAGTTGGGGGCCGGAGGCGAACGTGACGCGCGACGGTGAGGCACTCGCCGTCGGCGCCGCTGCCGCTCCGGGTGTCGTCGAGATATCCAAGGGCGATGAGGTCATGCGCCTGCACTTCCTGACCCCCCCCGGCCTGGGCGCGCGCTATGTGACATACCCCGGCGCCGAGAGCTACCGCCCGTACCTGCAGGCCGATACGTCGGCGGCGGAGAACGTCGTCGTCGTGACGCTTTTCGAGTTCGGCGAGGCGAGGGTCGAGACGACGTCACTGGATGTCGGCCACGGGCTGGTGGAGCTATCGTGCCTGGTCGCGGGGACGGTCTACCGTGTGCGACTGGGTCTGGCCGGCAGTGGTGGGGAATCGCCCCGGCTGACGGTTTTGGAGAATGGGCGGGTCCTGTTGGACAGGGCCGATCTGGCCGTGCCCACGGAGACGCCGGGCTGAGACGGCCAGGGAGGACAGGGACCGCGATGCACGGATCGGGAGCTGCTTCGCATACTATCGTGCACCAGGTGGCGCCAACGCGCTGGCATGAGGGGCTGCCCCTGGGCAACGGAACCCTTGGGGCGATGCTCTGGGGCGATGGCGGGCCACTGTGTCTGACGCTCGATCGCGCGGACCTCTGGGACTTGCGCGGAAATGACGCTTACCAGAGCGACCCGGACTACAGCTACGAGGGGCTTCTCCGACTGGCTGCCGCGGGGCGCTTCGACGAGGCACGGGAGGTCTTCGAGGCCAGGCACCTGCGGGACAATCCGATCGGGCCGACGAAGATCAGCATTGGGCGCGCCGAGCTGAACCTGGGCGAGGCAACGCGCTATCAGTGCATCCTGAACCTGGGCACTGCCACCGCCAGGGGCACGATGACGACGGCGGCGGGGCAGCACCAGATCGTGGCCTTCGTCTGTCACGGGCGCAACACCATCTGCCTCCGAGCCGACGGCCCCGTCGCGGGTAGCCCGCTGACTCTGAAGCCGCTGGCAGAGATGAACGATTCGCTTTCGGAGCTTGGTCACCCGCCACCCGACTTGAGCAGCGACGGAGACGTGCAAGTGCTTTGCCAGACGATTCCCGACGGCATCAGCTATGCAGTAGCCTGGAACACCACCGGGCCGGACTACTACATCGCGATCGAGACGGCAGCGAGCGCTGAGGAGGCCCGCGAGGCATCGGTGGCCACGTGGCGGTTGGCGGCTGAGGCCGGTCTGGATCGTCTCCATGAAGAGCACGTGGCAGCCTGGGGCGAGTTCTGGCAGCGGTCGGCGGTCTACCTGCCCGAGGAGCGGATTGAGTTTCTGTGGTATTTCGGGCTGTACCTGTTGGCCTCGGCGGCGCGGCGGGGGCAGTTGCCGCCGGGGCTGCAGGGCGTGTGGGCGATGGATGGGGTACTGCCGCCCTGGCGTGGCGAATACGCCATGAACATGAACGTGCAGGAGACGTTCTGGCCCGCGCTCGCGTCGGGGCACCTCGAGCTGATGGACTGCTGGTGTGACTTCATGCTGCAGTGCCTGCCCCGGGCGAGGGAGTTCACGCAGCGGTTCTTCGGGACTGAAGGCAGCTTCTGGCCGGGAGAACTGGCTCCCGGGTTCGTGCTCATCTGGGGCTGGTACACAGTCCTCTATGCCTGGAGCCATTCGGGCTGGCTCGCCTGGATGGTCTGGCAGCGCTGGCGCTACAGCATGGATCGGACCTGGCTTGAGCAGACCGGCTATCCGCTCGTCGCCGAGGTCTTCAGGTTCTACAGCGCCAACCTGCGCCCCGGTGAGGACGGGTACCTGCACGTTCCGCTCTCCGCCAGCACGGAGTACGGCTGCAACACCCCGGACGCGTGGGCGCCGGACCCAAACCTCGACCTGGCCCTGATCCGCCGCTGCTGTGATTGGGTGACGGAAATGGAGGCTGCCCTGGGGATTGCGGTTCTCACGCCACAGGCACGGGATGTGCGCGCGCGGCTGGCGCCTTACGCCCTGACTGAGGATAGGGTGCTGTGCCTCTGGCCCGGGAAGCCGCTGGACATATCCTACCACCATCCGTCGCAATTGATGGCGATCCATCCCGCCATGGACCTGACCATCGAGGGCGACGACGGGGACCGGGCGACGATCTCGGCCAGTCTCGAGCAGTACCTGTCGCTGGGCAGGTGGGGCTGGGGCGGGCACACGTACGCACAGATGGCCAGTCTCGGGGCGGTGGTTGGCCGCGCCGAGTTCGCCTACGACTGCCTCCACCAGTTCGCCGAGTACTGGATCGGCCCCAACGCATTGCATCTCAACCGCGACCTGCGGTGCACCGGTATGACCCAGTTCTGCGGCGACGATATTGCCTTCACGATGGAGGCAAGCTGCGGTGTCGCGGCCGGCGTCAACGACATGCTGCTGCAGGGGTGGAACGACACGGTGCGGGTGTTCCCGGCGGTACCGGCTCACTGGCGGGACATCGCCTTCCGCGAACTCGTGACAGAGGGCGCGTTCACGGTCTCGGCGATCAGGCGCAATGGGCGAACTGCGTCGGTGATAGTGCGGGCGACCGTGGCGCGGCGCCTGCGTCTCCGGGACCCCTTTGCCGGAGCCGACGTCAGCATGAGCGGCGCGGCACTGGTGCGTGAGGGCGATTGCTTCGTGGGACCGATGAACGCAGGAGAGGAGGTCGTCCTCTGCCTGGAGGGCGACACCTGCGACATCGACGCAGCGGTCGCGACGGTAAGGGCCAGCGACACCTCCCGTCTTGGCCTGCGCGCGTAGTCCGGAGTTCCTGGATTCCGGCCGCCCCTACTCAAACACCAGGCGGCCCCAGAAGGTCGGGTTGTGGAAGGAGCCGTAGATGCGGGCCCAGCAGGAGAGTTGGTTCTCCTGCTGGCCGAAGGCGCGGCAGACATTGGCGCGCCAGATGTCGCCCGCCTGTGGTGTCTGTGTGCCGAGGGTAGCGAACGGAATGCGCATCTCCAGGTGCCATACGCCCTCGCCCTTGCTCACCCCCACCTGCCACTCCCCGTTCCAGTTCGAACCCTCGCCGGGTCGACGCTCGTCATAGAGCGTCTGCGTATGATCGGCTGCGAGGTGGTAGTACTCGCCGGCCACCGGCGCCGTGGCGATGAAGACCTCGATGGTGTCGGAGTTGAAGAAGATCGATCCATCACGCTTGCCGACGTTCTCATGCTCGTGCAGCGCCACGCCCTGGTGATCCATCGAGCAGCCGAGGTAGAGCGCATCATCGTCGTAGGCGAGCCGGCACGTGGTCGGGTAGAGCTTCCCCGCGAACTGCTGATCCTCGTTGTTCTGGTAGTGTTCGAAGGCCGAGAGCGCCACGGCGGACGCCCATCCGGCATCATCCAGACTGCCATCGACTGAGATGGCTCCGACCGCGCGGGGCACCGTCACCTCCGGGATCAGGTCGAAGCGCTGCTTGACCGCCGGCGTGATGCTCGCGGCCGAGAGCTGCCGGCGCGGCACAGCAGTCGACACGCCCTCGACATCGAGGCGATCCAGCGCCGCATAGGTGCCGCCGACGATGCGCTCTATCGCGTCGGCGTCGGGGGCGCCGCTCCTGACGAGTGCACCGGCCGCATGGTAGCCCTCGTTGACGGTGCGGATGTCGGGGTACGTGTTGGGGCCGTAGGCCTGTCTGCAGGCGGCCTCGTGTATGGCAGCGGCGTTGTAGCCGCGGGGGTTCCACTGGTAGGCGTTTGCGCACAGGGCGGAGGCCAGTGTGTTCGGCCAGCCAACGAAGTGCGAGTTGTTGTAGATCAGCGACCAGGCGCTGTCCGTGTGCATACCCGGGTAGAACTCGACATCGAACAGCGGGTACGGCACACCGGCCTGGTTGTTGTCCCAGATGTAGAGCGGCTGTCCGGGGATGAGCGCGGAGTAGTCGAGGTAGTCGCGCTTCGTGATCGTAGGGCTGGTGATGCGCGGCCCGGTCCAGACCAGCGCGACCTCATTGGGTATCTCCTGAGCCATATCCGCGAAGTACTGTCGGCCTGCCTCCTCGGTGATCGGGCCGCCCAGGTGTGACATCGAGTAGGGCGCGGTCACCAGCGAGAGGCGCAGGTCGGGGCAGACGGGTGATAGCTCCTCCCAGAGCCTGCGCATGAGGTACCCGTGCGCGCGGCCGACGCTGCCGAAGCGCTGCTGCTCGGCCTCGGTCTTGCACACGTACTGCCCGTCCCTGCGGTCGGTGTAGTCATCCACGCAGACCATCTGAGTGCGCACGCCGGAGTCATAGAGCCACTCGAGGCGGCGGGCAAGATCGGCGACCTGATCGTCGTCGGCAATGTCGAAGACGGGGTTCGCGCGCTCCTCGGGTGACCCGCCGGCGATGTAGATGTGCACGAGCATCATGGTGTCGATGGCGCCGGTGCGATCGGCAAACTGCTTCATCTCGCCAAGCAGCTTTTCGTATGAAAAGCCCTTGCGCGGCTCGGCATAGCTCTCCGGCCCGACCTGCTTCCACCAGCTTCGGTGCTGGACGGCATACATCGATACCTTCGCGGCTACGAGCTGCCGCAGCCACGTCTCCCCCACCGGCCCGTAGTCACCCGACGCCCGCAGGAGGAAATCGGGCCAGTCGNNGAGCGAGAAGCGTCGGAGGATGAGGTGATCGCCCTCGAAGCCGATCATCTGCACGATCGAGGCCGCCGCGTAAGCCACTCCCATATCATCGGCCCCTGCAGCGATGACGTGAGTGCTCTGCCCGAAGGGAACCATCGTGACGAAATGCCCCTGTGCGGGGAGGGCCGGTAGAGTGATGCCGAAGCGTTGCGCGGTCTCGACGACATGGGCATCATCGAGGCGCCCGAGGTGGATGACGACGCGGCGGGGAGCCGGTTGGTCCGGGCCTCGAAGGCCGGCGTAGCGGGCCGCTGCGGCGAGGCGGAAGCCGATCATCTCGGCGCCGCAGGCCGCGCCGCGGGAGGGCCGTTCGCCGAGACGAGTGCCGATGGTCGCGCGCCGGCGGGTCGCATCCCAGATGGGAACAGGCTCGCCGTAGGTGGCCTTGCGCGGATGTGGCAGCACCTCGCCGCTGTAGAAGGGGCGCTCAGTGCACTGCCAGGCAGCCATGGGGAGGGCGGCATCGGCCTCGACTTCGAGGTCATCGATCCACATCCGGCCGGTGCAATCCTGTAGGGCGACAGAAAGCTCGAAGGCGGTTGCGCCGTCCATTCCGCCGGAGAGGGTGCGGCCGAAGCGAGTCCACTCGCACGTGCCGTCGGCCCCGAAGACATCCAGGTGCCCGATGCCCTCTCCCGCGGCGTCAAGAAAGCTCACCGTGATCCAGAGGCGGTCATACGGCCGCTTGCCCACCTGCACATCCTCGAGGCGGTACCAGCCGGACACGCGAATCGGGCCGCCGTTGTAGGTGTAGCGCTGCGACCGGATGGCGCCGGAGGCCCAGAAGTGCATGCTGCGGTTGCCGCTGTGGGCCTCATCGTCGGTGACGTCATGGCCGTAGTGTCCCCAGACACCGCTCCACTCCCAGTCGTCATACTCGAAACCGCCGTTGGCAAGGAGGTTGAAGGCGACGGCGGAGGAATCGGCGGTGGTGACAGCCAACAGAGTGCTACAGAGCATGACCCACAGAGCGGCGCGCGCACACGGCATCGTGGACCTCCGGCAGAAGGGCTGGTCGGGGCATCGGCAGAGGTGGGCATTTCGTCGCGGAATGGTCTGACCCCTTTGGGAGGTTTCCATGCACGGAAGAACGACACACCTGGTCTGGCGAGCAGGGGCTGTGATGGTCGCGCTGCTGGCCTGGTCGATCGCGGCAGCCGAGACCCTGCCGCAGATGACGTACACGCCGGTCGTGCCGGGGATCGCGTACGCGGAGGCGCGCATCGCGGAGGGCACGCTTGACGACAGCGCGCACGAGATACGCGTCCTGCGCGTTCTGCGCGATGAGCCCACCGTGACGCTCGATGCCGCCGCGGCCTTCGGGATCATCCCCGGAGTGGCGACACTGACGAGGATCATCGAGCGGGAGGCCGGTCGCGGAGACCGCATCGTCGCCGCCGTCAACGCCGACTTCTTCCGGATGTCGGGCCAGACGCAGGAGGGCCTGATGAGCGGGACGATGGTGAGCGGCGGTGAACTGGTGCGAGTGGGCCGCCAGCAGGGCTGTTTCTGGCTGACTGATGACGGCGTCCCGGGCATCGGTGTGCTCCGGATCGGTGGCGAGGTGCGCTCGGGCGACTGGGTTGCCCCTATCGCCGGGGTGAACGGGGATGCCGCGGAGGCGGGCGTTACGCTCTACACTGCCGCCTGGGGTTGGCCCGTGCAGGGTCCGTGCGCCGTGGCAGCGCTCGGGGCCGGCCCACTGCGCACACAGGGGCAGTGCACCGCGCGCGTAACGCGGCGCCTGCGGGCGAACCAGAGCCGCGTGCCGCAGGGCGACGAGGTGTTCATCGTTGCACGGGGCGATGCGGCCGTCGGCGCGGCGGACCTCCACAAGGCCGATGAGGTGTCACTGGACATGGGCGCAACGGGACTGACATCACCCGTGCGGATGGCCGTCGGCGGCAGCGTGGTGCTGGTCAGCAACGGCATCGTGGTGGCAACGGAGCGCGCAGCCAGCGACAGGCAGCACCCGCGCACGGCCGTGGGCTACAACGACAACGAGATACTCCTGTTCACCTGCGACGGGAGGCAGCCGGACTGGAGCGTCGGCCTGTACCTGGATCAGATGGCAGTGGTGCTGCAGGCACTGGGCTGCACTGAAGCGCTGAATCTCGACGGGGGCGGGTCGACGACGATGATCGTGGATGGGCGGGTTGCCAATCGCCCGTCGGGCGGGATACAGCGGATGATCAGTAACGCGGTGTTGGTGCGGTCCTCGGCCGGCGCAGGAGGGTTGTGATGCGCGTGGGCCGGCGGCGCGTGAAGAAGGCCTCGGGCCGCTCCAGACTGTGGTGGCGCATCGGTCTGACGGCCCTCCTGGCGGCGGTCATCCTGCTGTCAAGCAGCAGGAATCTGCGTGAGGAAACCGGGGTGACGCGACTGATCGCCCCGGGCATCACCTACGCCAGGATGCGGACCGCCGAGGGCCCCCATGAGGTACGGGTGCTCCGCATCCGGCGCGATGAGCCGACGGCGCAGGTGGATGTGGCCATGGCGCGCGGCATGCTGGCAGGACTGTCCACGCTGTCACAGATCGTGCAGGCCGAAGGCGCACATGGTGACCCCGTTGTGGCCGCGGTCAACGGCGACTTCTTCCGGATGGTCGGGCAGTCGCGTGAGGGCGCTGTGTTCGGGATGACGGCGTGCGGCGGGGAACTGGTGAAGATCGGGAGCCATGACGAGTGCTTCTCCCTCACCGACGAGGGCACACCGGGCATCGGGGTGCTCGATGTCGAGGGTTCGGTGACCTCGGGCAGGCTCCGCAGCCCCATCGTCGGCCTGAACAACCCCTCCACTCGCGCCGGCGTCACGCTGTACACGCGCGCCTGGGGCTGGGCCGTGGATGATGCCTCGGTCGTCTGCGCACTGGTCGGCGGCCCGTTGCGCTCACAGGGGAAATGGACGGCGCGCGTGGTGGAGGCGCTGGCAGCGGGCTCTGGGCGGGTCCCGCAGGCAGCTGAGNNAGCGCGGGGGTACTGGGCCTGGCTGCAGGGTCCGAGGTGGCGATCGAGCTGTCGACGAAAGGGCTTGACGAACCAATGAGCGCGGCCGTCGGGGGCAACTGGCCACTGCTCGAGGCCGGGCGGATCGTGACGCCGCGTCGCAGCCTCATGAGCAAGCGTCACCCGCGCACCGCAGTCGGCTACAATGCAGAGGAGATCGTCCTGCTCACCTGTGACGGGCGCCAGCCGGAGTGGAGCACCGGCCTGTTCCTCGATGAGCTGGCGCAGCTGATGCTCGACCTCGGCTGCACCGATGCGCTGAACCTCGACGGCGGGGGCTCGACGACGATGTGGGTCGATGGCGAAGTAGTCAACCACCCCTCTGATGGGCGCGAGCGGCCAATCGGGAACGCGGTCGTGGTGCGCTCATCGGGCGTGGGTGCGGCGGCGGGCGGGCGGTAGCGCGGAGATGCGGCCNNCGGCCACCGTGGGCAGGCCCGCGGCCCTACGCGGCATCGGCGTCGGCGAAGTGCTCGTGACAGGCGATGAACTCCGCCTCGCGGGCGAGGAAAGCCTCGACGACTGCCGGATCGAAGTGGGTTCCGCTGTCGTCGATGATGAGTTGGCGGGCAACGTCATGCGGTATCGCAGCTTTGTAGACGCGCTTCGAGACCAGCGCGTCGTAGACATCGGCGAGGGCGACGATACGGGCGGCAAGCGGAATCTGCTCCCGCTCGAGCCTGTGGGGATAGCCGGTTCCATCCCAGCGTTCGTGATGCGACACGGCAATCTCGCGGGCCATCCGGAGGTAGGGAACGCCGTCGTATTCGGACTCGGCCGCGCCGAGGGTCTCCCCGCCGATGAGCGTGTGTCTCTTCATCGTCTCGAACTCAGCATCGCTCAACCGGCCAGGCTTGAGCAGCACCGAGTCCGGTATACCGACCTTGCCAATGTCGTGCAGCGGACTGGTCAGGTAGATGGTCTCCACGTACTCCGTGGTCACCTGGCCGGCGTAATCGGGATTATCGGCGAGTTCTGACGCAAGAATGGTCGAGTACTTGCGGATGCGCTCGAGGTGTTGGCCGGTTTCGGGGTCACGCGATTCGGCGAGCTTGGCGAGTGCGAAGATGGCGACATGCCTGGTCTCGAGGGAGACAATACGTTCGCCGGCCTTGACGCGCACCAGCAACTCGGCGGTATCGAAGGGCTTGGCGACGAAGTCATCGGCCCCGGCGGAGAGCCCCTGGACGACCTGGGCAGACCCCGTGCGTCCGGTGAGCAGGATGATGTACACGTAGCCGGGGAAGGCTCCATTGCGAATATGGCGGCAGAGCCCGAGGCCGTCGACGCCCGGCATCAGCCAGTCGGATATGACAATCCGGATTGGCTCGCGAGAGAGAACCTTGATCGCCTCGGCGCCGTCGGAGGCCTGCAGGGTCTCATAGCCTGCGTCCTCGAGCGCCTTGCACACCATCTCAAGGGCGAGATCGTCGTCATCAACGACAAGTATCCGCATCCCTGACGTCTTCTCCTGGCTGGGAGTGTGCGGCCGGTTCAACCGGCTGCGGTGATCACGTCACCGGACTGTGTCACAAAGCGCGCCGCGGCAGCGCTGAGCTGCTCGATCATCTCCAGTGAGGCCTCCGCCTTGCCCTCACGCGCGCGCATCTCTATCTTCTCCGCGAGTTCTCGCATCGGCTCGGCGGCGAGATTGGCCGATGTTCCTTTGATGCGGTGGCTCAAGGCCGCAAGCTGTTCGCTGTCGCCGGCTTCTGCAGTCTGACGGAGTTCCTCGACATACTCCGTGACCCGCGCCCTGAACTTGGCGAGTATCCTGGCCGCGAAGGCCGGGTCTCCGCCGCAGCGCTCAAGCAGGACATCGTAGTCAAAAGCCGGCTGCTGATCGAGCGAAGCCGCACCGTCAGGCCCGCGTTGCGTCTCCTGCTGCTGCTCCTGCTCAGGCTCCTGCGGCGCGGGATCGACGGGCGTGACCGCGCTCTCATCGGTGACCTGTTCGGTCGGCTTCTCGGTCGCCGGCCCTTCGGGCTCTTCAGCGCGGGTGACGCCGTCGGCGTTGGGTGCTGTCCGCGCCTGCATCTGCTGCATGACCCGCTGGAAGTATGATGTGGTCTGCGTGCGGACGAGCCACTTCTCGATGGTGGCGATGAGTTGTTCGCAATCGAGGGGCTTGGAGAGATAGTCATCCATGCCCGCGTCAATGGCGCGCTCCCTGTCACCTTTCATGGCACTGGCAGTCAGCGCGACGATCGGCAAGTGCTCGCCGTCGCTGGGGACGTGCTGTGACGCCTCCGACTCGCGTATCCGCCTGGTGGCCACCAGCCCGTCCATCTCCGGCATCTGGCAGTCCATCAGGATAAGGTCATACTGCCCGCTGAGCGCTCCTTTGACGGCCTGAGCGCCGTTGTACACCCAGTCACAGCGATAGCCGGCATTCGTCAGCATCGAGACTGCGACTTCGCGGTTGATCTCATCGTCCTCAGCCAGCAGAATGCGGGCGCTTCCGCGTCGGGCGCGGATGACGGCCTGCGGCGTCGCCCTGGGCTGCGCATCGGCGCTGCCTCCGGGCCGACCGGTCGCCACGCCGATGACGTCACGCAACAGTGACCTGCGCACCGGCTTGGTCAGATGTCCCGCGAAACCCAATTGCCAGAAGCTGTCCGCATTTTCCGCCTCGGACACCTCGGTCAGCCGAATCAGTGTTATATCGGCGATTCCCGGCTCGGACTTGACGTCCGCAGCCAGTCTGTCGCCCGTCAGGTCCGGGAGTCGCACATCGATGACGGCCACATCAAAGCGGACGGCAACATCCCAGCCGCGGCGGAGCATGGCCAATGCCGCTGCGCCGGAGGCGGCTTCCATGACGCGGCAGCCGGAGTCGCGCAAGTACGAGGCCGCGGCACGGCGCGCGGATGGCGAGTCGTCTACGAGCAGCACGTTGAGGCCCGAGAGGTCGGGCAGTGCGGCAGTCGTCGCGGCGGCGCGGGCCTTGCCGAACCGGACGGTGA
Organism: Armatimonadota bacterium; assembly: GCA_003542955.1. Classification (GTDB taxonomy): domain Bacteria; phylum Armatimonadota; class Zipacnadia; order Zipacnadales; family UBA11051; genus UBA11051. Next base: position 13,732 of record DPJP01000371.1, read on the forward strand.
ACCAGAACTCCGAGCCTGACCCGACCGTGCTCTGCACGCCGATGTCGCCGCCCATCAGGTCGAGCAGTTGCCTGCAGATGGCCAGGCCCAGGCCGGTTCCGCCGTACTTGCGCGTCGTCGAGGAGTCGGCCTGGGTGAATGCGCTGAAGAGCCGCTCAAGCTTCTCGGCGGGGATACCGATGCCGGTATCGCGGACGGAGCAGTGGATCAGGACCGCGCTGTCGGTCTGCTCGGGGACGGTGACCTCGAGCACGACCTCACCCTCGTTGGTGAACTTCACGCCGTTGCTGAGCAGGTTGGTCAGCACCTGTCTGAAGCGCGTCGAGTCGCCGGAAAGGGCGGTTGGCACTGCTTTGTCGATGTGACAGACGAGTTCGACACCCTTGTTCTGCGCCCGCTCGGCAAACAGGTCGATCACGTCCTCGACGAGTGTCTCGAGGTCGAAATCGACGGCATCGAGGTCGAGCATGCCGGCCTCGATCTTCGAGAAGTCGAGGATGTCATCGAGCAGCTGCAGCAGAGCGTTTGCGGAGCCCTGGGCGGTGCGGGTGTAGTGGCGCTGCTGGGCGGTGAGTACGGTGCCGTTGAGCAACCCCAGCATGCCGAGGATGCCGTTCATCGGCGTGCGGATCTCGTGACTCATGTTGGCGAGGAACTCGCTCTTGGCGCTGTTGGCGGCCTCCGCGGTTTCCTTGGCCTGCTGCAGCGCGTTCTCGGCAGCCTTGATGTCGGTGATGTCAATGAAGCTCTGCAGCAGCACGTCTCTTGAGTCAAGCACCACAGGGATAGCCGTTCTGAGTATTGGCACCCGGCGGCCGTTGCCCAGAAGCAGAGTAGCTTCATCCTGCTCGGGCCGACCGGGGCCTGCATCCTGTGTCTGCGGGACCTGCTGGGCCTCGATGAAGCGGCCGAGCCGGCTGCCGATGATCTCGTCACGTGCGGCGCCGATCATGGCTACACCGGCGGGGTTGACGCCGACGATCTCATGCGTGGTCGGCTCGACGATGATGATGCCGGTCGGCAGCGAGTTCAGGATAGTCCGGGAGCGTTGCTCGCTCTCGCGGAGGGCTATCTCGACGCGCTGTCGCTGTATGGCGGCGCCGAAGGCAGTCGATGCCGCCGTCAGTGCGTCGATCTCCGCGGCCGACCAGTCGCGCTCGCGCTCGCAGTCATCAAAGCCGATGAAACCCCACCAGTGATCGCCGACGAAGACCGGCAGCGCGAGAACCGACTTGATATCCTGATCGGCCAGCAGTCTCCCCTCGCCCTCCGGCAGGTCGGAGACGCTCCCGCTGACGGGCGCGCCCGCCGAGAGTACATCGGCCCAGCGGCCGTACCCCGCGGTGACGTAGGGCAAGTTCTGCAGCTCGGGGTTGTCGATCTGGGGCTCAACGGCCTCGTCGGCCCACTCATAGCGTTGTGAGATAAGCAGCGTGCCGTCGGGCGCATGGTGGTTCTCGAAGATGTAGACGCGGCTGACGTCGGCAGCCTGTCCGAGCGCCTCGAGCACCTTGGGCATGCTCTGCGCCCAGGAGCCGGAGCGCAGCAGCAGCTCCGCCGTCAGCGCAACGGCCTCGAGGATGCATTCGCGGCGGCCCAGGGCATCTTCGGTCTGCACCGTCGCCGTGACGTCCTGCAGCAGGCCGTCGGTATAGAGTATCTGGCCGTGTTCATCGCGGACCACCTGCGCCGTTGCGTCGACCCAGAAGGTTGTGCCGTCGCGACGCTTGAGGTGCAGGCGCGTGCTGGTAATGCCCTCGGCGGCGAGAAGCTCGGCCTGAAACGCAGCGCGTTGGCGCATATCGACGTAGGTGTCGATGGGCCTCATCCCGATAGCCTGTTCGGGTGTATCGTAGCCGAACATCGCGGCGAGCATGCGGTTTGCCATGATGATGGTGCCGTCATCGCCGGGAGTGACACGATAGAGGCCGATGGGGAGGTTGTCGACAAGCACCTCGTACTCTTCACGAGCCCGACGGAGGTCGGCTTCACGCTTCTCGAGCCTGTCCATCAGGCCGTCGAACTCGCAGGCGAGGTGGCCGATCTCATCGTCACTGACCGCGTTGAGCCGCCCTGTGAGGTCGCCGCTGCCGCTGATGGCGGCGGCATGCTCGGTCAGGCGGCGGATGCCGGCCAGGACGGTGCTGTTGAGCAGTAGACTTGCCGCGAGCATGGCCAGGAGCGCCGTAGCGATGAGCGCGGCAGTGACGCTGTGGAGGATGGCGCGGCCCTGGACGCTGATGTGCTTGGGCAACTCAGCCCGTAGAACGCCGGCGGTGTTGCCCGTGATGTCCGTCAGTTGGATGTCCAAAACCGCGTAGTTGGGGTCGGACATGTCGATGCGGACGAGGCTATCAGGATCGGCAGACAGCCAGTTCATCGCACGCGCGGGCGCGTCACCATCGGCGGAGATGTAGCGGAAGGGCTCCTGGGTGTCGGCCGCGATCGCGCTGACCATCGTCGAGTTGAGCAGCCGTCCCATGACGAGCGATCCGCGCGGCGGTCCGGCATCACTGCTGGGGAGGATAGGCCGCGATGCCACGAGCAGCGGACCGGCGGCGGTACGCATAACCCCCGTGACGCCCTCTTTGTTCCGTGACCCAGACACGTTGAGGGCATGGTCGGGGGGCAGTCGATCGTTCGGCAACTCGACAACTGGTGTTGGGGCGCCATCAGAGCTCGCCTGCCGCCCCCATACCAGTTGCCCTTCGAGATCGTAGATGCAGAAGACGTTGAGTTTGAGCGCGTCAAGGATGGAGTCGTACAGATTCGCCTGAGTGTAGTCCTCGTTGCGGTCCCGGACGTACTTGTACGTGTCATCCCACTCGGCCCAGTCGCCGCAGGTTGTGTGCAGGTGGGACAACTCGTTGCGGAGCGCACTCACACAGCGGCGCCCGCTCCGCATCGCCTCCTGATGCTCGAGGGTGTCGAAGCGCGGCTGGATGACCCAGTACTGGAAGGCGTACCGCGCAGCGGTGGAGACGGCGAACACCGCGGCCAGTATCAACAGCAGTTTCGTCTTCAGCGACATTCTCCGCCACATCAGGGTGCCGGCGATTGCGCGGCTGAGACCGATCCCACCCGCGCCCACGCCACCGCGATCCTCCTCCAACCCCTTCACCGGAACGCATGCGAGGCAACTGCCAACTGGGCTAGTCCCAGCAATTTGCGTACCGCGCAGCCCAACGGCAGCATGCCCGTGAGCGCCACCTGCGAAGTTCACGCCGGGGCGTGGCACTCACGGTGCTACGGTTCCGGGCAGGGAAGCCACACACCTGCGGCGGATTTCGCGCTCGATGCGGTGCGCAGTGTCGTGACTACCGGCACAAGACGAATCGCCGGCCGGGGCTGGAGGCAATCGGCGCCGGCGGTCAAGCCCACACACCTTCTCCCTACTGGGCCATACGCGCTAGCTTTGGCGATTTGGGGCGTGCTGGAGGGGCCGGTCGAGTTGCGCTTCAGCCGTATCGAAGTCCCGCGGCCGCGGGAAGCCCGGCCCACGTGTTCCCTGCCCGA
>DPJP01000374.1:0-2515 GCA_003542955.1 Armatimonadota bacterium
CCAATCCGGATGAGTCACCGGACCTGCTTGTCGCGGTGGCCGAATCAGGCGCCGATATCATCGAGCTGGGGCTCCCCTTCTCGGACCCTGTCGCCGATGGCCCGACCATCCAGGCCGCCAGCCAGCAGGCGCTCGATGCGGGCACGACGGTGCGCGGCGTACTCGACATCGCTGCCCGGGTGCGCCGGCGCGTCGACACCCCACTTGCCATCATGGGGTGCTTCAACCCGATGCTGGCCTATGGCCCGGAGCGTTTCGCGGCCGATGCGGTGGCTGCCGGCGTTTCGGCAGTGCTCATCGCGGACATGCCACCGGTTGAGAGCGACGAATGGTGCCGGATTGCCGCCGAGGCGGGGCTGGAGACCATCTTCCTCCTCGCGCCAAGCACCAGGCAGGAGCGCTTTGACGAGATCATCGACCGTACGACGGGCTTCGTCTACATTCTGGCCCGGCAGGGAGTGACCGGCGAGCGAGATGCGCTACCCGATGAGCTGCCGGCGCTGGTCCGGCACGTCCGGGAGCACACGTCCATACCTGTCGCCGTCGGCTTCGGCATCAGTCGGCCGGAGCACGTGCGCAGTGTTTGCGCCATCGCCGACGGCGCCATTGTCGGCAGTGCTCTGGTGCGCGCCATCGCCGAACAAAGCGACCCCGCAACTCGTCTACAGGCTGTGCGCGACACTGTCTCCGCTCTCGCTCGAGGGTGTCGCCCCTATTGAGCGCGGAGCCTGCGCCGGGTGTTTCCCGGCCCGGGCAGTCGGCCCGGGTTTGCATCGGTCGGCCACTTCGGGTATAATGCCCATGAAAGAACTATGGCAAAGGTAACCACGACGCAACAGGACCTCGCGCCCGAATGTGGCGCATTGAGCGCGGCAAGCCCGCCGCGGCGAGTTGGGAGGGGCAAGAGCGGCCCCATCCCTACTCACGCCGTGGCCCGATGTTCGCGTGGCTGACACGCCCGCAGAGTTGTAAGGGCCCACGGCGAGACCCCAGCGAAGCAACTCCCTTCAGTAGCCGATTGCTCGGGCCCGCGACGGGCCTGATTGCGCAAAAAAGCGTACCACCAACCCGCCGATTGGGAAGACGGGGTGAGACTTGCTATGCCGAAGATAGAGTTCGTCGACGTGACCAACAGAGACGGGGAGCAGACCTCGCGCGTTGCGCTGTCGAAGCTCCAGAAGACGGTCATCAACTGGTTGCTTGACCAGATGGGTGTATACCAGAGCGAGATGGGGTTTCCGCTCTCCGAGCACGAATCCAACTACATCAACGCCAACTGCGCTCTGACCAAGCCCGACTGCTGCGATGACGGTCCGCTCATCAAGCGACTGCAGCTCTCGGGCTGGTCCCGCGCGCTGGCCTCGGATGTCAAGATCGCGCAGGACCGGACCGCGGTCGAGCACTTCAACCTGTCAATCTCGACCTCCGAGCAGATGCTGCAGTGGAAGTTCCGCGGCAAGTTCTCTCGCGAGGACATCATCCGCATGATGGTCGACGCGGTTGTCGCGGCGAAGGACGGCGGCGCCATCACCGCTGGTATCAATGCCGAGGATGCGTCCCGAACAGACATCGACTTCCTGATCGACTTCGCCAGGGCCGGGAAGGATGCCGGCGCCGATCGCTTCCGCTATTGCGATACGCTCGGCTATGACGACCCCGAGTCGATCTCGGAACGGATCGCGACGATTGCCAGAGAGGTTCAGATGCCGATCGAGTTGCACTGCCACAACGACCTCGGCCTGGCCGTCGCGAACTCGTGTGCCGGGGCCATCGCCTGCTGCCGTGCGGGGCAGGATGCCTACATCAACACCACGGTCAACGGCATCGGCGAGCGGGCCGGCAACGCCGACCTGGTGTCCTGCGTGCTGGCGCTGCGCTACTCGTCGAAGTGGCGCGACGAGAACTGGTGCACCGACGCCATCGACCTGTCGAAGGCCTGGAAGCTGGCCACCTACACCTCGACCGCTTTCGGGGTGCCAATCCCGATCAACCAGCCGGGTGTCGGCGACAACGCCTTCGCGCATGAGAGCGGCATCCATGCCGACGGCGCTCTGAAGGACCGGCACAACTACGAGCTGTATGACTATGAGCAACTCGGCCGCGGTGAACTGCTCTACACCAGCACCGGCCGCGTGATCACCGTCGGTGGGCACAGCGGAGCCTCCGGCCTCGAGTACGTGTACAACCAGCTCGACCTGGGTTTCCGCGACGAAGACCACAAGCGCCAGGTGCTCAAGCTCGCCCAGTTGGCGAACCTCCACAACCAGCAGCCGCTGACCAAAGAGGAGCTGTGGTTCATCTACCACTGCCCGGAGATCACAGCCCAACTGCTGACAGTGACCGTGTAGAAGCCGGCCCGGGCATCGTGCAAGTGAGAAGGGGGACCCCACGTGGGGTCCCCCTTTGTGCGCATAGGCGCCAACATTAGAACTCCTGATCTGCGCACCAGGAGCGATGTCCATTTCCTCGGCCTCGGAAGCCCTTGCCGGGCGGCCGGGGTCAGGCATTCAGAATT
>DPJP01000374.1:2523-17933 GCA_003542955.1 Armatimonadota bacterium
ATCTCCCGCGACACCCGACAGACGAAGCCCGCTCGCACAGGGGCTCATGGCATTGCTGACGCGCCGTGTCAGCTGCTCTGATGTTAGCGCTCATGCCCTTTGTGCGCGCGTTCACTGCTGCACCGGATGTCACCAGGCGGACAGGGAGCCGCGCGCGGCTGCTATCTGAGGAATATGGGGCTGCTCCAGGCCTTCGCCCCGTCAACCTGCCGGACGCGGACCCAGTACGCCGCGGGCCCGAAGCCTGTGCCCGTGACAGGGAACTCGACGCGCACATCCGCCGGTGGAGCTTCGGCAGGCAGCCGCTGAAGCGACACATGGCGCCCCACGCCGCCGGCGTCGAAACGACGGGGTTCGAGACCGTTGAGCCCATCGAGCGCGAGCATCAGGTTGTACGTCTGGGTATGAAAGCGCAGTACGGCGCCCTCAATGCGGTCCAGATGCAGTATGACACCGTCCTCGTCGCCGACGGTCGTCGAGCGCCACATCACCATGCCCTTGTCGGCGCCGATGATGCCTTCGGCCGGGGTGTCGAATGCGTACGGTTCCACTCCCAGCACCCGTGCCCCGGTGATCTGGAGCCTCCCGTACCAGTGTGCCGCCCGGTCGCGGCCGCGGATGCGTGCGCCGCCCCAACTGACACGCACGCTCTCGGAGAGCCCGCGGCCCGCGAAGCCGTCGTAGCGGGCTATGAGCTTGTCATCGGCGAACAGATCGATGCTCTCGATGCCCTCGGTGCCCTGGACCTCGACGACGAACGGTGACTTGCCGAAGCCGCGCCATGGCTCGATCGAGCCCATGAAGTAGTCTCCGGCAGTGAAGCGCATGTTAATGCGTTGGCCGGTGGTGCCATAGCAGCGCCTCTCGCGGAGCGCCTCGAACACGGCTTCACGAGTCAGATCGGGGGCGTAGACACAGGTCAGACCTCCGTAGACGCCAAACTGGCCCACACCGGGGTAACTGGCGCCGGGCCGGCCCTTGTGGCCGTCAGAGTTGGCGACGACGCCGACGGTATGCCCCAGCCTGAGTGACTCCGTCAGCATCCACTCGAACTCGCCCCAGGCGGAGTAGACCTCGACCAGCCGCTTCAGGCTCTCGTCGTGCCTGGCCAGGTCCGCTCTGCGGCCGCCCACGTGCGCAGCCAGCACGACGTCGCGCCCCTGCAACTGCTCGTAGAGGCTCTCAATCGGGTAGCGGTCGGTGTCAATGTCGGCATCATCGTCGACAAGTGCGTGCCCGGAGCGGTAGATGGGCTCATTGTCCCGCAGGTACCAGACGTTGTGGTCGCCGCCACCGCCGGTATTCCCCGACCATTCATACCCAAGCAGTGTCACAAAGCGCCCCGGCGCGTTGTGCGCGCGCACCTCTCGCTGGACCTCGGCCCAGTTGTCACGCGTGAGCTGAAAGTCGTTGCCCTGGTGGCTGCAGAAGTCCACGCACGCCTTGTCGCGGGCAAAGCGGAAGTAGTCCGCGACCGTATTCGTGCCGACGGTGCTCTCGCTCTGCCCGTGCAGGTCGCCCCAGTAGCGCCTGAGCGCGTACTGCGAACTGCACTCGATGGGGTTGCTCGTCGCCTCCATCTGCTCGGCGCTCGCGCTGACGCGGTAGACGCCCTCCGCCGGGCATGCAAACGGGATCGGCATCACGCCCGTCTCGTCGGCGACGTAGGCGACCTCACTCGGCAGACCCAGCAGCGGGTCGGCCGCAAGCCGGATGACACCATCAAAGCCGCCCGTGGGGTTGCCCCAGGCATCCTCGAACTTGAGCCGCAAAACGCCCTGCTCTCCGGGGCGGCAGCAGGTGGGCGCGATGACCTTGAGCGCCTCCGGCGCGCCCGCGATCACCATGATCTCGGGGCAGCCCCGCAGCTTGATGAACCTGCCGGTGGCAATGGGGTTGACCATAACGCGGAACTCGAAGCTGGTCTCGCAGAATGTCTGCACGCGCGAGCCGGGGGAGCCGCCGGACGTGTCGCCGTAGGTGATTGTGATCGTCTCGCCGGGCAGAATGCCGTTGTCGAAGACGTCGATGACCACGCCCTTGCGCCACGGGCGAACATGTGCCTTGCTGTCGAAGCGCACGCGCAGGGAGGCGCTCGAGTCGGTGGTGACACTCAGGTAGTCCTCGGCGCGCGGGTCCTCAGTCTGCGGAGTGCCCCAGTCGGTGGCAAAACGCCACAGAACGAGCACCGTGCCGCCGTCGTCAATACCCCACTGGCCGGCGGTGTAGGTGAGCTGCCAGGTGCCGTATGACCCCGCCACGACCGGGTCCGTCGGCGACACCGTGCAGGTCCCGCACATCCCCGGCACATCAATCCCGAGCATCAGACCACCTGCTCATTGTGCTACGCGGTCGGCCTCCCCGGGAGACCGAGTATCCTCGCCGCGTTGTCCCAGTAGATCAGTTGCCGCTGTGCGTCGCTCAGGCCGGCGCCCTCGTACATACCCAGGGTGAATGCCGGGTCGAGCAAGTCGCTGTCAGACCCGAAGCAGATCTTCTCGGGCCCACAAATCCCTAACGCCCGCTCGATCTTCCCTGCTCCCGGCCACTCACAGCAGAACTCGATGTACACGTTGGCGACGCTTGCGGCGACGCGGGCCACCTCGTCGGAATCAGTATGCCCCGCATGCCCGAGGATGACGCTCAGGTGCGGGTACTCACGCGCGTAATCGCCCAACTGATGCGCCGCATGCTGGTCTACGGTGTGGACGAGCAGGACGCAGGCGCGGGCAGCCACCTCCGCGATCAGCGCACCCATCCGCGGGTCGTCGCAGGCGACGCCGCTCAGCCGCGGGTGGATCTTGGCCCCCACCATCGAGTCGAGCGGCAGGTAGCGCTCCATCTGCTCGACCGACTCCGGCAGCATGGCCGCGTTCACGTACACGTAGCCCAGCAACTGCTCGTGCGGCTCGATGGCGCGGACCATCTCGGCGTTGCCGGCCTCCATATCGTACATGATCGCCAGCGCCGAGGAGCAGACCATGTACTCGATCTGCTCGCGCTCGCACAGCCGCAGAAGCCGCTCCGTCTCATCATCCACCGGCATCGGGAACTGCCACTGTCCGTGGTGGGCGTGGACATCGATCTTCTTCATGCGCCCACCGCCTTGAGCAACTGCTTGAGCGCATTGCCGCCGAGGATCATGTCCCGCTGCTCAGGCTCGATTCGGGCTACTTCGACGAGGCGGTAGGCCGACTCGAAGTACATCTCGGGGCTGTCGGAGCCGAACAGGAGTCTCGCCGCTCCGGCGTGCCTGACGAAAGCCTCTATGGTGTCGGCCGTGTTGAGCGCGCTCGTGTCGGCGTAGAACGTCTCGTAGCGCTCCGTCAGGGCGGCGGTCTCAGCGCCCTGGCCGAATGATGCCTCCATCGCCACGATCGGGAAGCCGAAGTCGCACAAGCGCTCTGCGAGGAACGTCTGATCTCCCCATCCGCCCGCGGGGACCATGATCGCCACGGGGTACTGGGCCAGTTCCTCGCAGATGGTCATGAATGGGAGGCTCCGGACGCTCCAGCCCTGCTCGTCGGGGAAGAAGCGGAAGAGCCGGAAGCCATTGTCTACGCAGCGCTCGATCTCCTCCAGGCACCCGAAGTGCCGCCGCGGGTCGATCGTGGCGACCGGCTCGATTCGCGGATCGAGCTGCGACGCCCGCAGTGTCTCATCATTGCCGCTGACGAAGTCGTAGAGCTTCCCACGCAGACTGTATGCGCATGCGCGGTTGACCCCATGCTCGTCCATGATCCGTATCAGGTTGTCCAGTGACCAGTCCACATCCTGGGTGGTGGGCTCCAGGCCGGGCCTGGGCCGGCACATGCGGGCACTCTGCACATGGAGCGCCTTTCGCACCCGTCTCTGCGGGCTGGCGCCGAAGCAGGTGTTGATATCGATGAGCATCGGCTCGGCCTTCCCTACTGTTGGTCTATGGTATGATGCTGCGCTTCAGGATGCTGTAGGTGAGCGTTGTGGCCTGTGCCGGGCCCGCTGCGACGCGCCACTCAGCGGTCGTTGCGTCCACCCGACTATAGTCGGCAGAGCTTCTCTCGATCGTCCAATCACCCTCGGCATGAACGCGGAAGACCAGCTCCATCGGGTCCGCGCTGCGGTTGAAGAACGTGCACTCGTAGCTATCGAGAGTGTCGCTGAGCGCGAGCTTGCCGTAGACGTCGGTCCTGGCGTTCTGCTGCACGCTCTCCAGCAGGCCCCCGGTGACCTGGTACTCGGGGACGGGCCGGACGGGCAGCTCGGCTTCGGCGCCGGCCGGGGTGAAGGGCAACGTCGCCCGTCCCAGCAGCGCGCTGCCGGGGGCGGCGCCGTCGAAGACGCCGATCGGCCCGGACACGAGCGGCTGTGCCCGGGATGGACACTGTACCGTCCATATCGCCATCGGCTGCTTGCCGTATGCGGCCTCGTCGTAGATGACCGAGGTACTCAGCGGCAGATCGCGCAAGACGAACAGCTCCTGCGTCGCCTCCGACCCGGCCGGCACACTCGCCTGGTAGCTCAGCCCGGAGGCCAGACGCACCAGCAGCCCCTCCAGCGGCTCTTTGCCGCCATTCGATGTGGTGACCGACATGCGCAGTTCGGCTCTGGCCTCCCCGGCCCGGTGGAGAGAGTAGGTGGGTCTCACACCGATGCCCTTGGGGACATACCACACGCGGAAGTGCGCCGTCGTTGTACGCGGGACGTTCACCGCCCAGAACAGCCTGCCGGCAGCGTCCGGCCGCTGGTGGCGCGCTGAGATCACCATGCCGGACGGGGGGGAGACCGGGATCAGCCGCACCGATGCGGCATCGAGCCCCTCGGCGGCGTAATCGAACGCCAGCTCAGTCTCTCCCGCTGGCAGGTCCACCTGCATCGAGCGGATCGCGTGCATCGCGCCGGACGGCATGCAGATCAGTTGTTCCGCACCTTGCGAGAGGGGCGTGCTCAGCTCGAGAGCGACGGCTTGGAGCGTGCAGACGAAGACAAGGGCGGTGACGACGATCGCGATGCGGAGCATGGTTCGGGCGCCTCCAGGCGTTGCGTGGCTTGTCGTACGCAGTAGCATTCCCCGGCCGGGCCTGAGCACCTCCAAACGACAGCGGCCGGCGTCGGAGGCCTGCGATGGCCCGGACTGCGTATGCTTGTAAGCTGACTCAGGGGCACGAGCATGCCGCCCCGGCCGACATCGGCCGAGGCACAAAGGAGGTATCGCGTCCTCAACGGCGAATACAGCCCGACAGAACCGGGGCGGCTGCCCGAGCGTCGGTAGATGCGGGCCCGCGCTACGTCGACCTGTGAAGGGGTTAGAGCCTTGATCGCGACCAGAAGCAAGGAATTCGAGGAACTACTGAAGACGCTAGCAGATGCCGGGAGCGTCTACATCGTGGGCTGTGGTGACTGCGCCACCGTACTCCAGACCGGCGGCGAGTACGAAGTCAACGAGATGACGGGGAAGCTGCAGGAACAGGGCAAGACGGTCACCGGTACCATCGTCCCGGACGTCACCTGCCAGATTCTCGACATCAAGCGGCTGCTCCGCAAGCAAGCCGACGCGGTCGATGCGGCCGATGCCGTGCTTGTCATGGCCTGTGGCTGCGGCATCCAGGCGGTGGCCGAAGTGCTCGAGGGCAAACGGGTTGTGGCGGGGCTGGACACCGTCTTCGCCGCCGACAAGGGCCGCGCCGGCGAGTTCTACGAGTACTGCTCCCTGTGCGGCGACTGTGTCGTCGACCAGTATGCCGGTGTGTGCCCCGTCACACGCTGCCCCAAGGGTCAGTTGAATGGCCCGTGTGGAGGCACCGACGGCGGCAAGTGCGAGGTCGACTCGGAGAAGGACTGCGTCTGGACGCTCATCTACAAGCGGATGGAGACCGCAGGCGACGCAGACGACGTCAAACATCGTCTGGCCAACGCAAAGAAGTGGGAGAAGGGGACGAAGCCGCACTCCTACGTCTTCGAGCCCAGGCGTGGCTGAGCCGAACCCATGATGTGACGTCTCTCCGTCGGCCGACAGGCGCCCTGCCGTCGGCCGATCTGTCGTTGCCCAGGTATCGCGCGCAGCGCCGACAGGAACGGCGGGAGCTGCTCCCGGATGCTTTCCGGAGCCGATTTCCGTGGCAAAGCGGTTCCTCGTCTGATCCTGGGCAGATGCCGCTGCACCATCCGAGACCCGGAGTGTGACCCGATGACGGGCAGGCAGCTTCTCGAGAGCACCCTCGCGGGACGACCCGTCGATGCGGTCGCCTGCGCCCCCATCTACCTCTCACTGTACTGCGAGCCGATCCGCCGTCGCAAACTCGCTCAGGTCTACCGCGAGATGGCTGCCGGCCGGTCCGAGTTCAGGCTCTCTTACGACGACGAGCTCGATGCTCTGCTCGAGGCCAACGAGCGGACCTACTCGGAGTTCACTACTCGCCCGGATTGGATGCGTGTCTCGCTGGGGCCCGCCCGCGGCGCAGTCGAGGGCGGCAGATACGTCTCCATTGCGGAGAACTCCTGCATCGTCCACTCAGGCGACCCCGCTACGGGCACCGACCTCGAAGCTCACTATGAGGCGACACATTCATCCTCCGTCGACATGTGGGATGAAGGAACCACCATCAGCGATGAGACCGACGTCGAACGCCTCGTGCCGCTCTACCAGTGGGAGAGCAGGCTTGATGACGAGCAGGGGCTGTTGGCGGACCGCTCGCTGAAGCGCTGGGGCGACGATTACCTGCTGCAGGGTCACACCGGCACGCCCTTCTGGGGCGGCTACCATCTACTGGGCTTCGCGGGACTGATGCGCATGGTCCGCGAGAACCCCGCCCTGCTCGAGAAGCTCTTCGCGCGTGTGATGCACAACCGTATCGCGGATATCAGGGCGCTGGCGGAGACAGGGCTGCGCTGCCTGTTTGTCGAGGAGTGCCTGACCGGCGCCGACATGATCTCGGTGCAGGACTTCGAGCGGCTCGTATGGCCGTTCCTGCGTGACACGGTGCAGGCCGCGGTGGATATGGGCATGCAGGTTGTGTTCTACTTCACCGGGGAGCCCCGGGGACGGGTCGAGTATCTCGGGCAACTCGCCGCGCACGCGCTTGCCTTCGAGGAGGACAAGAAGAACATCCGGATAGACCTGGCCGAGATCAGGAGTATCGTCGGCCCGGGCAAAGCGCTCTTCGGCAATCTGGACGTCGTCATGCTGCGCGATGCCGACCGCACTACCCTCGCCGCCGAGATCGCCGCGGAGGCGGCCGCTGCCGGGTCACCATTTGTTGTCAGCATGGGCAGCCCGGCGACGCTGGATACCCCGCCCGAGCGTATCTCCTGGCTGACCGAGATCGCCCGCGAGCTGCCGGGTCCTCACGCGAACTGCTGAAGCGCCGGCTCGTAGGGCGCCCTCGCGACGCCCTTCTCCGTGATGATCGCGGTCACCAACTCATTGGGCGTCACATCAAACGCAGGGTTGTAAACCCCGGCTCCCCCGGGGACGACGGCATGGTCGCTGTGTCCCGCAAGATGCGTGACCTCGTCGCATCGGCGCTCCTCGATAGGTATCTGGCTTCCCTCGGCGAGGTCGTAATCGACCGTCGAGATCGGCGCCGCGACGTAGAATGGTATGCCGTGGTGCTTCGCGAGTATGGCCACCCCGTAGGTGCCGATCTTGTTGGCGACGTCGCCGTTGCGGGTAATGCGATCCGCGCCGACGACGACCGCGTCCACCTCGCCCCGCCCCATCACGCTCGCCGCCATGTTGTCGGTGATGACCGTGCACGGGATGCCCTCGGAGACCAACTCCCAGGCCGTCAGGCGCGCGCCCTGGAGCAGAGGACGCGTCTCGTCGACCCATACCATCTCGATGCAGCCTGCCTCCGACGCTGCCCGGATGACACCGAGCGCAGTCCCATATCCGGCTGTTGCGAGTGCGCCGGCATTGCAGTGAGTGAGTACTCGCCAGCCGGGCGCGATAAGCTCCCGCCCATGCCTGCCGATGGCCATGCAGCGCTGCAGGTCGTCTTCGATGATGGCCCGCGCCTCGAGCGCGAGCCGCTCTGCGAGGGCAGTTGCGTTCGGATATGGCGAGCCGTCAAGCAGGTGCTCCATGCGCCGCAGGGCCCAGAACAGGTTGACTGCCGTGGGCCGCGTCGCTCCGAGGCGGGCGATCTCGCCCCCAAGCTCCATGTAGAGCCCCGGCTGGTCGGCTGCGGTGGACCTGCCCGCGGCCATGGCTACACCGGCGGCGGCCGCACACCCGATAGCCGGCGCCCCCCGCACTCGCAGAGATACAATCGCCTCGCAGACCTCCGGGATGGTTGTGAGGTCGAGCATCCGCAGCTCGCCGGGTAGCAGCGTCTGGTCGATAATGCGGACTGCTGGACCTTCGGGCGTTTCGATGAGCTCAACGGTCGGCGGAATCCGGGTGTGGGCCGTGTGCATGGTAAAGCCTCCGGGCATGCTGGTCGGTCGGCACGGTGCCCTTCCACCATCAGGCCTTTGCGACCTGCACAGGGCCGGCTATCGGCCGGGAAGAAGGAGTCTACCCCCAGAGCGTCCAAATCGTGGATCGGATGAGTGCAGTAACGACATGTGTGAAGTAGAAAGGGTATGGCGATGAACAGCCTGCAGCGGACCACGAATCTCATCGAGGGCAGGCCCATTGACCACCTCCCGGCTATGCCGATCATCATGCTCTGGGCCGCGGCCCGCTATGGCCACAGCTATGCCGACTACACACGGGATCACGGGGTCCTCTGCGAGTGTCAACTGAGGTTGTGCGAGGAGTTCGGCCTGGACGTTCTGCAACTGATCTCCGACCCGGTGCGCGAGACCGCCGACTGCGGGGCGGAGATGATCTACTATGACGACAATCCGCCGCGCGCCGCGAACCTCGTGCTTGCGGACAAGTCGGCGCTGCGGACGATGGCGATGCCCGATCCGTACAGGGGACGCATGGGTGACAGAGTGGCCGGGGCCGCACATCTCAGGGAGGCCGCCGGCGACGAGTACCCCATCATGGGGTGGGTCGAGGGGCCCATCGCGGAAGCGGTGGACCTGCGCGGGATGACAGACTTGATGATGGACCTGGTCACCGACATTGAGTTCTGCCGCGACCTCATGGATTGGGTCATCGAACTCGAGATCGCCTTCGCGCTGGCCCAGATCGACGCAGGCTGCCACATGATCGGCATTGGCGACGCCGCCGCCTCACTGGTCAGTGCAGACATCTACCGGGCGGAGATTTTGCCACGCGAGCAGCGCCTCGTTGCCGCTATCCGCGAGGCCGGGGCAATCGCCAGACTGCACATCTGCGGCAACACGACCCACATCCTCGCCGACATGGCAGAGACCGGATGTGAGATCATCGACCTGGATCACACCGCGGATATGGGGATCGCGCGGGAGCGGATGGGCCCGGGCCCGGTGCTGCTGGGCAACTTCGACCCCGTCTCCGTTGTCCTCGACGGCACGCCCGACACCGTCTACGCCGCATGTCGTTGGTGCCACGAGCAGGCCGGGAGGCGCTACATCGTCGGGCCCGGGTGTGAGGTGCCCCCCGGGACCCCGGCCGAGAACATCCACACGATGGTGCGCTATGCCCGCGAAGCAACAGCATAGTTGACAGGCCAGCATTCAGCCGGAGGATATGCACGATGATTGCCCGGGTTCTCGCCACCGTGTTTGCCGCACTGCTGGTCGCACTCGTCGTCGCCGATGACAGTCCGGGCCTGCTTGTTGTCAAAGGCTCCGGTGCTGCCGAGAAGGGCTACGAGATCGGTGAGGTCGAGTTCCTGGGCGTATCCGTGGCCGACCAGCTTGTGCACTACGCCGGCGGCGCGACCATCCCGCTACGGCTGAGTGTCGACTATGAGGTGCGCAAGCCCGCGCCGGTGATGCTCAACTCGCGTCTGGGTACCGAGTACTGGCGTCTCGTTGTGCTCGGGCGTGATGGTGTTGTCGCGCTCCACACCGATGAGCGCATGGACCTGAGCAAAGCCGGCAGGGCGACGGCCTCCGTCGACAGCGCCGTGGCCGATGAGAAGCAGGGGGTGGCTCTCGGGAAGGGCGCTGCCCGGATCAGTGGGCACTACTACTTCCTCATAGATCAGGAGAACCGGCAGTGGCTCGATGTCATCAATCCGCCGGCGCTGCTGAATATGCCGGAACTGCTTGCGCCGCTGCAGTTCACGCTCTGCAACCTCGAGCGCTACACCGTTCAGATGCGCGGTGTCGAGTCCACGTGGGAGCCGGGTGGCCTGATCCGCGTCGAGTTGATCGTTACCGACGCCGATGGGGAGCAGTTCCCCGTCGCCACCGCCGATGCGGTCGCGAAGGCGGGGGAGTGGTCGGAGGTGCTCCGGCCACAGGTGGACTGGCTCGGACAGCCGACCGGGTGGCTCGTCGGGCGTTTGCCGGCTGATGCGGCGCCGGAGGCGGTCGAGATCGAGGCGACCGTCAGCGCTGCGACGCCGCGTGGCATCGAGGCTCAGACGCTCACGAGCCGGTTCGCGAAAGGGCACGGGACTCGCACCGCCGCCGAGCTTGCGCTCTCGCCGCCCGAGTTTCAACCGAAGCGTGACGCAGGGGGAAACCTGCGGGAGACACGCGCGATATGGGTCGGCACGAACGCGGTCAAGACGTCGGCCGGCATCGCGGAGGTCGTGCAGCGCTGCAAGAAGGCCGGTCTCAACGCGATCATCGTCGATGTCTACTACGCGGACCGGCTGCTGGTCCCCAACGACATCTGCAGCCAGTTCGGCGGCATAGAGGAAGGCCTCGACCCACTGGCGGCGTTGTGCGAGAAGGCGCATGCCGAGGGCATCGATGTCCATGCCTGGTTCTGTCTCGCGTACCCCAACCGTGACTTCGGAATCGAGCACCCGACCATGGCTGCCGTCGACAGAAACGGCGGGGTGATCCGCAACGTCGGCGACCTGCACCGCGAGCAGTTCCGCGACAGAGTTGCCAACGTGATGCTTCATGTCGCCCGCAACTACCCGGTCGACGGACTCCACTTCGACTACATCCGCACCAAGGCAGACTGCTATTGCGACCAGTGCAGGGCGGAGTTCGCCGAGCGGTTCGGGAAGCCGCTGACGGAGGCCTCCGACGATGAGTGGACGGCATGGAACCAGCCCGTCGTCGCCGAGGTCGTCCGGCGGGTGAGTGAGCAGGCCCGCGCGGTCCGGCCCGACCTGATCATGTCCGCGGCGGTCTACTGTGTGATGGAGTGGGGGGCGAGGCAGGGGCAGGACGCGCCGGGCTGGGTGCGCAACGGCTGGGTTGACGTCTGCATTCCGATGGACTACTTCTCCGATGTGATGGAGGTGCGCGCCAACGAGCAGGCCTTCCTCGACGCGCTTGGGCCGGAGTATGCCACGGCCCTTGCCTCGGGGCTGAGCCTTTACATGGACTCGGGCGGCAGTCAGATATCGCGCCCGCCCGACATGGTGGCCACCCAGATACACCTGGTGCGCACCATGGGTATCAGCGGCTACTGCCTGTTCGCCTATGAGCACATGTCTGAGGACATCCTGGACCTGCTGCGCACAAAGGTGAACGCCGAGCCCGCCGTGCCTGCGTATCGGTGATCCTGATGTCCCTGACGTGCGCAACGGGAGCAATGTCCACCCGACAGGCTCCGGCCTCTGGAGCCGTTGTCGTCAAGGCCCTCCCGCCGCTCCCGCGGTGCTACCCGAACGTCAGCTTGCGCTGGCACGCCTGCAGGCAGGGCTCGAGCACCATCGTGAAGTGCTTCTGGATCGGGTCCTTCTGCGCGTAGGCCTGAGCGAGCATCTCCGGCTGTAGCTTGCCCGATTCCGGAGGGAGTATGTTGGTCTCCTGCCCGCCCCATTGCGGCCCCTCGGCGCCGACGAGCCCGTACCGCTTGGCCCAGTCGCAACGGAGACGGTCCCAATCGGCGAAACGCGTCACAAAGCCGTCGCTGGTGATCTCGAGCACCTGCTCGCCCAGCGCCGCGACGGGACAACTCGCGATGCACGGTCTGCTGCAGCCAAAGCACGGGCCATCGGAGAGAATCGGCGCGTCCGTGGGCAGTGCCGCGTCGGTGACTACGGCGATGAAGCGCTGTGTGAGGCCGTACTCGGGTGTGATGACCGCGCCATGGAGCCCGATCTGCCCAAGCCCGGCGGCGACGGCGGCGAAGCGGTTGCAGAGCGCGTCGGGCTGCGGGCCGCGCGGATTGGCGACGAGCGAACCGGTATCCGAGAGGTCCTCCGTGACGACGGCGCGGTAGCCGGTGCGCTGCAACTGCCTCGCGATCGAGACCCCGAGGTAGCGGAGCCAGCGGTTCGCCTGATAGACCGCGTAGCTGTACGGCCCGACCGCGTCTGTCGGCGGCTCCGCGGCCCGCAGCAGGTTGCTGAACGGGTAGTGGTATCCGACGACGATTACTGAGCGTGCGCCCGGCAGTAGTTCCTCCGCCGTCCGCACGTGCCGTCCGGGGTCGCTGACGATCTCCGGCTTCACCGGTCCGTGGTAGTTGCCCCTGTCGACCACCGACCACTTCATATCGTTCTCGTCGATCAGGGCACGATAGTTGTGGGCCAGCTCGGCGATGATCGTCGGGTCCGCCACCCCGAACAGGTCCGCGCCCCACGATGACGCATGCGTGCTGATCAGATCACGTAGATCGTCTTCCGCGGGCGGCGGGTCTACCGGTATGAACGGGTAGACGCGCTTGACCGGCTGCAGCGGGGCGCTGGTGAGAACACACCCGAAGAGCACGCGTGCCCCGAACTCCTCCATGACCGGCGCTCCGGAGGGCGTTCTGCCGATGGCCAGCCCCGACGCCGGGGCGTAGACTGACGCCGGCAGGTGCAGCCCCGGCATCGCCGAGTGCCCCACTGCCTCCAGGTACTGACACAGCTCCAACTCGGCGAAGTTGGACCATTCGCGCAGCNNGCACCCACGGGCGCCTGCGGGGCAGGCGACTCCGCGCTGCTTGCAGGGTCCTGCATCGTCTTCGGATACTGGTGGGCAAACGCGATCAGTGTCTGCGCGTCAGGCAGCTCGCGGGTGATGTCGAAGCCGTGTTCGGCCGCGGTATGCCGGTCCACGATGGCGATTGCATCAGCCTCGCGATCCAGGAGGCCTGTGATCACACTCAGCGTGGCGCGGTGATCGATGCTGATCGGGTCGTCCGCGGCACGCTCCGCCATCGGGCGTTCGTCCATGTGTGGGCGTCTGCGCCGGTATGCCGTCGAGTAGTCGGGGTCATCAAGCCGCAGATGCGGTGGGAGGCAATAGCGCAGGCACGAGCCCATCTCGCCTCCGCGGCGCCCCGCCCGCGCCAGGCATTCGAGGATCACCTGTTCGTCGACGATGTCGGGGATGTCCAGGTCCAGGTCGAGCCCGAAGTGCTCCGCCCATGAGCAGCGCCACTTGCTCTTGTTGCAGTAGGAGAATATCTTGCCGCCGATGTTGATGACATGCCGGCCGGAGGTCTCCTTCGTGAACGCGTCGGTTGGGCAGTGCCTGACGCACTCGCCGCAGTTGTCGCACAGCGGCGGACCCTCGTACAGCGGATCGGGGACCAGCGGCGCGTCGGTAACCAGGCAACAGAAGCGCTGGCGGGGTCCGAACTCCGGGGTGAGCAGCAGGCCGCTGTAGCCGATTTCGCCCATGCCCGCCGCCGCAGCGGCGTGGATATTCGACAGGTCGGGGGCAAACGACTCCTTCACTGCCTTATACGGCCTGAAGCGCCAGACGTTGGTGGCCGGGATGGCGATGACATCGAACCCCATCTGCTCGATCCTGCGCGCAATCTGGAAGGAGATGCACTCGAGCTTGGTGTTCATTGTGCCCTGGATGCCGTATGCGCCGTACTGCTGAGGGTGCTCGTTGCCGCTGCGCTCGATGGCGGCATCGGGGTGGTGGATGGCGACAACGAAGACTGACGTCGCTCCCGGCAGGTGGCCCTGCGGTGACATCTCCGGGGGCGCCTCAGCGTATCTGCCCGCGGAGGCTATACCGACGAGGTCGGCCCCCAGTGCCAGAGCCATCGCCTTGAGTTCGTCGGTGAGCAAAGCATCGTGCATTACGGGTCTCTCTCTTCTGTGCGGGTTGGCGCCGTGTCTGGTGGCTATTCCACGGAGCGTATCCATTTCCTCCGCGGGCAGGTCAAGGTCGGCGCCCTTCCGAATATACGCACTCTCGCAAAGCGACAACGCAGTCCAAGCGCGTACTCGACTGGAGGACGATGAAGGTCATGTTACCGAAGGAACGGGTTGCTGCCGCATTCGCCCACAGGCCGGCCGACAAGGTGCCGATCTACCAGGCAGGGCTGAGCGGCCATGCCGGCGCTATCGTGCTGGGGCGGGAGGCTTTCGTCGGTGGCGGCATACAGCAGTACCGCGAGTGCAAGGCGCTCTACCATGGAGAAGACGCGCACGCGGAGTTCCTCCAGCGCTCCTTCGATGATGCCTGCGAGATCTGCCTGAAGCTTGAGTTGGACATGGTCCGCACCAGTTACTGGCGCATGCAGAGGAAGCCCTCGAAGCTGATCGACGAGTACACGATGGTATTCGGCGACCCCGAGAAGGACGACAACTGGGAAGTCTGGCAATTCGATCCCCCCAGCGAGACATTCATGTGCGCCGACAGGCCGCCCAGGCCAATACCGACCATCGATGACCTCCGGCGCCACGCGGAGAACAACAAGGCAAACGCGGAGAAGGCNNCAAGCGTGCTCTGGAGCGCTTCGGCGCCACCCACGGCATCCCCGGTACCGGCGTGGGCTGCTCGATCCCCAGGGACCCATGGTGGCTCGAGGCTACCGTCCTCGCGCCCGACGTGGTGGCAACGCATCTGGACTACTTCGCAATCATGGGCCCGAAGAACGCCCGCGTGATGGCGCAGATGGGCCTTCCGTATTGCTTCGGAGGCGGCGACTTCTGTGGCAAGGGCGGGCCTCTGTATTCACCGAAGGTCTTCCACGATCTCATGCTGCCGCGCCTGCAGATCATCTCCGAGGGCTGCAAGGCTGCAGGGGTGCACCACCTCTTCGCCACGGACGGCAACGTCTGGCCAGTGGCAGACGACCTCATGGGCGCCTCGGGCATCACCGGCTTCTACGAGCTGGACCGCCAGTACATGCCGATGCGCGACGTGCATGCGAAGTTCCCGCACCTTACGCTGCTGGGTGGCATCCGCAGCGAAGTGCTGCACACCGGAACGGTGCAGGATTGCATCGAGGAGACGCGCACCGCCCTGGAGGACGCTAAGGAGATGAACTGCTGCGTGATCGGCTGCAGCAACCAGATCGTCGCCGGCACCCCGGCGGAGAACATCTGGGCGATGATGGAGACCCTCCACGCGGAGCGGGATGTCTCCTGATATGGGCACCGGGAACGATGGTTATCTCCTGCGAGTCGGAGGCCCTTGCCGGTGGGCCGGGGTCAGGCATTCGGAATTCAGTTTTGCTCGGCCTT
>DPJP01000374.1:17960-30938 GCA_003542955.1 Armatimonadota bacterium
ATTGTGAGTGCCTGACCCCAGCTGTTGTTCCCAAAGCTCAGAACTCCTGAACAGTCCCTCCGCGTAGCCCGGGCAGTCGTCTCCGGGCGATGTCTGGCTTCGAGGGCCGCGTCGCCGCCCTACTCCAGCACCAGCACCCGCCAGTCGGCCGGTGCGATGGGGACGGTCAGGCTGGTGCCGTCACCGAGGTCGCCCAGCTCGCCCCCGGTGAGCGCATCCCTCGCCCGGCAGCGGCTCTGTGCGGTGATCTCCGCCCATGTCGCCTGCTTGAGGTCCCAGTTGGCGATCATCAACAGGCTCCCCCGCGGGAGGTCATAGAGCTTGCTGATCCCTGTCGGCGAGGAGACGGTCACCTGCTGGTCGACGAGTCGCCTGAGCAGCGGCAGCAGCCCGCGCTCGGCCTCCCGGTAGTGTCCATCCATGTTCGAGCGCAGCCGGTAGCCGCTACGGATCATCCGGTGCCAGAAGGTGACATCATAGTCCAGCGGATGAGCGCCCTGGATGTCCACGCACTCCCCCGCGGCCAGCACGGCCGTCCCGTCGGCTGCAGCCCTCGTGATGGCCTCGTGTGCGGAGGCGCTCAGGAAGCGCACGTTCGGGAGCACAAGCGCGTCGAGGCCGTCCAGCGCGCCGTCGGCGAGCTCATCCTCCATCACGATGCGGAACGCCACATTGCCGCGCAGGAGGGCAAATGCCGTCGCCTCGAAGCTGTGCAGATGCACCCAGCGCTCGCTGAGATTGGTCTCCCACGGCTGCTCGAGCACCTCCGTCGTCGTCGAGTAGAGCAGCCCGACCTCCGCCGCGGCCGGACTGCGCGCAGCGATGAGTTCGCCGAGCCGGACGATCTCGCGATTTGCCGTCTCCATTCCGTCGAAGCCGTCAGGGTACTCCGCGGTCATCGAGCCCGAACACCAGTAGCAGATGGCGTTCCCGCCCTCGGTGACGGTGATCCTCGCCATCTGCGCGATCTCCTTGGGGCTCATCATCTGCGTGCGGTTGTAGCTCTGCAGGAATGGTCCCTCGGTACACAGCACCAGCTTCGGCGAGTTGGCCGTAAAGTGGCAGCCGACGGCGAAGTGCTGCAGGCCGTCCTCATCCGCCTCCGGCACCCGCGGGAAGGGAAACGCCTGGAAGAGGTACCAGTTCCTGACCTGGATGCGCTCGATGCGCTGGATGAGGGCGCTCGCGCTGCGCGGGAGCGCCTCCCGCGGCATACTGGCATTGAGCAGTCGCCCGTAGAAGTAGGAGTCAGACGGGATGGTGTACATCAGCAACTCGCCCGAGACTGATCTCACCGCCTGTGACTGCTCGCGCGCGTAGCGGAGCAGGCCCTCGCGCTGGAACTGCTCCCACTGCAGCAGAGCATCGTCGTCATCGACCACACCCGTGCCCCCGTGGACCTCGAAGGCGGGCGGCTCCAGGCCGGAGCGTTCCCTGAACAGCCGCGTGCAGGTGTCGCAGTAATCGCAATCCACGCGCACGCCCCAGCCATCGTCGAAGGCGAAGCCGCCGAAGACCGAGTAGGCTGAGTACGCTCTGGCCTGCGCAACGATCGTGTCGCGCATCCACGCATAGAACTGGTCATTCTGCAGGCAGGCCATGTCAATTCTGTTGCCGGCGCAGTCGTATGCGTCGGTGCCCTCGGGGTTGTGAGCATAGTAGTTGCTCATGATGAGCACCTTGATGCCCGAGGCGCCGTACTCGGCCTGGAGGCGCTCCCAGCCTGCCCGCTCCTTCTGTGGCAGGCAGGGCGCACCGTCGGGGCCCGTCTCCAGGTCGAGTGCCACGTTGGTGTAGACATACCCTATGCCCGCCCGCTGCAACCACTCGGCGGGCACCGGGTTGGCTCCATCGACAAGCGTAATGGCCTGGAACCTGGCGTCTGCCATGGTAGAGAGCCCTCCCGAAACGACGACCGCAAGTGCGAGCAATACCACCCGCAGCCCCGGCTGCATGGTGTCTCCTCCGCTGTGCGACATCGCGACGCTCCAGCACACGGACATCTTCGCCACAGAGCGGCTGCAACCCTTGACATCGAGTGATGAAGGTTCACGTCTGCGCGCACGGAAGGACTCACATGCGCCTCATGCTTCGCCCTCCGTGCGCGGATTGGACGGGGCGTGGCGACATCAGCGACGTGGGGGAGGTTGTCAGAGTGGAATACGTCCAGTACGGCAACTCAGGCCTCAAGGTCTCGAAGCTCTGCTGGGGCGCGATGAACTACTACGAGAGGGTCAGCGAGGCGGAGGCCATCGCGAGCGTCCACAAGGCTATCGACCAGGGCATCAACTTCTTCGATACTGCGGATGGCTACGGGCGCGGACAGGGTGAAGTCGAGCTTGGGAAGGCGCTCAAGGGCAAGCGTGACGGCATCGTGCTGGCGACCAAGTGCTGGGTCCCCATGTACAAGTGGCCGGGTGGTCGCGGCTGTTCGCGCTTCCACATCATGCGCGCGGTCGAGGACAGCCTCCGGCGCCTGCAGACTGACTACATCGACCTCTACCAACTGCACCACCCGGACCCAAACACGCCGGTCGAGGAGACCTACTCGACCCTCGACACTCTCGTCAAGCAAGGCAAGGTACGACACCTCGGTGTCGCCAATCACTACGCTTGGCAGGTGGCACATCAGCTCGGGCTGGCGGCGCTGCGCGGCTGGGAGCCGCTCATCTCGCTCCAAGTGCGCTACAACCTGCTCGACCGGGTGATCGAGAACGAGACGGTGCACTTCTGCAAGCGCTTCAACATCGCCCTGATGACCTACGGTCCCCTGTGCGGGGGCATTCTGACGGGCAAGTACGGGCGCGGTGAGCCGATACCCGAGGGCAGTCGTCTCGAGGTCATCCCGATGATGCAGGATGCCCTGACCGACGAGGTGTTCGACGTCCTGGATGAGGTCCAAGCGATGGCGGGCAGGTACGGTATTGGCATGAATCAGCTCGCGGTCAAGTGGGTGATCAGCAAGGACTACATCACCACACCGATCATCGGTGGCAGCAGGCCGGAGCACTTCGACCCGATGTACGAGCTGTTCGATATCGAGATCCACGATGACGATATCGCCCGCCTCGACGAGGTGACCTACCGCTTCCGGTTCCAGGAGTTTGCCAACCAGCCGAAGGTCGAGGGTGGCGCTATCTCGCTGAACCGATGGTGAGGCGGCGGAGCTACAGCTCCAGGTGCTCGAACCTGCCGGGCCAGAGGTGGACTGACGTCACTTCTCCATCCACCATCAGGTCCAGCTCGCCGGTCTCTCCGTCGGCGAGCTTGACGAACTTCAGGCCCGTCGTTGTGATGTGGGCGCTCCAGGGCTTGTAGCTGGAGAGTGCGGCCCCGCAGGGAAGGAAGACGGCCGAGAACGCGTCTATCACGAGTGTGTAGGACAGGATGCGCCCATTCCAGGATGCCGTCGCGCCGTAAGGGACGGGGAGCATGTCCCAGCCCTTTGGCTCGAAGTGGAGCTGTAACTGGGCGCGGTGTCGGGAGCGGTTGACAGCCGCCAGCCCGGTCGCCGTGAGGATGGCGTCGGCGGAGCGGTGCTCGGCGGCGCGAAGGACGCTCCCCGGCTTGTTGCGCGTCTGCTCCGACAGTTCGTTCGGGTAGATGGCGGCCGCAATACTGGAAATCGTGTCCCCGGCCGCATAGTCCGTCCGCTCATCCGAATACGAGAGCATCAGGAAGTCCTCCATCCCCGTGTAGGATGGATAGACATGCTTCGCCTGGTACGCGATCCCCTTGCTGCCGAAGACGATGTAGCCGATTTGATCGTCGACATTGACCCAGTCGGTCATCTGCGTCCGGAACCACTCGTCCTCCGGCCCCAAACCTGAGGCGCTTCTGAATTCGCCGCCTTCGGAGAAGAGCGTGCGCCGGCCGGGGGCAACGCCGGGAAGAGCGAAGTAATCCTCATTCCGCACGCCGACCTCACCACTGCGCTGCTCCGTAATCGTCACATCGCCCGCGGCAACGGCAGTGTCGAAGTAGTAGGCGACATCGTCACAGGGCGCCACAAGCGCCAGATACTGGATGATCGCGCCCGCGGTACGCTCGACGCGGGAGAATGCGCACATGGTCTCGCAGTCTGCGCGCACTGTGTTGGCCAGTTCGCGCATGGCGCTTGAGCGCGGCGGATCGCACACGAACGTGCCCGCCAGGCTCGTGGGATGCGGTGTGATCGCCCACGAGCCGGCCCGCGGCTGGACGATGACGACCGGCCTGTTGCGCCATGAGAGCGCCGCGCGGGAGTTCTCGCCGTTGCGGAGCGCAGTGCCGCCATTCTCGAACACGTACGCGCCCTGCTGCCACTCGCTGAATTCGTCTGCCGCGCAGGGCTCAACGCCGTCGCCGAGCACCCAGTGCAGCAGTAGCGCCTGGGCATAGGAGTTCATCGCCCCGCGCTCGGCCGTGCGCATTGACTGGTACTGGTTGAGCTTGTATGCGCCCGGGTCGGGTGTGTACAGATGCCCCGCCGGCAGGCTGTCGACGATCCTGCGGGCATTCGCGGCGCACTCGCGCTCGAGGTAGGCCGCATGGACGTCCCCGAACAGCACGTTCATGCCGGCATGGATAAACGAGTTGTGGTAGTGCGTCAGGTACCACCAATCCATGCTCTGGACCGCGCCCAGCGCCCCGTCGCGCTCCGCGAAGAGCTTCAGCGTGCGGTAGAGGGCCTCCCGGTTGAGCCGGCACACCTCAGGCGGCTCGTACCCGGCTATCCGATGGTGGAGCATGATGTTGGCGGTGTAGCCCAGGCCGCTGGCCATGTAGCTCGGGTGCACGAAGTCGTGGTTCTCGGCGGTGAAATCCGGGTGCGTGGTCGCCCCGACCGTCCACTCCCTGACTGGCTTGCCCTGCAGCTCGGCATGGTTGCGCCCGCAGTCGTACGGAGTGACGATGATGTTGGCGATCCACCAGTCTGCCGCCTGACGCCACCTCTCCTGGCGTGGATGCTCGGGCATGATACACGCGGCGAAATCCAGCGCGTGCGCTGTCCAGCCGTTCTCCTCGATCTGCGTATCGTAATACGTCCCGACCTTCGGTGGCTCGTCACACCAGCGGTCTGCATACCACTCGGCCACATTGAGCGCCAGTTGCCGGGTCTCGTCGTCTATCTCGTCCCACAGCAGCATCGCCGCCATGCCCATCCCGACGACGCTGCCGCCCGTCTGTGACGACATGAAGAAGGCCATCCCCGGCCACGTCAGCGTCGGGTGGCTTTCGCCCCACTTGCGCTTGGCGCAGTGGGGGTTCGGGCCGTCCACGCGCACACAGTCCTCCGGCCCCGACATGTGCGTGAAGCCCAGGTAGCGCACCGCGCCAACGGCCGTCTCGAGCAGCCTCTCCGCCGGTGTGGCGCACTCGAGGCCGAGTGCCTTCACAGCCCGATAGCATACGGCCACAATGAAGGCCGTATAGGAGCTTTCCAGCCCGTACCAGTAGCTGCCGCCGTAGAAGTGCCCGGCGCCGGGGCGGCCGTCCCAAGGCTGGTAGGTCTCCACGGCAAGCGGCGCCCAGCGGGCGAGGGGCTCGGCATAGAGGCGTACCCAGTCATCCGAGAGTGCGGCAGGCAGGTTGATGCGCGGCGTGGCCGCTATCAGGGCATGATTTATCTCGATGTCGCTCACAACAGTGCCTCCAGTGCTCGGGGTGGTGCTGCGGTCGGAGATGAGAACGGCTGTGGTCAGGCCTCGTCACCTGCTCTCGCTCAGCACCACCCGCACTGTGTGGATGCCGAACGGGCGCGTAGTCAGCGTGAAGCCCTTCGCATGCTGCAGACCCAGCGGCTGTACGCCCTGCTCCAGCGCGTCGGTCTCATGCGCGGAGATGAGATCGCTGGCGAACTCGACCTTGACCTCGCCGCCCTTGCCGACCAGGTCCACGATACGCAGGATGTAGCCGTTGCCGTCGTAGGCCTGCTTCATCGCCGTGACGGCAATCTCGCGGCGGTCCGTGAAACAGAACGAGCGCTCCTGCGGCAGGAACTGCTCGCCGACGACAGGCTCAATCGGCCGCATGATGTTCATCCTGCACTGTGACAGCGGGCAGTTGAGCTCCCACCCTGCCAGGTGGCTGAGGCTCTCAGACCAACTGCCACGATGGGGGACAAGGCGGTGGACGAACTCGTGCCTGCCCCGCAGGTCGGTGCGGTAGCAGCGCGCCCCGCAGCTCGCCCCATCGCGCAGCAGCACCGGGGTGATGGCGCCTTCACCGAGGCTGTAGCCGGCTGAGTTGCTCGCGACCGTGATCCCGCAGTCAGTGTTACTCAGGTCGACCCACTTCTGCAGGTACCGCCCGCCGCTCCCGCGGTAGGTGCCGGGCATCTCGTCGTCGGGCATGCGCACCGCGCAGTAAGGGCTCTCATACGTGATGGCGCCGTCGGGTATGTCGAAGGGGAGCGCCATGCGTATCTGCACATCGCGCATCTGCGTCCAATCGATGACGGTGCGCAGGTCCATGTAGCTGAGGTCCCTGTACAGGATCAGCTGCTGCGTGATCGTGGTCTGTGGCAGGTAGCCCTCGCGCTGGATCGCCTGGAACACCGGACCATCGGCTATCATCTCGCCCAGCGACCACTCGACCTCCTGTCTGTCTCCCGTGAACTCCTCACGCACGGTGTCGGCGATGTCTCTCTCCGCGCAGATGTGGCCGAGATCGCTGTTGTCGGGCAGCAGCAGCATTTCGCCGTCGTACTCCCACGCGACGGGCCATCCGCCCTCCATCTCCAGGTAGCCGGCGCCTACGCTGAGCGAGGGCTCACCATCGTCACAGATGGTAGGTACACCGTGCTCTCCGTCGGACATGGGCTCCGCGTACACGGTGGTATAGCCGATCGAGGGCACGCACGGCGGCACGAAGGTGAAGTAGATGCGTGCCTGGGTGTCGGTCGAGTTCTCGACATGGGTGACCTNNCGCAGGGGACCTCCTCGCCGCTGCCTGACACAAGCCGGATGCCTTCATAGTCGCCGAAGAACTCCAGGTAGCTCTCGACCGGCTCCGACCGCCGCCAGGAGAGCGCATTGAAGACCACGACCGGTGTCTGCTCGCGCCCATACCCGATGTGCGTGGTGAGGGCCGTCATGGCCTCGTCGAGTTCGTTCTGCGCCACTGCCTCCGCGTACTCGGCAAAGCGCGTGCGCACCATATCGTTGAGTTCGCCATGCCGCCCGCCCACGTTGTGATCGTGGGAGTAGAAGAGCCGCTCCCAGGCTGCCTCGAGTTCGTGCGCGGCATAGCGGCCCAGGCCGAGCATCTGGCGCACGCATGAGAGCTTCTCGGCCGCGGCCAACAGGTTCTCCGCCCGCCGCCCGGCCTTGTAGGTCATGGGTACCACCGCCGGCAGGGTGTAGAACTCATACGGCGCCTCGCCGGTGAAGGTCGGGAGCTGCTCGGTCACCTCGCTCGGCATCTGCGCGAAGTAGTCGGAGATCACCCCGAAACGCATCCGGGCGATGTCTCCATGCTCATCGTTCCAGCGCGCGATATTGGCCACTATCACCGGGTCGCCGAACAGGCAGTCGCTCTCGTCCCCCATCAGCCCCCAGCGTGACGGACACGTGTCCTCGATGAGGCCTAACTGGGTCTTGATGCCGTCGACGGCGGCGGCGTAGTCACCCCGTAACGGCAGCGCACACCCGTACCCCATCGCGAAGGGCTGGTAGATGCCCGGATAGACGCCGTGCATGTGGTTCATCGTCGTCACGGTCGAGCCATCGGGAGCTTCCCAGATGTAGGGTACCCGCTCCGGCCCGAAGCGCGAGTGGACGAGGTTGTCGATGCCGCAGATGCGCAGAAACTGCGGCAACTGCCGGCAGTGGCCCGGACAGTCCGTCTGCTGCGCGGTCCGGGGATCGGACCCCAGCACCTCCCGGCACCACCGCTTCCCGTACACGAGGTTGCGCAGTGTCGTCTCCCCGTCGTAGACCTGGTCCATCATGCCGGTGTAGGAGGGGCATACCTCGACCCGGCCCTCAACCACGAGCCCCCGGATGACCTCCAGCAGCTCCGGGTAGCGCTCCACGGCATGCTTCGCGAACAGGGCGTACTCGATCGTGAAGCGGTAGTCCGGCTGTTGCCCGGTGATGTCCTCGACCGCCCGCTTGATGATGTCATCGCAATACTGCAGCGTCTCACCGATCGAACCAACCCATCCGAGGTCGAAGTGCGATCCCGGCACAACGAGCAATTGCCATGGTTTCGGCATACACAATCAGTCCCCTGGTGTGCGCCATCCGTGTGATGCGCACAGGTTCCACCGATAGGACCCGAAACCTGCAGCAAGTCTGGAGGAGATGTACGGCGCGCGATGGACTCGTTAGACTCGCCCTCCGTGGAACCTCGGCAGCAACAGAAAAGGGGAGACCTCGCGGCCTCCCCTTCATCGCGCCGGATATCGAGTGTGCGCTACCGCTGCACGCGGCCTGAGCCCCCCGACTTGATCAGGTGCATGACCTCATCGACTGACACCTGGTTCGGGTCGCCGTGGATGGTGTGCTTGAGACAGCTCGCCGAGACGGCGAAGTCGATGCACTCCTGCGGCGACTTCTCGCTCAGCATCGAGTAGATCATCCCGGCCGCAAAGCTGTCGCCGCCGCCCACGCGGTCAACGATGTGGGTGATGTCGTAATCCGGGCCCACATACAGCTTTTTGCCGTCGAACAGCACGCCGCTCCAGGTGTTGTGGGAGGCGCTTACGCTCCCGCGTAGCGTGATGCAGACGGTCTTCAGCCCCGGGAAGCGCTCCATCAGCTTCTCCGCGACATAGCGGTACGCGTCCGCCTGCACATGGCCGCCCTCGACATCCGCCCCCGGCGCTGCGATGCCGAACACTTTGTCGGCGTCCTCCTCGTTGCCGATGGCGATGTCGATGTTGCTCACCAGGTCTGGCATGACCTCACTGGCGCTCTTGCCCCACTTCCAGAGGTTCTTGCGGAAGTTCAGGTCGGCCGAGACCGTGATCCCCCTGGCCTTGGCTGCGAGAATACCTTCCTTGCACACTTCCGCGGCGCCCTCGGATATGGCCGGCGTGATACCGGTCCAGTGGAACCAGTCCACCCCGTCCAGCGCCGTGTCCCAGTTGATGTCACCGGGCTTGATCTCGGCAATCGAAGCGCCCGCGCGGTCATAGACGACCTTCGACGGCCGCTGGACGGCGCCCGCCTCCAGGAAGTAGATACCCAGTCGGTTGCCCTGCCGGACGATGGAGTTGGTATCCACACCGTACTGGCGCACCGAGTTGAGGCATGCGTCCCCGATCGGGTTGGCAGGCAGTGCGGTGATGAAGCGCGCGCCGACGCCGAAGTTGGCCAGGCTGATGGCTACATTGGCCTCCCCGCCGCCATAGGTGGCCTCGAACAGGCTCGTCTGCGTGAAGCGCAGAAAGTCCGGCGGCTTCAGGCGCAGCATGATTTCGCCAAAGGTTGCTACTGTGGGCATGAGTTGTGTCCCTCCTGCGCGCCATGTCGGCAAAGACGCGGCGCGATGTGTGTGCGACTACTCAATCTCGATGGCCTGTCCGGTCTTCGCGGACTCGTAGCAGGCCTCAATCACCTTGTGGCTCCAGATACCGTCCTCGCCGCTGATCGGCGGCTCAGTATCGTTGATGACCGCGTCGCAGAAGGCCTCGATGTGCGCGGCGTAGATGTTGACCGGCTCCGGCTCGACAACCTCGGATGGGTCGTCGTTGCGGGCCTGACCGGCATCGTAGCCCTTGTCGCCGCGCTCGACGACGGCGGTGATGCTGCCGCCCGAGCCCTGGCCGATGGTGCCGAAGGTCACCAGAGAGCCCTTCGAGCCATAGACCTCCAGCGCGTTGCGCGCCGCGGCATCCGGCACGTTGAAGAGCGCATCCACGACGCCTTTGGCGCCGCTCTCGAACTCCAGCAGCGCGACCGCGGTGTCCTCGGCAGCGTAGTCCTGCACCAGGTTGCCGATGAAGCATGAGACCCGCTTTGTGGGGCCGAAGATGTACTCGAGCAGGTCGACGCAGTGGTTGCCCATATCGGCGAAGGCGCCGCCACCACCAAGGGCCGGGTCCTGCCGGAAAGCGCCCGGTATGGGCGGATACCAACACGTCAGTTCGGCGCGCCCCATCACGGCCGTTCCCAGTTCGCCGTCAGCCACTATCTGCCGCATCTTCTCGTGGCAGGCATGGAAGCGCATCATGAAGTTGATCCCCAGCTTCACACCCGCCGCCCGGCAAGCCTCCACCATCTCCTCGCATTCGGGCAATGTGAGTGCCAGCGGCTTCTCGCACAGCACGTGCTTGCCCGCCTCGGCGGCTGCCAGCACCTGTGCGTGATGCAGATGGTTCGGCGTGGCAATGTACACGGCATCGACACTGTCGTCCGCCAGTACATCGAACTCCCTGTCGTACTTCGTGACACCGTACTTCGCCGCGACCTCGGCGATGCGCTCGCCGCTGATGTCCTGGACCGCGACGAGTTCGGCATTGCTCGCGCCGAGGATACCCTCGGGAATGGTCCTGCGGTCGGCGATGCCGCCCGCGCCGATAACGCCCCACTTGACAGCCATCTCTCTCCACCTCCGGAAGTGATCTGATGCACGGCGGGAGTATGTGCTACAATCCAGCGTAGAGCCGCCGCATACAGACCGGGAAAACACTCTGAGCCGGCACAAGTCTAAGCACCTGACTGCGTGCAGACCGGCGCCGACATCCACAACACCCACCTGCTCCCAGGCAGTTCCGCACACATCCACACGGGCGCGAGCCCGGAGAACCGAGTGATGAACGTGAGAACCGGATGGACCATACTATTCACCGCCGCAACCGCCCTGACCTGCATCGCCGCAGCACCCGCCGCTATCGACTGGCAGACCGACTACAATGCAGCGCTCGCACTGGCTGTCGAGCAGAACAAGCCGCTCATGGTCTACTTCGGCGGTGACTGGTGCCCGTGGTGCGACAAGATGCGCGACGAAGTTCACACCGACGCCGCCGTCATCGAGACGCTCTCGGCTTTCGTATCGGTGACGCTGGTGGCGGAGGACAACAGCGAACTCGCCCAGCGCCTGGGTTTTGACGGCGGAATACCCGCAACAGCCTTCATCATGCCCGATGAGACCGTGCTTCAGCTTGTCGTCGGCTACCGCGCCGCGCCGCTGTTTGACGTTATCGCGAAGCAGGCCATCGCAACCGTCCCCAAACTCGACGGTCTCAAGGTTCTCTGGCAGGCATACACCGACCAGACCGCGACACTCGCACAGGCCGCGGAGCTGCTCACCTTCTGCAACCGCTCCGACCAGTCGGCCCGCGCGCGGCAGCTTGTCGAGTACATCGACGAACGCATCACGGAGGAGTTGGCCCCGCCCGAGAGCTACCTGCTCGACCGGCCGATCGCGCTGCTCAATGCCGACAGCGAAGCTCCGCCCCTCGACCAGTTCAAGACCTGGGTTGAGAGTCATGACTCCGAGCACGCCCGCTACTACGAGGCGCTCTACTGGTACGGGCTCGCAGTTGCCTACAGCCGCGATCTCGACGGCGCTGAGGCCACCTGGAAGGCCGTGACCGAGAAGGTCCCCGACACCATCTGGGGGAAGTACGCGCAACTCTACCTCGACCTCGTGGCCCAGATACGGGGCGGACAGCCGGAATGAGCGCGGGGGAGCATCGAGTGTCCGACTATCTTCAACAGCCGGGAGGGGGAAGTACATGGACAAACTGCGCATCGCCTGCATCGGGGCCGGCTCGGCCATCGGCGCACGCAGCAGCGGGTTCTTCGAGGTTATCAACCAGCTCCATGATATGTACGACCAGTGCGCCATCATGGACATCAATGAGGACAATGCCCGGGCCGCCGCCGAGGAGTTCGACATCCCCGAGGTCTACACCAACCTCGACGACCTCTTCGAGAAGGGCAAGCCGGACGCCGTCGTGCGCCTCACGCCAACCGACTCGACCTTCGCCGTCTGCATGACGGCGGCGGAAGCGGGCTGTCACATCCTCAACGAGATTCCCATCGCCTTCAGCCTCCAGCAGGCCGACGCCATCACCGCCAGGTGCGAGGAGAAGGGCGTCCTCATGGAGGTCTGTGAGAACACCTGGACCTGGCCGCGGGAGCGCCTCAAGCAGAAGATCGTCCATGAGGCCGGCCTCATCGGTGAGGTCACTCACATGCGGCTGAAGTACCCCTGCGGCGCATACCACGGCTTCTCCGCCATCCGCAAGCTCGCCGGGGCTGAGGCCGAGCGCGTGCTCGGATGGGACGGCAAGGTGCCCGTGGTCAACATGATCAGCTACGGCGGCGAGCCGATGACGCACACGATGTGGGACGGCGGGCTCATCAAGTTCCCGGGCCACGCCCACTGCATCTTCGAGATGCCGCCCAAACGGCCTGTGTGGCGCCACTCATGGGATGTCGAGGGCACCCACGGCTTCATCGGCGCAGTCTCAACAGTGATCGAGGGCGCCAAAGGCCACAAGCACGGCGAGGCGCTGGTGCTCGACGACCCGGCGACACTCCAGCAGCTCACGGATGACTTCGAAGCAGGCTCAACCGAGCGCGAGCGCCACTACCCAATCGAGTGGGTCTACGGTGAGCGCGACGGCAAGCGCGTGCTCGAATGCGTCAAGGTAGACACCGACCCGCCCGTCGTCTGGGAGAACCCCTACGCGAAATATGGCATCTGCGACGACGATGCGGTCTCCAAGGCCACCTACCTCGAGAGCCTGTACCGGGCCGTCGTCGAGGGCGAGCCGCTCGTGTACGGCCCGGAGAATGCCCGCCGCGACATGGAGCTGTGGATCGGCATCCGTGAGAGCGCCTGGAAGGGCAATGTGTGGGTCGATCTGCCGATCACCGAGATCACGAGCGTCGAGCAGGCGATGCATGAGGAGTTCGAGCGCCGCTACGGCTGCGACCCGATGGGCGAGATCGACAAGCAGCTCAAGGTCGTCTACGACCGCACGCCGGTGATGTGGACCATCTGCGGCTGGCTCTGAACGGCAACGGCGGACGGCGG
>DPJP01000286.1:0-5597 GCA_003542955.1 Armatimonadota bacterium
GTACGAACTTCTCTTTTGCCATGAGTCTCCTCCTGCAACAGGCGAAATGACGAGTCGGCCCAGAGAGCGTCAGGTATGGCGAGCCGTGTCCCGGCGGCCGGTGGAATTGCCCGGCGGCGGGGCGGGTGAGCATTGCTGGAGCCCACGACCGGGATCGAACCGGTGACCTTGTCCTTACCAAGGACACGCTCTGCCGACTGAGCTACGTGGGCGTCCAAACTGTCTGGTGGAGGGGCGAGGATTCGAACCTCGGAAGGCGATCGCCGGCAGATTTACAGTCTGCTCCCTTTGGCCACTCGGGCACCCCTCCATTGTCAAGAACAACCAAGACGCTGCTCTCCGCTGCACGGCTGGAAGAAGCAGCGTCTTGCACTAAGACATCTGACGGCCCCGCGGCAGGCGGAGCCGGCCATGGACGAAACTGGAGCCGACGATCCGATTCGAACGGACGACCTGGGCATTACAAGTGCCCTGCTCTACCAACTGAGCTACGTCGGCTCTGAGTCCGTGTCGGGCTGTGCGCCGGCCTCGGCTCTGGTATCGTTCAGGGCACGGCCCATCTTCTTCTTCGCACGCTGGAGAGCGTTGTCGACTTGCTTGACCCCACACGACAGCTCTTTGGCAATCTGCTGGTACGAGCGCCCGTTCATGTAAAGCAGCAGCGCGTCGGCCTCGAGCCGGGAAAGATCGCGACGAATGTAGCGCTGAATCTCGGTATAGAACTGCTTGCCCCGTGCAGCACGGTGCGGGTCGTCCGGAGCCGGCACCGTGACGGTATCGCGCACGGTGCAGTCGCCGTCAGCGTCGTCGATGGGCATGTCCATCGAGATCGAGTAGTTCAGCGGGGAATGTTTCTGCCTTGTGGCTGTTTTGATTGCTGTGATGATTTGCCGCGTGATGCACAGTTCTGCGAATGACTTGAAGGCCGAGAGGTTCTCCTCGGAGAAGTCCCTGATGGCTTTGAACAGCCCGATCATTCCCTCCTGCACGACGTCATCGTGCTCGGCGCCGATCAGGAAGTATGACTTGGCTTTGCCCTCGACCAGTGAGCGATATTTGCTCAACAAGTGCTGGGTGGCAGACCTTGAACCTCGCTTGGCATGCTTGACGACCTGCTCATCCGGCATTGCCTCGAAGGCAATAAGCCGACGGTCGCCCAGTTCCGCCATGTGTTACCTCCTCAGTTCGTCAGACGTCTGACGGGCGTGAACGTCGAACGCGAACGACGTGAGGACAGTATATGGCCGGTGCGGAGGTCCAATCGCGGTGCACGGCGGTGCGATGCGACCCCCGGCGTCGTTGAACTCAATCACAGATTCCAAGCAGCATAGTATTTCGGTGTGCCTTGACAAGGTACACGTGGCAAGCTCCCCTGTTGCGGAGACTTAGTATAGCCAATCCCCACAACCAAGTCAAGATTGCCGCGCAATTCCCCCTACCCGTCGTCAGCGGGACCGGTTGTCACCTCTGGTATACCCGCGTTGAGATGCTCGGAAACCAACCCTGCGCCGGCGGGTCAGAAGCAACGGCGTACCGCGGTATCGGCTGCAGGGATGACCCGCACCCGAGCCGCAGACGGGCCCGCCAGGCGACGCGGATACGGAGGAAAAGCGATGCGGTGTGGCAGGGGGTACATAGTTGTTGCCGTGCTCGGAGCCATCTGTGCGGTTGGCGGCGAGGTCGCTGCCGATGGGCCGCCTGAGAGCGCTCTCGTCTGGCCCGGGCAGAGTTGGGAAACACGCGAGCCGGCCGCCGTCGGGCTCGACGCCGCGCGGCTGGCAGAGTTCGCGCAACGCGTCGGCGGGCGCGGCTGCGTTGTGCGCGGCGGATACATGGTCTTCACCTGGGGAGACGCCGCCCGCCGCGGTGACGTGGCTTCAGCAGCCAAGACCTGGTATGCCCACTTCCTGTTCCGCGCCGTCGAGGACGGTCGCATCCCCAGTCTCGATCAGCCCGTCGTCGAGTTCGAGCCGCGCCTGGCGGAGATCAACGCCGCGCTCGGGTTCAAGGACCGCGACATCACGTGGCGTCAGATGGCCAACCAGGTATCCTGCTACGGCGTCGCCGAGCCGCCGGGTAGCGCCTACGACTACAACGACTGGCAGATGGCGCTGTTCTGGGATTGCCTCTTCCAGCGCGTCTACGGGGCCGCCTGGGAGAACGTTGACAGCTCCGTGCTTCACCCGCTGCTGACTGAACCCATCGGTTGCGAGGACAACCCGACCTTCATGGCATTCGGTACCGGTGACCGCCCCGGGCGGCTTTCCGTCTCCCCGCGTGACTTCGCCCGCTTCGGCCTGCTGTACCTGCGGGAGGGCCAATGGCGCGACCGCACGCTCATGAGCCCCGGTCACGCGCGCATGGCCGTCTCAAGCCCCCTGCCCAACTCCATCCCGCGCACCGCAGGGGTCGCTGCGGAGATGATCTCCGGCCAACGCACCATGGGGAGCAAGCAGGTGCCGGATAACCAGGGCGACCACCTCGGCAGCTACAGTTGGCTGTGGTGGACCAACGGGGTCGATCGCACGGGCGCCCGGAACTGGCCTTCGGCCCCTGCCGACACCTATGCCGCGCTCGGGCATGGCGGGCACGAGGGCATATTCGTGATCCCCAGCCTGGACCTGATCGCGAGCTGGAACGAGAGCACTATGGAGGGCAGTGCCGACCAGGACGCCGCCCTGGGTCTGCTTGCGAGCGCCGCCCTGCCCTCTCCGATGCTCGGGCAGGTGACGGCCGACCCCGCACACCCGCAATGGCTCCGACGCCACGGCGAGGGCCCCTTCTTTATGTGTGGCCCCGGAGACCCGGAGGGCTTCCTCTACCGAGGCGAGCTGCAGGCCGACGGCACGCGCGCAGGCGATCAGATCGAGCTGATCGAGCGCCTGGCGCCCACCGGCGCAAACTGCATCTACCTGATGGCCGTGCGCTCTCACGGGGGCGACGGTGACCCCACACA
Organism: Armatimonadota bacterium; assembly: GCA_003542955.1. Classification (GTDB taxonomy): domain Bacteria; phylum Armatimonadota; class Zipacnadia; order Zipacnadales; family UBA11051; genus UBA11051. The sequence goes on from DPJP01000286.1 coordinate 2,957, forward strand.
GAACCCGTTCATCAACCACGACCCCGCGCGCGGGATCAACGAGACTGTGCTCGCGCAGTGGGAGGGCTGGTTCCGCGCCATGGACGAGGCCGGGATCATCATCTACCTGTTCATCTACGACGACAGCGCGCGCATCTGGGACACCGGAGACACGGTCGGAGAGGACGAGGCGCGCTTTCTGCGCACGCTCGTCGACCGCTTCGAGCATCACCGCAACCTGATCTGGTGCGTGGCGGAGGAATATGAGGAGCGCTACTCGCCGGCGCGGGTGAGCGCCATCGCGGCAATCATCGCAGCCGCCGACGATCACCGGCACCCGATTGCGGTCCACAAGCTCAACGGGCTCGACTTCACCGAGTCCGCCGATGACCCCAATATCGACCAGTTCGCCATCCAGTACAACGTGCCGATCGCGCCCGAGCTGCATGAGGGGCTGATCAGGGCCTGGCACGACGCGCGCGGGCGCTACAGCCTCAACCTCGCGGAGGCGGCCGACTTCGGCACCGGGGCGGACCTGCGCCGCAAGCTCTGGGCCTGCGCGATGGCCGGCGCGTACGTGATGGTGCTGGGCATGGATGTCGCGAGCACACCTGCCGCCGACCTCGAGGCCTGCGGGCGCCTGGTGCGCTTCATGGAGCAGACTCCACTCGAGTCCCTGGCGCCCCATGATGAGCTTGCCCGCGGCGACACGGAGTACGTCATGGCAGCGCCGGATCGCGCCTGGGTGGCATGGAGCGGTCAACGCACGGGCGCGCTGGGCCTGAGCGGCCTGCCGCGCATGACCTGCACACTCACCTGGCTGGATTGCGCGACGGGGCTCACCATCGTGCAGCCGCGGATCGAGGTCGCCGGAGGGGATACCACATGGCCCGCGCCCCCGGGCATCGGCCCGGAGACTGCGCTGTATGTGGAGCGAGTTGAATGAGCACAGAGGGCTCGTGTTCGGACAATATGTGAACGGCTGACACCGTGGGGCGCTGGCCCAGACTCCGTGCGCACGTGCGCTCAGGGCTCAGAGCCCCCCAGACCCGGCGATGAAGTACGTCTCTGCGGACACCCAAACAGATACAATCCGCGCGGCGCAACGACTGTGCAGATTGCCCGGCGTCCACATTGCGTCTGGCGACGCGATGCAGCGGCACTCTTCACCCCGGCCACTCGAGCAGCACGACTTCCTCGCGCAACTGCGCACGCGTCGCCGTCGCCATGCGCGTGCGGAACAGATCGATCCCCAGCACGCGGTAGCCCAGGGATTCCGCAATGTCGGCCAGCAATTGACCGGTGCGGATCATCACGCGCAGATACGACGCCTGGTCTCCCACCACGTATGCCAGCTTGGCCCCCGGCCGCAGCGCCTCGCGGAGGTTGGCGAAATGTCTGGCCATGCCGCCGAAGTAGAGCTTCGTCGCGCGCGCATACATCCGCTCGAAGCCGGAGTCCTTGCCCAGCTCTATCCGGCGCTCCTCTATCCGTCGGGCAAGCTCCTGTATCTCCGCGTGCTCGGCGATCCACGCGTCATCCTCGTCGGCCTTGTAGCAGTTGCGGGTGTTGGACCGCAACAGGCCTTCCTTGGTGGCGCGGAGATCGCCTCTGTCCGACATGAACCCGAGCAGCACGGATTCCAGGCGCACGACCCGTGAGTAGTCCTTCTCGTTCGGATATGGCGGCGAGGTGATGACTGCGTCGATTGACCCCGGCTGCAGGCACGCCATCGGCTCGCGGGCATCGCCGTGGTGGATGGTGCATGGCGTGTCGGCCGTCTCCTTGACCTGATCGAGGTCGCGTGCCATGGCCCGGACTTCGCCAAGCCAGATGTCGACAACCGGGGCGTCCTGGCGTATCGCCCCAACCCCGACCTCCGGCCCAAAGCGCAGATTGCCGATTGCAGTGGGGAGCACACTCGCAAGGGCCAGCAACTCATGCCGCCGGAACCGTTCGTCCGTATGAGTACGTAGGGCCTCGAGGAGCGTGAGCGTCCGATGCAGCGGCAGGGGGCTGATCGAGTCGCTGATGAGGAGCCGTTGCTGGTCGGGCTCCAGCGACAGGAGACAGTCATGCGGCGGACCAGTGCCTCCACCATCCGTCAGCCCGTCATTTGATAGTCGTTCGCGTGCCGTCGCGGCCACGCGCTCGGCGTGCCCGATCAGTTCTCCGTGGTCTATCGCCCAGTCAACCTTGGTGGACCCCGCGAAATGCACGACCGGGATGGCCTCAATCCCGCAACCGGGGATGCCAAGCTTCTTGCACTCAACCGGAGTGGTGCCGGTGCCGGAGAAGGGGTCGAGCACCATCGCGGTCGGTCCGATATCGAACCTGCGCAGGTACTCGCGCACCAGGTGCGGCGGGAACGACAGCACGAAGCTGTACCACGAATGCACAGGCATGTCGCCAGGCAGGATGCCGTTGACGCCTGAAGGCACAGTGGCCTCGGCCGTCACCGGCAACTGCATCTGCAGATCTCTACCGCGCGTTGAGGGGGACATTGCCGCCTATCTTACCATAGCGCCGGGCGCCGCGAAAGGCGCGCATCGTGTCGTGCACTCCCGCTTCCGCGCCACTCCCCTACTTCCCCACCATGGAGCTCTGCGTCCACTTCGGCGGCTTCGGGGCCTTGCCCGAGTTGAGCATCTCCCGCCACTTC
>DPJP01000286.1:5607-15120 GCA_003542955.1 Armatimonadota bacterium
TCGGGTGCTTGAACTCGTAGTAGGAGAAGACCGGCCCCGCGCCCACCACGATGTGCCCCTGCGGGAGCTTGTAGGCGACCAGCATGGTGCGGAACTCCCCGACACCCTCCTGCAGCACCATCGCCGGTGGGTCGAGTTCGGTGAAGGTGTCGATCACCAGCGCCGGAGAGAGACGGTCATACCCGCCCCAGTCCGGCTCGCTCCAACTGTCCCCCGCCGCGACAGATGCCGATTGCACCGGCGACACGGCGTCTTCCAGCAGGTCGCCAAACTCGTCGATGAAGTCGTAATCCTGCTGCCTGAGCGTCTTGCCCTCAAGCTCCCGCACCGAGATCGCGTGCAGCTTCTCGATCAACTCTGAGGTGGTTCGCAGGCTCTCGCCGGTGGCCTGGTCGAGCAAGTCCATCGCCGTCAGGCCTTTCAGCGTCATCTGTGTCATCGCGAGGAGGCGCGCCCAGAACTCCGGCACCGGCTCCACATACCCCACGACCGGCTGGGGCGTCGATGGTGGGCCACCGGCGCATGGCGGTGCGGCCTGCTTGGCGTACAGGATGGTGTCATGGCGCAACTGAGTCCTCGACGCGAGCACCGTGCTCAGGCACCTGTCCTCCCAGGCGGATGTGCTCATGAACGTCGGCCAGCCGGGCTCGTGGTGAGTGGCCGTCAACTCGCGGAGGGCGTCCAGCCATGCCATCGCAAGGCTCGCATGCCACTCGTCATCAGACAGCTTGCTCATTTCCGCCTGCAGCCGCGCGACGGTCTCCGGGTATCCCTCATACTCCGTATCGCCCTCGTCGACGAGTATCTGCCCGGCGCGCTGCGAGCCCAGAACGTGGAAGACATCCAGCCCACGTGGGATGCCGCGGACCGGCACCCCAACGGCGTTCGGCTTCAGCGTAAATGGCCGACCGCGGCCCGTATACTTCCCGACTGTCGGATCACTGAGGCGCTCCAGCACCAGCGCATCCGGGTTGTAGCACTGAGAGAACAGCCGCAGGCCCCGGCTGATCTCGACCCACGCGTCCATTTCGTCCCACCCGAACTCCCCGTAGATGGCACCGCCCAGGCCGCTGAAGAGCTTCGGCGGCGGGAGCTTCCGAAGGCTGTTGCGGAGCGCAGCCATGGTGCCGGCGTCGGCGAGCACCGTCCAGGCGTGACTCTCGCCGAGCCCGCTCTTCATGCCGGAGGCATAGTCGACCGGGGTCAGATCATCCACCGCGCCGACCATGAACGCCGGTACGGACGAGAGCCGCTGCCAGAGCTTCCGCGCCTGTGTGAGCTGTTCGCCATCGGAGAAGAGCGCGGCGGCGATGAGCATCGCCTGCACCGTATGGCGATCAGCGGTCTCCTGCGACACCGCGGCACGCGGGTTGTCTTCACTCCCGAGCAGGAGCATCGGCGAGCGCCCGTACCACATCATCGCCTTGAAGTAGGGCTCCAGGCGCGCATCCCCGGCATAGTGCCCGCGTGGGACGTACTGCGAGTAGTCCTGCTCGAAGCCAAGCACGGGTCCGTCCTCCATGCCCACGTGCGCCTCGATCAGCTTCAACTCCTCCGCAACCATGTCCCCCACGTCATCCGGCACTTCGGCCGAGGGCACCAGCAGCTTCTTGCCAACGGTGAAGTAGGCCCAGTTGCGCAGTGCCGCCTCCTTCAGCGCGCCATCGAATGCCCGGTACTGCCCCTGACTCGCCGCCTGCATGATGGCGGAGAACTCGATCAGGTCCGGGTACATGCGGTCGCGTTCGAGGCGCTCGAGGATGCCGCGGAACAGCAGGTGATACGCGTGCAGGACACAATCGCTGGTGATGAAGGGAGGCAGGCCCATCAGGTCAAGATCATCCCAGAATGCGCGGATCGATGAGCATTGCCTGGGGGTCACAGCGAGGCCGTCGGCAAGGAGCAGCTTCGGAGCTGCCCTGAGCGTGGCCTCATCGAAGTGATAGCTGCCCTCCAGGGCCGCGTAGTTGGCGATGTCCTCGGGCTTCAGCGGAAGCGTGTAGGGCTCAACCCCCGGCTCCACGGAGGTCTCAACACGCTCGTAGTAGCCAGAGAAGCCCGTCTGCCGGTACTCGTCGAGTGCGACGCCGCGCACGGCGTCACCGGGTGCAATCGGGGCATAGTGGATGTCCTTGCCCGGCGGTGCGGGCGAGGGCGGATCGGGCGGCAGGACCGTCGGGTCAACCGACCTCCTGCCGCACCCAACAAGCACAGCGCCGCTCAGGCACACGGCCATGAGCAGCGCTGTGATACGGTATGCGACCGATTCTCTCTGGGCTGCGTCCATCAGGCGACGTCACCTCTTCCGGCTCCGCCACCCCAATCCGCCAACCCGTGAAGCCACTACTCTGCTGCGTAGAAGGAGGATATCCACTCCGGCGCGGCGGGCGCCTGACCCGAGCCCAGCATCGCCCGCCACTTCTCATCCGTCAGTCGGTCGCTCATCGGGTGCTTGAACTCGTAGTACGAGAGCACCGGCCCCGCGCCCATCACCAGGTGCCCCTGCGGCATCTTGTAGGCAACCAGCATGATGCGCAGATAGCCTGTGCCCTCCTCGAGCACATTGCCCGAGTTGCCATCGGTGTGCACGTCGGCGACGATGGTGGTCTCGAGCCCCTGGTCCTCGACGCCGGCGACGACCCACTTCAGATGCCCGGCGATGTCCTCGATGAACTTGTAGTCCTCATCGGTGAGTTCCTTGTTGGCAAGCTCCTGCTCGGAGAGGCTGAGCAGCCGCTGGAGGATCTCCGCGAGGCTGTCAAGCCTGCGCGTGGCCTCCTCGTCGAGCACCTCGAGAGCCTGCAGGCCGGCCCTGGTCATGGTGGTCAGCTCGAGCAGCCGGGCGTAGAACTCCGGCACGGGCTCGACATAGCCGACGATCTTCTTCTCCGCCATCGGCGGAAGGGCCGTCGCGCCCACGGTGTAGCTCTGCTTGGCGTAGAGGATGGTGTCATGGCGCAACTGGGCCCAGGAGGAGAGGGCGGTGTTGAGGTTCCTGTCCGCCCATGCCTCGGTGGTCATGAAGGTCGGTATGCCCTCACCCTCCATCGGCTTGAGCAGGGGCCGCAGGCAGTTGAGCCACGACCAGTAGAGGTTCTTGTGCCAGGCGTTCTCGCCCATTGCCGCGAACTCGGCCTTCAGCTCGCCGACGGCGGTGTCGTAGTTCTCGTATGCTGTGTCTCCGGCCTCGGCGAGTATCTGCGCGGCGCGCTCGGAGCCGAGGATGCTCATGACGTCAAGCCCGCGCGGGAAGCCCCGCACCGGCCCGCCCTGTGCCTGCACAAGCGTGAACGGCTCTCCCTGGCCCGTGAATACTCCCACCGTGGGTACGACGAGCTTGCCCATCATGTAGGAATCGGGCACAAAGCGCTGACCCATGAAGCGCATGCCGGTGGTGGTTGCCAGCGCCTCCTTGAGCTGCTCGGGTGTGAAGGGCGGCTGCACCTCGAGCTTGCCGGTGCCGCCGTAGATGCGTGGAGCGCCGAGGGTCGCCAGCTGCTCCCTGAGCTTGCCGAGCGTCCCCTCCTCGAGCAGCGCCCCCCACTCCCACGAGGCCCCGAGGACCTTCCGCAGCGCCGTGGAGTACTGCGTGGGCATCAGGTCATCGGCGAGGCCGACGTAAAACGCGGTGACCTCGTAGATGCGGTGCCAGGTGTCGTAGGCGCCCTTGAGAGCATCCTCCTCGGAGGTCAACAGCCCCGCGATGAGCGCCGCCTGAAGCGTCTGCCGGTCCGCGACGGGCTGCTCGACGATGGCCGCGGGGTTGAGGTCCTTGCCCACCAGCAGCATGCTGATGCGGCCGTACCACATCATCGTCTTGAAGTACTGCTGGAGCGTCTCCGAGCGGGTGTAGTGCCCGCGCGGCACGTACTGGGAGTAGTCCTCGTTATAGATGAAGATGGGGCTTTCACTGAAGCCGTCATGGTCGTCGATGAGCTTGAGTTCGGCCTCGACCTCATCCTCGATCTGCTCTGCAACGGGCGCGCCGGGCTCGAGCAGCTTCCGCGCGACGGTGAAGTACGCCCAGTTGAGCCGCGCGGCCTCGTGCAACTCGCCCGGCAGCGTGTCATACTGGGACTTCGAGGCATTCTGCAGCTTCGTCGTCAGCTCGAGCAGTTGCGGGTGGAACTGCTTCTCCTCGATGTCCTTGAGGGTCTTGCCGAACTGGACGTGGTAGAGGTGCAGGAGGCTGTCGGTGGTGATGAAGTTGGGCACATCGAGATTCTGGAGAATCTCGTACATCGTCTCGATCTTATCGACCTGCCACTTGTCGATGACGCCGAAGCCGTTCTGGGCGATCTTGTCGGCGACGGGGTTGAACTCGAGCTTCTCCATGACATGGTCGTAGTTGGCGATGTCGGCGGGCTTGAGCGGCAACTCGTAGGCCGGGACGGCCGGAGACACACTGGTCTTGACGGGGGTGAAGTACTTGGTGAAGGCGTTCTCGGAAAGCTCCTCGACTGCCTTCATGTCTGCTCTCTCCCCCACCGCGGGCTTGGTGTTCTGGCGCCTGTTGCCGCCGCCACTGTCGCATCCGCCGAATCCGACCAGGCCGACTGTCAGCATGATCGTCATCAGGAGCCATCCAGCATGCTTGATGGTCATTGTGCGCCCTCTTTCCATGCGGCGCCGGGGTGTCTCCCACGCTACTCGGGCCCGGCGCTGCGTCATCCACTCGCTCTGCTTCTTGGACGTACACTCGATTCTTCGCGTTCCGGGCGTTGGGACCTGCCGGCGACTGGGGTCGGTTCACCGCTTCGACTTGCGTCGCGAGGGCCACGCCAGTACAAGTATCAGCAACACTGCGACGCCGATGGTCTCGTAGAGGTTGAAGGCCAGCGACCTGGCCTCCATGGATAGGCCATCGGCTGCCGCATCGGACCCCAACGACCATACGGCCGCCCCGCCGTCAGTGCGGTCGGAGGAGGCGCTGATGATGCGGCCGGGCATATTGAGGGCGAACTCGACCTCGACACCCGGGAGCTGCCCCTCCGGCGCGCCGGTGAAGCTGTTGCGGGTGACCTTCTGCTTGTACTCATAGAGCGTCGCAACAAGCACGTAGCGCTTGCTGATGGAGATCTCGCCTGCGCCGGCGTCGGAGACGAACTCATCCAGCGGCACCTTCTCGACGGTTTGGGTCATGTGGAACTCATCGCCCTCCCAGGAGGTGGTGACCTGCTCGCCCTCGGAGATGCCGGGCAGGGTCATGCCGCCTTCGCCCGCATTCTGGCTGATCATTGTGGCAAGTAGACCCGTGAGGCAGAGGTCGGTGGTGCGCGAGAGCGTCAGGTCCCGGTGCAGTGTCGTGGTGACCTTGCCGCGTATCTGCCCGCAGCCGGAGAGGAGCAGGCAGACGAGTGCCGCGCCGCCGAGAGCGGCCGCCAGACGCCCGCCTGTCAGCGCTCGTGTTCCGTGCGGTGTGCTGGTTGTGCATGCCATGGAGGACAACCTCCTCGGTCTTCGGAGCAGCGGCAGGGCGCATCGCCCCGCGCCGCAACGATGAAGTGGCGCGACTATGCGTCCAAGCGTCGTCGCCGGTGGATGATGGTAAGAGCCGTCAGTGCGACGACGGCCGCCAGCAGTACGACGCTGACGGACGTTTCCAGGCGGTTGACACGGCGGGACTTCGCGTACACCCTGTACCCCTGGTTGAGCTTCTGCAGGCCGACGGTCCAGCTTGCCGTCGAGCCGGACTGCCTGTCTGCAGTCGAGGCGATGATCCTCCCCGGCATGGTGACGTACTCGGTCAGAGTGAGCGTTGGCACGCCTGCGGGCCCGGGACTCACGTCCGTATGCGGTGGTGTGAGTGAGTTCATGGTGCGGTTTGCGGAGTAGGAGTAGTAGGTGACGAACCACCTGTAGTCGCGGCTCGCAAACTCATTGGTGAAGTTGTGGCACCAGTCCGCAATCGGCGCCCCCAGCACGGAGGCCTCGACGTGGAAGCCGTCATTGCCCCAGTACTTGCGGAAGCCGCTCTGGGCCGACTCCACGGAGCTGTAGGTGATACCGAGGGCGTTCTCCTGCGACATGCGCCGGGCGAGGTCTCCGGCGGCGACAACCTCGACGCGCCTGGAAAGCGTCATGTCGGCCTCGAGGACGGTGGTCACGGTTCCCTTCATCACGCCGCAGCCGCCGAGCAGGACGCCCGTCAGGCAGGCGGCGATGCCCGCGGCGCCAAGACGGACCACGGAAGTCGCTCCTATTCGCGGTTCCATACGGTGATCTCCCACGCCTGCTGAGTCACGATCTCCAGGTACGTGGACCCGGACGGGCCCCCGTGTGTGACTCCGTCGTCGGCGCCGTTGGTGCGCGCTATGCTCACCGTGTTCGCGTCCGCCGTTCTGTGGAGCGTGACATTGAAGGCGCCGGGGCCGGCGGCGCCGGGGCTGGTTGCCCACTCGATGGACCAGGACTCTCCGAGTGTGAACGTCGGCGTCGTCCACGATCCGGTGCCCTCCCACTTGCCGATGCGCGTCGAGGTGCGGATGCGTCCTGAATCTCTATCATCAGGTGCGCGCTGCGCGGCCGCCCCGTCGTCGGGCGCCCGCCCTCGACCGCGATCGGTGCGCCCCAGCGGGTCGACGGCCATGCGTCCGTAGATGATGAGTTCGCGCGCCTGCCGCTGGTCGGCGCTTCGCACCCAGAGCGTGTAGGCGACCATGCCGCAGATGATGAGGGCCACGGCGACCCACCCCCACCCGACAGCCCGCGGGAGCCGGCGCACTCGTTCAGGCGGCTCCTCGATAACCGCGGGCGTGGCAGAGGCCGGTGGCGCCATCCGGCGGACTGGGGCGGCACGGGATGCGCCTCCGTCGGCGACAACGGGCGCCTCGGAATCCTCGGTGACATCCACCAGCGGGTCCTGCCCGCAGCCGGGGCAGACGACGATCGAGCGGTCCGGCAGCGGATGGCCGCAGTGCATGCAGGAGCCCGCACGCGGGGAGGCAGCCGGGGCGGCCGGCGGTGGTGGGGGCGCCGTCGGCGGCGCAGGAGATGGCGGCGGCCTCCCGTCGTACAGCGGCGGCCGGCCGGGGGGCGACGAACTCAGGACCGCGGGCCGTTGCGCCGCGGGCCGCGGCACGACCAGCGGCTCGACGACATCGTCGACCGTATCGGTGTCATCGTCATCGAGCATCGAGCGCGCGGGTGGCTCGTCCTCGGGCTCGCTCTGCCTGCGCCGCCAGCGCGGGCGGTCCTGGTGCTCCGGCCGCTGGGAGAGAGCGGCGCGACCCCGTGCGCGGGCAAATGCAGCCTCCGCTGCCTCCGACTGCCGGAGCAGCTCACGCAGCCGCTCTCCCAGCTCGATATCGGAGACACTCTGCAGCGCGCGGCGCGCATAGGCGGCCGCCATGTCATAGCGCTCGTACTCGAACTGGTGTTGCGCGAGTTCGTAGAGCTTCTCGGCGGGGTCTTCGCCCGGCATGTGCGAGAGACCATCCATGGCCCGCCACCCCTGCCCCACGCGCCAATGCTCCGTCCGGGCCGGGAAATGGTACCACGTCCACACTGACATGTTCGTCACCGGCCGTATATCCCCTTCCCCGGCCGTCTCCGAACCGGTCAGACGGCCAACGGCCTTTCAACCGCGGATGACGCCGATAGCGCGGATGACGGCAACGATGAACGGCGGTTCGGCCACAAGACGCGCGGAATGGAGGCAGGGGTGATGGCAGAAAGCCATCAGTCGTTGTTCCTATCCGCGCTATCAGCGCCATCCGCGGTTTCCGGTCGTGGATTCTGCCGCTCTTGTTCGCGTCACGCGGTTGGCAGAGTCGTGCGGCCCGCAACGGAGGTCAGCCCCGGTGGAGGTTCATCCACCGTCTGAGCGGAAGACTGTTCCTACCCAAAGCGAGGTGAGCCGCCTGAACGACGCGACCTTCTCCGAATCCGAATTCCCCGAGTTCGAGCCCGGCCCGATGCTGCCGGGCCTCGACATCGAGGTCCGCAACCCCGACATCCCGCGCGGGAGGATGCGCTTTGCGCTCTTCGACTTCGACGGGACGATCTCGCTCATCCGCGCCGGCTGGCAGGATGTCATGATCCCGATGCTCGTCGAAAAGCTCACCGCGCTCAACACCGGCGAGCCCGAAGAACAGTTGCACGCGCTTGTCGAGGGATTCGTCGTCACCCTCACCGGCAAGCAGACGATCTACCAGATGATGCGGCTGGCCGAGGAAATCCGCAAGCGCGGCGGGCAGCCGGAGGACCCCGTCGCCTACAAGCGCGAGTACCTCGACCGCCTCTGGCAGCGCATCGAGAGCCGCGTCGAAAGCCTGCGGAACGGCTCACTGGACCCCGAGCAGGTGCGGGTGCCGGGGAGTCTGGAGCTGGTGCGGGAGTTGGCCGCGCGGGGCGTCACGCTCTACCTGGCCTCCGGCACCGATATCGAGTTCGTGCGCTCGGAGGCCGAACTGGCCGGTGTGGCCGAGTACTTCGAGCCCCACATCTACGGCGCGCTGGACAACTACGAGAGCTTCTCGAAGAAGATGGTCATCGACCAGATACTGGCTCAGAACGACCTCCACGGCCCGGAGCTTGTCGCCTTCGGGGATGGCTATGTCGAGATACTCAACGTCAAGCAGGCCGGCGGCATCGGCGTCGGGGCGGCCACGGAGGAGTACACGCGCGAAGGCATCAACAGCTGGAAGCGCAACCGGCTGGTGCAGGCGGGCGCGGATATCATCGTGCCGGAGTTCCGCCAGTGGCGTCAACTCGTGGCGTACCTGATGGCTGAAGAGCCGTATGGAGGCGAGCAGCATGCCGTTTGAGGAATTCGACCGGAGCAGGCTGAAGGTGCTTCCGCTGCAGGAGCGCGAGCACGACATGACGATTGATGAGGTGCTGCCGCTGGATGCGGAAATCGAGCACCTCGATGATCCGGACCTCGATCTTCTCGCCGAGCGCATCGTCGCCGCGCGCAGGAACGGCGGGACGGTGCTCTGGAGCATGGGCGCCCATGTCATCAAGCAGGGCCTGTCACGCTTTGTCGCCGACTTCATCCGAAAGGGCATTGTGACACACCTTGGCGGCAACGGGGCGTGCACTATCCACGACTATGAGATGTCGCTCATCGGCGCGACAACCGAGAGCGTCGCCCGCTACATTCAGGAGGGCCGGTTCGGCCTCTGGCGGGAGACCGGCAATATCAACGAGGCCGCGAAGGCCGCCTGCAGAGACGGTATCGGCCTGGGGGAGGCCGTCGGGCGGATGATCGTCGAGCAGGATTGCCCCTATCGCGAGCAGAGCATCTTCGCCGCCGCCTACGAGATGGGCATCCCGGCGACGGTCCACCTCGGCATCGGCTATGACATCACCCACGAGCTGCCCAACTGCGACGGCGCCGCGCTCGGGGAGGCCTCCTACCGCGATTTCCTCATCTTCGCCAACACCGTGATGGGGCTCGAGGGCGGCGTGTTCATGAACTTCGGCAGCGCCGTCATGGGGCCGGAGGTCTACCTGAAAGCGCTCTCGATGGCGCGCAATGTCCTCTACCAGGAGGGCAGGAGCCTCCGG
>DPJP01000289.1:0-320 GCA_003542955.1 Armatimonadota bacterium
TGCAGCCGTACATCAAGAACACGCAGGCGCTCATGTGTCCGACGAGCAAGCGCTACTACGGCTACAGCCAGTACCTCGGCATCGGCTACACCACCACGTCAGTGGTGAACCTCGGCGACATCGTCAAGCCCGCGGAGACGATCATGTGCGCGGACTCGTATGACCGCTGCATGCTGCCGAGTTCGTGGCGTCGGCCGGCGGGGTCACCCCCGGGCAGCGCCTACGGTGGCGTCACTGCCGCGTGCGGGTGGCGCACACCGACGGCCCCACATAACGATGGCGGCAACTTCTGCCTGGTCGACGGCCACGCCAAGTGGTAC
>DPJP01000289.1:332-16769 GCA_003542955.1 Armatimonadota bacterium
GCCATGCCGGAGACGCCCGCCCCGGACTACCGCTGGATGGAGAGCGGCGGCGCCGGTGACCTGTGGCTGATCAGGAAGTAGCCGGGCCCTGTGAGCGCCTCTGACCGCAGCCATGGATGAGTCAGCCAGGAGCCAGAAACCGAGTGGGCTGGTGCACTTCCGGCCCGGCATCGGGGCGTACGTGGGTCTCGTGCTGGCCACCGCGGCACTGGTGTTCATCGCGCGCGCGGTCACGGGTGGCTTCCTCGAGTTCGCGGGCGGCGCATGGTTCGGCGACTCTTACTGGCTGCTCATCGTCGTCGAGTTAGTCCTGTGCGCGGTCGCTTGGGTCCATGTTGCAGACAGCCTGTTGCGGCACTACTCGGCGGATGATGCCGGGTTGACGGTCTACCGCCCGTTTGGCGCGACGTTGCGAATTCCGTGGGAGCATGTGGCGGGCTACCAGGTGCACGGCTACGGCCAGAGCTTCACACTGAGCGTGACGGGGGGCGGGAGACTGCTGGTGATGTTTGACTGCCTCGGAGGCGGTGGCGCGCTGGCAGGGATCATCCAACTGCGTGCCGGGCACAGGCCGGAGAAGCCGAGGCTGTGAGGAAGGTCGGCGGAGGCGGCACACATGGCCCGTCGGCCGCCGTCGTCGCGGGGCCGATTCGTCTTGGTCACAGCCTCGGCGTTTGTGCTATACTGCTATTCGCTGTGAAATGAGACGGAACAAAAGCCGAGGCCCCGACATCCTAGACAGTGGCCCTGTCAGACAGCATTGGGCTGAGTCGGTGTCTGCGGGGCCGTTCTGGACTCGCTCGTCGTGCGACAGTCACCGGCGGCGCCCGCGCGCCGCGCACGGGGAAGGTGAAAGCATGGCACGTTCGGTGTGTGTTGGCGTTCTGGTCGCGTTGGTGCTGGCGCTCACGGCCGGCTCTGCGCTGTGCCAGTATGATCGCGAACTCGTGTTGTTCAGCGGTGAGTTGAGCAAGGTGTCGGCGGCCTCCTGGGGCGCCGGTACGGCCGACCTGACCGATGAAGAGACATACCTCGACCGCGACGTCCTCGAGATTGAGACCAACGGCTTCCACGAGGGCGGAAGGCTGGACCTCAAGACCCCCGAGGCGCTGAGTGCCTTCCTGACCAAGCCTGAGAACGCGTTTCTCGTCATCGTGGTGAAAGTCCACCAGGAAGAGCAGCAACAGCAGCTACAGCCGGGCGGCGGCGAGATGCTGGTGCCCGGCGCCGGTNNACCCCGGCATGATGCCGCCGGGCCCCGGCGGGGTGCCGAGGGACCCGGGCATGATGCCGCCCGGACCCGGCGGGGTGCCGATGGACCCGGGCATGATGCCGCCGGACCCGGCCGGGATGGACCCCGGAATGATGGGCCCGGGCATGATGGACCCGGGGATGATGGGACCCGGCGCGCAGACGCAGCAGGCCGCGCCGCCGATGGTCACCAAGGTCAGGGCGCTGCTGGTTACCGACAAGGGCCAGATCGATTCCGGCGAGATCGACATCCACAACGCCGAGGACGCACTCGAGAACTGGAGCACGCTCGTCGTGCCGCTCTCGAAGTTCGCCGGCCAGGGCCTGGACCCGACGGCCATGCTCCAGAACGTCGCCCTCTTCGGGGATGCCAAGGAGAAGTTCTGGGTCGCGACAGTCAAACTCGTTTCCGAGGCAGAACCGCTGATTGCCGATGCCGGTGAACAGCGCATCATCAAGGTCGACAAGAAGGTTGAGTTCACGGCGAAGCCCAACGGCCCCAACGTCAGGGCCCAGTACGTCTGGGACTTCGATGACTGGGACGGCCTGCAGGAGGACGCCCTCGGCGAGACCGTCACCTGGGAGTTCGCCGAGCCGGGCTACTATGTCGTCACGCTCACAGTCAAGGATCGCACGGGCCGACGCCTGCCGCAGATGGACAGGGTCCACGTGAAGGTCGAGGAGTAGCGCACGCTGTGAGAGCGATTGACAGGACCTCCCGCCGTGATGCGGGGGGTCCTGTTTGCGTATCCGGGGGTGGATGATGGCTGACAACACACTCGCCCTGCGTGGTGGGACGGTCATCGATCCGGGCAGCGGGTATGCCGGACAGGCTGATGTGATCATCGCGGGTGGGATGATCCGCGAGCTGCGAGAGCCGGGAACGTTCGCGGGCGGCGAAGCCGTCGATGTTGGGGGTATGCTTGTCGCGCCCGGGCTTGTCGACATGCACGTGCACCTCCGTGAGCCCGGCCAGACGCAGAAGGAGACCATTGCCACCGGTACCGCTGCCGCGGTGGGCGGAGGCTTCACATCCATCTGCTGTATGGCCAACACCACCCCGCCTATCGATACGCCGGAGCGCGTCGCCGATCTGCTGAGCCGCATAGAGCGTGATGCGCTGTGCCGGGTGTACCCACTGGGGGCGGCGACCGAGGGTCACGGGCAGGAGCGGCTGGTCGATTTCCGGGCGATGCTCCGCGCGGGGTGTGTGGCGATGACCGATGACGCCTTCCCGCTGCAGAGCCGTGAACTCAAGCAGCAGGCCCTTTCCCTGGCACGTGAAGCAGGGTGCGTGTTCATCGCGCACCCGGAGGACAAGGCGATCAGCGGCTCGGGTGTCATCAATGAAGGCGAGATCAGCCGTGCGCTGGGTGTCGCCGGCATGCCCACCGAGGCGACGGCGAGCGCGGTGGCCGAGTGGGCCGAGCTGGGGAGCCTGGGCGCACGAGTGCATCTGGCCCACATTGCGACGGCAGAGGAGTTGCGGGCGGCAACGGCCGCGGCCGGGCTGTGGGATGGCAGGCTCACCGTGGAGACGGCGCCCCACTACCTCTGTATCACTGACGAGGCGGTGTTGCGCTTCGGCGCCGGAGCCAAGGTCAACCCGCCGTTGCGCACCGCCGCCGACACGGTGGCGCTGACGGAGGCGGTGCGCGATGGGCGCATCGGCATCATCGCGACCGATCATGCGCCACACTCACCGGAGGAGAAGGCGGCGGGACTGATGGCCGCGCCGTTCGGGCTGGTGGGGCTGGAGACCTCCCTGGCGGCGATGGTGACGGTGCTTAATCCCGACAGCCCGGCGGAGTGGTTGGGGCTCATTGAGAAGATGTCGACGGCTCCGGCACGGCTGTTGGGTCTGCGTGCAGGTCGCGTCGCGCCCGGTGAGCCCGCGGACATCATGATTGTCGACCCCGTGGCTACCTGGACGGTGCGGCCGGGCCGGTTCCGGTCGAAGGGGCGAGCGACGCCGTTTGCCGGGATGCAGCTGCGCTCGCGGGTGTGGGCGACGCTGGTCGGCGGCAGGTTTGCGTACCGAGAGGGCGAAGTGTTGGCGAGAGCGGGGTAGGGCGAAGCAGGCGTCGCGACAGCCGTACGGCTGCTGCACACACACGACAGATGTGAGGTCACACGGTGATGAAGAGAGCGATACTGGCGCTGGCGGATGGCACGGTGTTCGAGGGGCAGAGCTTCGGCGCGGAGGGCACCGCGGTCGGGGAGGTCGTGTTCAACACCGGCATGACGGGCTACCAGGAGGTGCTCACCGATCCATCATACCGCGGCCAGATCGTCACAATGACCTACACGCAGGTCGGCAACTACGGGGTCAACACCGAGGACCCGGAGTCGTGGCGGTTGTGGGTCGAGGGCTTCATCGTCCGGGAGAACTCGCCCGCGGCCAGCAACTGGCGCTCCTGCATGACCCTGGACGAGTACCTGCGGCAGAACGGCATCGTCGGCATCGAGGATATCGACACACGGATGCTGACCAAGCACCTGCGCACCCACGGCGCCCAGAACGGTGTGATCAGCACCGAGATACTCGACCACGCCGATGCGGTCGCGGCCGCCCGCGGGGTGCGGAGCATGGTCGGCACAGACTACGTGATGGATGTCACCTGCCAGGCGCCGCGACGATGGATCGGCGAGGGCTATGACGAAACGACACCGGTCCCCGACCGTCAGTTGCGGCTCGACGGTGTGGTGGAGCCCGGCCGGGGTCCGCAGCCCAGCGCTATCACCTTTGACGGGCACGACCGGCGCCCGCACCGTCACTACCGTGTCGTGGTGCTCGATTGCGGCGTCAAGCAGAATATCCTCCGGCACCTGCACCACCGCGGGTGTGAGGTGATCACCGTGCCGGCCAACTCGACGGCCGAGTACATCCAGGGCTGGGACCCGCACGGCGTGGTCTTTTCGCCCGGCCCGGGCGACCCCGCTGCGCTGGACTACGTCATCTCGGCTGCGCGCGGGCTGCTGGGGCGGGTGCCGATCTTCGGCATCTGCCTGGGTCACCAGATCATGACCTGGGCCTGCGGAGGCACCACCTACAAGCTCAAGTTCGGTCACCGGGGCTGCAATCACCCCGTGAAGAATCTGCGCACCGAGCGAGTCGAGATCACCACGCAGAACCACGGCTTCTGCGCCGATATGGACTCGCTGCCCGACAGTGAGGTCGAGATCACCCACATCAACCTCAATGACAACACCTGCGAGGGACTCCGCCACAAGTCGCACCCGATGTTCTCCGTGCAGTACCACCCGGAGGCCGGGCCGGGACCGCACGACGCGAACTACCTCTTCGATGACTTCATCAGCCTGATGGACGAGTTCCACGGGGCGTAACGCAGGGCATCAAACGTCAGGCCCCAGAGGCGTCACGGGTCTTCGGACCCGTGTAGTCTGTGTGATCGTGCTCGGTATTCGCGCAGGCTGAAAGCCCACAACTCGTCTGAAGGTGTGTTAGGCCACTCCCCTGAAGGCGTGTTGGGCTGGGCCGGCGAGACGAGCTCCCGAACTCCCGACATCGCCCGGGCACGACGCGGTGAGCGCCTGTGGAAGCGAGGTTCGCCTGCCTGGTGGCGCGGGAGATAGATGNNAATTCTGAATGCCTGACCCCGGCTGCCCGGCAAGGGTCTTACGCAGTGCCGGAAGTGGACATCGCTCTCGACACCCATATCGGGAGTTCTGAACTTACGTTGCATGGGCCGAGGGCCGTGCGTGCCCGCGTCTGACGCGTGGAATACGGCCGGGGGAAAAGAGTAGGACCCGGAGTTGCTCAGGCTCCGGGCCCCGCACCTGGGTGGGAGAAGCTTAAGTCTTGTGATGCACAGTGCAGTCAACAAGACTCGAATAGTGATATGCAATCCGCGTGCCCAACTGCCGGGTGCGCGGAGTTTTTTTCTCCGTACGTCTGACCAGCCGCCGCCTCCGGAAGCCTGTTGCGCGCCCCACTGCAGGACGGCGCCACGGTGCTGGTTGGCGACGAGTGCGCCGTTGGCTCGGGGGCAGCGTTGTCCCGGAAGACGTGGGCCCGAATTCGAGGAGAATCCGGGCCCGCACCTGGGTGGGAGAAGCGAAGTCTTGCGGTTCTATGCGGAATCGCAACGACCTCGTCACATGCGGCTGCAATCGGCGTGCCACTTGATTGGAGCGGGCGGTGAATAGTCGGAACATTGAGTATGCTGAACAAGTCTAACTGGAATAGAAGTTGCAGATGTAGTTAAGGGTTGTGCAAGATCAGCCGATATAGAATGCACAGAGCTGCACTACGGTTGTTTGATGGATATGTCGTTCGTGGTATACTATAAGCAGAGAGTTTCGAGCCACCGCCCCTTGAAAAGCGGTCAGTCCAGACGGATGGAGGTGCAAGATGGGCGACGTGAGGGCCGGCGTACCCACCCACGCCCTCGTCAGCGCCGTTGAGAGCCCGGAGACGGGCTCGATCGGCGTCGCCGTCATTTTGCGCGACCGCAGAAGAGACACCGTACACTCAACCAGCAGCAGCACATCACACAAGAACATCGCGGCGGCAGCATACGCAGCACTATCCGAAGCACTCCTGACAGCACGCGAAAACGGCGCGTACACGATGACGGTCTACTGCGATGTGGCGTCGGTGGTTCAGCAACTCAACAAGCAACAGGATGTACCGGCGGAGCTGAGGTCGGCGAATCTGCAACTGAGGGCTCTGTGCAACCGGTTCCGTCGGGTGGATATCAAGCTGGCTCAATCCGGCACTCATTTCACGGCGCACAAGCTGGCAGCGGGAGCCGCGCAGGGGCCCGCCCACCGGGCCCCGACGCCGCACGTCCTCCAGCTCCCGCTCACGGGAACGTAGTGGTATTGCCGGAGAAGCAGGGTCCGCGCCTGGAAGAGAGCGGAGAGCCACCGGTACGCAATCGCCCGCACGGTGGGCGATTACCCGGATCGCCGGGCCATTCTGGTCCACCATGGGCCAGAATGGCCCGTTTTTCGCGCTGGGAGCGGTTCATTCTGCCCCGGTGGCGTGGCCGCGGTGTTCCTCCTCTGCCGTAAACCCCGTTCAGAGCGTGCCATCAGTGCCGGATGGTGACGGCGCCTTGCGTGAGGTCCTCGTCAATCAGAGTCTCACCATCACCCGGTGTCGTGACCGCCAGCGTGATCCGCGCAGGCGTCTGCTCGACGATTCGCACGCCGACCCCGGCCGGCTCCGCACCCGGCTGCTGAGGGTAGAGCACGGTGGCGAAGGTTGCGGTTCCGGCGGTCGTCTGGGCGATGACTGCCGTGGCGTTGGGCTCGACATCATCTCCGCCGCGTCGCCAGCCGCGCCGCACCGGCTCGGTCTGGCCCCGGACGATCTCCACGGTTTGCCCGCTCACGGGCGCCGCCGCGATCACGAGCGCGGGGCCATCCTCGTGCGTGGAGGTAATGGTGTCGCCGTCCGCCTGAGCGTTACCGGCGGCGAGCATGAAGAGCACCTCATACAGATGCTCCGTATCGTCGGTGGGTGTAGCGCGGTCAATAATGACCCAGTAGCGGTCTCGGACGAAGATGAACGATCGGGTGTGGGTGACCTTCAGTGCCGCCCCGGGGCCGTAGCCGTCATCGTAGACGGCGCGGAGGTAGACGACCTCATCGCCGCTGTGCCACACGTGTGCGAGCGGCGCATCCGAGGCATACTTCGCGGTGTTGCCGCGCCGCTGTTGGCCAAGGTGATCGACTGCGAGGGTGTTGTGCGACAGTGACGAGACCATGAACTGCCGCCAGGGCGAGTCGTAGTTGTAGCGGTAGGTGCCGGGGTCGGTGACCAGGTAGTCGCCANNGGCCCATGCGAAGTCCTCGCGCTGCGGGTAGTCGGCGTGCGCATCCGCCATCAGCCCGGCGATGCTGCCGTGGCCTGAGTCGTTGAACGCCGGCATACTGCCGTTGATGCTCGAGTAAAGCAGGTATGTGTACATGCTCTCGAAGGCGTTGGTGAAATCGGCCGGGAGCGGGGAGTTGTTGAGCGTGCCGATCTGATACGCCCGCCGGAACGACCTGAGCACCCCTGCGCCATAGCCCGGGGCGAGTTCCCACTGCGACCCGTCAGGGTAGACCTGCCTGCGGATCTCCGCGACGAGCCGGTCCGTCGCCTCGGAGCGCCACTGGGCCGCTTCGACGAACTCGGGCAGCAGCACGCCGGCGGAGTAGAGCGCGTTGGTCTCGAAGACGAGCCAGTTGTTGGTGAACTCGCCCGCACCGCTCGGGTACTTGAGCAGGTACCTGCTCATCTCGATGAATGCCTTGAGCATCTCACAGACGGCGTCATCGGTGAACGCCTCCGACTGCAGGAAGCTGTGGAAGGCGTTCATCCAACTGCCGCTGAGGCGGCTGCCGACCTCGAGCGTTCGCCATTCCGGTACTGCGTACTTGAGCGGGTGGCTGCTGAGCCCCCGGCAGCGCTCGACGCAGATGGGGTGTTTCGCGCGGAAGTCCAGGAACTGGTGAACAAACTCGCGGGCGTACCGCTCATCTCCGGTCTTCCGGTAGCCCGCGGCAAGATCATTCCACCAGGGCATGCGCAGAAACGCCATCGACCATTCCTTGTCGAACTCGTGCTCGGGCGCATAGGTGGGGTTCTCGAGCCAGCTGATGTTTTCGCCAAAGGTGTGCCCGACGCCGTGACTGAAGAACTCGTGTCGAAGCGCCTTCTCCGCTCGTTCATCCGGCCCGGCCTCAGTGCCGTGTGGCTCCAGGTGGTTGATGAACCACTTCGGCTCGGTGCGCGTGCGAAAGTGCGTGGCAAGCAGGCGCCTGGCCGACGCTGCATCTCCCGCGCCCCAGGCGTCGAGGACGGCCGCCATTCCGGGTGCATCGCGGTCGACGGCTGCGAACAGCTCGGCATCGGTCAAGGCGTAGCGCTCGACGGTCGGCAACTCGGGTCCGAGCAGCGCTCCGGCGGCGCAGATGAGGATGAGTGCGCACAGCCCATGGATGTCCATTGTGTAACCTCCGGCTGAGGGGCGAAGATCGGCGTTTGGAGCTGCCGGAGCATTTCTCGCCCGGCCAGTGCATGCCCTTGTCGTGGAGTGAGGATATGGGGGGGCGCGCTAACACCAGAACTCTTGAGGCATTGCCCCGGTTCTACGCGATAGGCCCCTGTGCGAGCGGGGGTTACCTGCTGGATGCCGCAGGATGGATGTCCAGATTCCAGGTCACGCAGGACCTTCAGAACAACGGCTGGGGTCAGGCACTCACAATTCACTNNTTCTGAATGCCTGACCCCGGCCTCCCGGCAAGGGCTTCCGAGGCCCACGAAATGGACATCGCTCCTGGTGCCCATATCGGAAGTTCTGATGTTAGCGCGTATGGGATACGGCGGTGCGCGGCAAGGCTCACGACACCGACTCGCGGAGGCGTGATGCTCGGGAAAGCAGACCGCCCCGGAGCATTCTGTCTCCGGGGCGGTTGTGTGTACGGCTATCGCGTTGTGTCGGGTTAGATCTTGATCTTGATGTTGGCCGAGACGCCGACGCCGCCGACTCCCTTGACGGTGCTGCTCTCGGACTTCTTCGTCGACAGCGGGATCAGGATGCGACCCTGCAGCCCGCCGATACGGATGGTCCCCTCTCCGACGGCCCGGACCTTGTCGACCTGCGAGGCGGGGCCGACGACCTGTGCCGCGCCGACGGCGGTCGAATCCCTGAAGCCGAGCCGGATGATCGGTACGACCTTGGTCTTGGCCTGCGGCATCACACCGTTCTTCTGCATGATGCCGTTGATGCCGTCGTTGATCTCGTCATCGAACTGCTGGACGATCAGCGCGATTCCGCCGATCTTGATCAGGTCGCCGAGGGCGCCGCCCAGGTTGAACGCGTACGCGGTGCGCGGGGCGGTCGCGAAGTTGAGTATGGCCAATCCGAGCATCGTGGCCATCAGGAAGGCTGCTATCTTGCGTGTTCTCGGTGTCATCTTGGCGCCTCCTTAGAGCCCGATGTCGGCCAGCCCGACGACCGCGCACTCATTGACGCGGTCGATGGTGCTGCCGGGGACCTCGGTTGAGATGGGTACATAGACCTCGACATCGCCGAACTTCTGCAGGTTGGACTCGATCTGGACGACGGCCTGGACGAGCTTGACCTTGGAGGTGGGGCCGGTCACGCGCGCCATGCCGACGCGCTTGCCACGGCCAAGCGAGATGATGGGTACGTCCTTGTCCTCGTAGGGTTCGGTGGGGACCCATGCGCCGTCCCCCGGTTGGGTGATCGGCGTCGTGAGTTCGGACTCTCCCGGCTCACCGCCGAGAGCGGATGCGACTCTAGTCGCCCACTCCTCGGCGAGCTGGGCCTGGGTGCTCCTGTTCATCCTGGCGTGCTCGGCATCGGCGGTGATGATCAGGGAATCACCGGCCATGACTGCGGGGAAGCCCCGCATCATGCCTGCATACACACCTTCGGGCTCGATACCGGCCGCGACGAGCGCCCGCAGGCGCTCCCGGATGATCTCCGCGCGTTCATCGGCGCTGTAGCCGCCGGCGGGCGCGCGCATGCGGATGACGACACTTCCGTCGATTGCGACCTCACCGCCGGTGCCGCTGACGACGTGGGTCGTGGCCTGTTGCCCTGCATCGGCCTCCGCGTACGCGGGACTCGACACGGGCACCGGGCTTCCGGAGTAGACTACACTGAGTGCAAAGAGGGCCGCGGCCGCGACAAGGCCGACCAGCAGCAGCCCGTCTCTGACCCGTGGGCGTCTCCAGAGCATCTGCACATCACCTCGTTTGGGGAGTCTGGTAGCTGCGTGTAGGCACAACGATACCCGGTACACCTGACGGATAGGAGTGGTTGGAGTTCTATACCCCGCTCCCATCGGGCCTGCGCCTGAGTCCTCATTCGCCGGTGCGGGGCGAACTCCTACCCTCTGTCAGCGTGGCCCGACTATCGTCACCTTCGTGGAGAGCGGCATCACATGGTCTTCTACCCGGTACACCAGCTCTCCAAACACCGCCCGGTACCCATCTTCAGGGTATGGGGCGCGAACGGCGTAGCGGTTCGGGTCACCGTTGATGGGGCGCACCTCCCTGTAGCGCCACTCCGCGTCGCGGAAGTCCATCGTCGGCGAGGTGGCCGACCACTCGAGAGCCTTGATCGGCGCGATGTCAGATCGGATATCCAGGCTGAAATGGCGGCCGTGCCGGGACTCCCAGGTGATGGTCGGCAACTGGGCGCGGCCGGTGCAGCAGGCAAAGAAGCCCGTCTGGGCGTTGAGCACGCGCATCTGATCCTGCAGGCCGTGGCCGGAGTTGGGCACGTAGAGGATGTAGCGGGGCTCGGGCAGGTCGGTGAAATACTCGTTAGCGGCCTCCAACGGCCAGTAGCGGTCATTGGTGCCGGCGATGATGAGCTTGGGCATTGTTGCGCGCTCGCGGTATGTGTAGGGATCAACCATGCCGGCGAGTTCGGCGCCCTCCGGCGTCGCGATCAGATCGGGCAGGTTGAGGACCGTATAGTCATCGATCTGCTCGCTGTAGTCGCCCCACGATTCCTTGTGCAGTCGCATCTGCGCCGGCAGGTTCAGGTTGTCGTAGACCATCGGGGCGATGCCCTTGAGCCGGCCGGGGGCGGCGACCCCTGTGAACCACGTTGTCCATCCCCGCTTCGAGGCTCCGGTCACGTAGAAGCTGGTGACGGGCGTCTCCCACGCCTGCGCCGTGTACTGCTCGATGGTGTCCATCGCACGGAGCGCCGCCTTCGTCATCGGGTACAACAGCGGCCAGGTGAAGTCCCGGCTCTGGAAGGCGTTCTGGAAGGTGTAGGCGATCAGCGCATCCTCCCGGAGGTTGTCGAAAAGCGGCTGGTTCGGGATATCGCCGAGGACCACTACCGGCGCCTTGATGCCGTTGGCGACCATTGCGACGAGGCCGAGGCTCTCGTCCCCGGGCACTCCGTAGTCGACGAGCATGACCGCGGTCGAGGGGTATTGCATGCCGGCAGGCTCCAGCAGCAGCATGCGGTGCGTCCAGGTGATCCCGCGCCAGACCTGGGAAGTCATCTGGATGCGGGTCGCGACACCGCCGGTGGGCAGCTCTGTGCGCGAGACCACTTCCCACCCGAAGGCGTCATCGGGCGCGTTGACGTAGTCGAAAACGGGCTGCGCGGAGGCGGCAACGGCCAGGGCGAGCAGCAGGAGCAGCAGAGGGATCGTCATCTTCAATCCGGGTCATCCCTTCGTGAGAAAGTCGGCGCGGAGCAACCCATTATGGCGCTCAAGGGCGCCCGATGGCAAGGGAAAGGGGTCTCGTCGTTCTGCCGGGAGGACGCTTCCTTTCCGACAGGAAGAACACGCGACCGCCGCGAAGCTGATGGCAGCACCCACCGCGCGGCAGTTCGAGGCGCGAGCAGGGAGGTCAGGAGCATGTGGCAGGCAGCGTGTCGATGTCGGGCGATGGTCGCTCTCTGGACCGCCGCACTGGCGTTCTTTGCGACCGCGGCGGGCGCCGCGGAGGACAGGGAGGCCACCGCGCGGGAGCTGTTCTCCCGCATGGATCTCTCCCACCCATCCGTGCAAGGCGTGGGAGACCTCGTCGCCGCCGGCCGGCATGTCGAAGCGCTCGAGCTGTGGCGCGACCGTGTGGTGCTCCGCTTCAGGGCGCGTGACTTCGGCGAGTACGGATGGCATGACTACGTGCTCCACCCGCGGCCGGCGGGGGCTGTGGACTACCTCGCCGGGAAGCGCACCCGCGATGACTACCTGAACTCTGGGCTGCTGGGCTTTGTGGATATCTACGGGATGGCCGGGCCTCCGGGCGCTGTCGATCGGATCAACTGGTTTGTCGACATCAACGGGCCGATTGAGTGGGGCAGCGAGGAGCTCGCCGCAAAGGACATCAACGCGAAGCTGCAGCAGACCGACTACCCTAACTTCGAGTTCGCCAAGCCTTTTGTCGGCCGCTACTGGCAGACGGGAGATGTCGACTATCTGCTCAAGGCCTTCGAGATCATGGCCGACTTCTCGCGCCACAGCCATGACGACTTCTGGAGCGACTACCAGGAGAGACCCATTGATGACAGGCTGGTGCGTGAGGTCTACAGGTGCGACTGGCGGCTGAACACCAACGGGCTGGAAATGGGCTGGCGGCTGAAGAACTTCATCAAGATCATCGCCGGGCTGTGCAAGTCGCTCTCGGGAGACAAGCCTTCCGCGTGGGGTGACATCCTCAAGCCCGTCAGCGGCACACCCACGCGTGAGGAGCTTGACCGCATCCCGGCGCACCTGCTCGCGGATATCGCCATCTCGATGCTCGAGCAGCATACACCGAAGCTGCTGTGGTTCTGCATCCCGGACGGCGCGGTGCCCAATCAGCGTGCGGAGGGCCTCAAGGCGATGGCGTTCGCCGCGGCGCTCTTCCCGGAGTTCACGTGTGCGCCGCAGCTTGCCGACTATGTGAGGCGCGGGTACGAGGACATGCTCACAGGCAACTTCCTCCCCGACGGTGGGAGTCTCGAGCAGTCGTTCAACTACAACTCCCAGGACAAGGAAGGCCTCGAGGAGCTGGTGCGCTTCTTCGGCGACGATCCGCCGCCCTACGCGCAGCTCGCACTCGAGAAGGTTCGCGCGCGCAGGCTGGTCGACGACGGCCTGCAGGACCCTCTCGGCGGCCTGCCGCAGGTGGGCAACTCCCATGCGGTGCGCGGCAAGGATGTCTGGTCGAGCCCGGAGCCCGCACAGCGCTACCTCGATGCGACCGACATCGACGGCAAGCAGCCGATCCGGCCCCAGTCGTACACCTCGACGGCCTTCGCCTTCAGCGGCTTTTTCGCAATGCGCAGCGGCTGGGGTCTGAGGGACCTCTACCTTTTCATGATGGCGGGACGCCCGCAGCGCGGCCACTCGATGCGAGACACCAACTCGATCCAGATGACCGCCTACGGCCGGCAACTGGTCGTCTNNGTCTGCGGCGGGCCACCCACGTATGGCATGTTCCGCTCCGAGGAGGCTCGCGGCGCGGACTTCTACCTCAGCGAGCAGTCGAGCCTGAAGACCAACACGGTGATCGTCGACGGTCGCTCACAGGCGCACAGCGCCGACCGCCCCTTCAGGGCCTTTGACACCCCGGTCCCCGCCCGCTGGCACTCATCGGAGCGCTATGACCTCGTCGACAACCTGTATGCGCTGGGCTACTGCGACCATGAGAACGGGCGCGATGTCAACACCGACATGTCGGTCTCTCACAACCGCACGGTCATTTNNTCATTTTCGTCAAGGCCGCCCGCCTCTGGCTGGTCGAGGACAGAATGATCAACACCGGCGATGCCGAGCACGAGTACTCCCAGCTCTGGAATTTTCTTCCGGTCTACGAAGACCAGAGTTGGGCGCGGACAATCGCAGGCTTCGCCGAGGATGAGTTCGCACTGGAACCCGCGCAGAGGCGCTTCCGTACGGCGGACCCGTATGGGCCGAATGTCGAGCTCCTGCAGTTCGGCCCCGAGAGCATCCGCTATGACAAGTACTACGGGGATCGCCAACGGTGGCTGGGCTGGTTCGCCAAGGGCATCGGCGACGCCCAGCCTGCGGTCGACATCCATGCGAGCTGGCAGAGCGCCGACAGCGACCGCCTGATCACGCTGATGGCGCCGGTTGATGTCGGGCGCGCATCGCCGGTCGCGGCTGCCTCCTCCCCACCTCGATCCGATGGCGCCTCCCGGCGGGTGGATGTCGAGCTCGCCGACGGCGGCCGCTTGAGCTATGTCAGCAACCAGGAGGCCGCGGAGGCGCGGATCGGCTCAGTGGCAGCGACCGCCGGGGCGGTGCTGATCCATACCGATGCCGAGATGCTCACATCCGGCATCGTGATGGGGTGCACCGCGTTCGCCGTGGATGGGAACGGCATTGAACCTCCGGCTGAGGACTTCGAGTTCGTCGTTGGCGCGGGCGGCCGAGTGGATGCCACGCCCTTCCACATCGCCCGTGTACCTGCCATCAGTCAGCCGCTCCCCTTCGCGCAGATTGCCGACGCGCCGCCGGTCACCATAGCGGGAGCCGATGAGCATTCGGAGGTGCGCTACACGCTCGACGGCGCCGCCCCTGCTCCGGCCTCTCCAGTCTACAGGGACCCGATCCGCCTGTCACAGCCCGCCACTGTGAAGGCCCGCTTCATCGTCGACGGCCACCCGCTGCCGGTGATGGCCGTCCGAGACTACCAGCCGTGCGAATGGAGGCTGCGCAAGCCCGACCTCCCCGCCGATGCCGAACTCAGCCATGGACTCTCCTGGGCGGCCTACCAGTTCGAGGGCGGGTACATCAGGCTGTATGATCTGATGCTGCGCGAGCCGGTCGACTCGGGCAGATGCATGGACCTGAGCCTCGATCGGTGGGCCGAGCAGCGCAGCTACGGCGTCCGGTGGGAGGGGTACCTCCGTGTGCCCCGGGATGGCATCTACCACTTCCACTGCCATGCTCCGAGTGGCGCATACCTGTTCTTCTACAACCCGCAGGTCGACCTCCGGGTGCCCGCCGTCGTTGCGCCAACCTACCTGACCAGGCAGGCCACGGGCAGCACCGCGCTGCAGGCGGGCCTGCACCAGATGCAGCTCGAGTACGTCCGCTTCCCGGGCAACCCGGGCGAGCTGCTCGTCGAGGTCGAGGGACCGGGCACGCCGCGGCAGCCGCTGCCGGCGGAGTGGCTGTTCCGGCGCGAAGAGCCATAGGCGCGCCCCGCAGGTGCTCGCAGGGCATCGCGGAAATCTGGGGCAACGCAACCGCACGGCCCCGGAGGCGATGGACATGGCCAGGAAGTACGTGCTGTTCTGGTTCGATGTCGAGGATTGCTCGGTCACTCAGAGCGACGACGCCGCGAAGACACTCGCGCAGATACTGACCAACCACGGCGTGCGCGGGACGATGAAGCTGGTCGGGCAGAAGGCGCGCATGATGCGTGATCGCATCCGCTACGATGTTATCGATGCGCTCAACCGTCACGCCATCGGCTTCCACACCAACTGGCACGGCGGGCGGCCGCAGCCGGCCGAGTACATGGGGCCGCTGGACTGGCTCGACGGGCAGTTCGAGTTCGAGATGCGCGAGGAGCCCGGTATCGACTCGATCCGCGAGCTGTGGGGCCGAATGCCGGTGACCTACGGCCAGCCGGGCAGCAACTGGTCGCCGCAGGTCTTCCCTATCCTCCGCAAGTGGGGCATCCCGACGTATGTCAGCGGCTTCGGCTATGCGGGCCTGCGCTGCCAGCCGTTCTACTACGGGGGTATCATCAACACCTCGCACATGTGGGGCATCGACAGTAAGGGGCGCGAGGCCCGGCATGTGTTCACGCTCGGCTTCGACCTCGGTGAGCCGCAGGCGCTGGATCACTACAAGATGCTGTTCGACGGCTGCCACGAGATGCTCGAGGACGGTGGGCTCATCAGCATCGCCAACCATCCGTGCCAGCTTGTCCTCGAGCGCTGGTTCTCGACCGATATGAAGCCCCGTGAACTGACACAGAAGGGCTATGAGCAGTTCGAGACCTTCGTACAGCATGTGCTCTCATTCGATGACGTGCAGACCGTCACGGCGGAGGACCTGCCTGCACTCTACCCGGACCTCACGCGTGACCGCGTCTTCAGCGCCCATGAGATCATGGCCCTGGCGCGCGGAGTGGGAGATCAAGTCCACTTCCAGGAGACCGACACTATGGCATGGTCGGCGGCGGAGCTGTTCGGGACGTTCACGCGCTTCGTCGCCGCCTCCGCCCGATCGGGTGGAGTGCCCGTCGGAGAGACATGTCTGCACCATGACGGCCCCGCCAGAACCGCCACCGACACGGTGTCTGACTTCGTGACCCCGGTCGAGGAGTTCATCATCTCCGCGCGGGCAACGGTCGACTTCCTTGATGACCACGGCCGCCTGCCGGACGCGGTCACCATCGGCTCGGTGCGGGTACCGGTCGGGGACTACTACTCGGCCGTCGCGCGGACCGCCGCGCACATCGTCGAGAACGGTCGCCTGCCGGACCAGGTGGCGATCAGGCCGACAAGCAACAGGCTGCTCGACTACGTTGACGAGGAGGCCGCGCATGGGGCCTGGCGCAGTGTGATGATGCTGCCAGGCTTCGAGGCGCCGAAGCTGCTCGAGCAGGCGCGGCTGCAGGCGTGGACGCTCAAGCCGGCGATACTGAGCGAGGGGTAGGGCGGGCCGGCCTCACCCCCCTCGATCCCCCCTCTCCCTGTT
>DPJP01000385.1 GCA_003542955.1 Armatimonadota bacterium
CCCCCAGCCCCCTCTCCCTGTTCCCGGCCTGTACCGTCTCACGCGACGAGACGGTACAGGCCGGCGGGACGAGGGGGAGAACGACCAACGACCTGTCACCGTTGCCCTCGCACGACCCGCGCCAGGGCCTCTCCTGCCGGCCCTCTACCCCACCTCCACCAGCTGCCCGCTCGTGGCCGACGCGTAGATCGCGTCGCTGATCTGCTGCAGCACAAGGGCATGCTCCAGCGTCGTCTCCGGCTCGGTGTCATTGACAATCGCCTCGGCGATGCTCTGCATCGGGCCGCTCATCGTCAACCCGGAGTCCTCATCGCCCTCCCACAGGACGCGCGAACGGAAGCCCTCCATCGCCGTCGCTTCATCAAGCATGATCTGCTTGGGATTCTTCACCGTCATCGCCAGGCGCAATGAGGCCTTCGTGCCGACGATCTGCCAGGCATCCTCCGCGGCCGCGGGCATGTACTCGCCGCGCTCGATCTGCAGCATAGTCCCGCCCTCGCAGCGGATCAGGGCCACGTAGTGCGCATCCGCCGTCGAGCCCTCCGGCACGTGTCTGGAGAGCTGCTCGGGCACCGGCCAGTACTGGGCAAAGCATGTCTGCGGCTTGAGCTGCCACCCGCAGATGCCCAGCAGGTAGTCGAGGTCATAGCAGCTCCAGTTCATCAGGATGCCGCCGCCGTTGAGTTCGAACTTGAGCCGCCACTCGGGCCGGACGCTCTCCGGCGGCGGGCCCGCGGCGATGAAGCAGCGCAGGTGCACGGTGCGCAACGCCCCCAGGGCGCCGGAGGCGATGAACTCAGTCGCCACCTTCGCATTCTCCATGAAGCGGTAGCGCGATGAGCAGCACGCGGCCTTCAGGTCGCCTCGGGCGGCGATCAACTGCTTCACCTCACCGGCGTTCATCGCCACCGGCTTCTCAGTCAGCACATGCTTGCCATGCTTGAAGGCCTCGAGGGCAAGCTCGGTGCGTCGGTAGGCCGGCAGGGCCAGTACCACGAGGTCGATATCGGGGTCGGCGCACAGCTCCATGCCTTCGCGGTAGGTCTTCGAGATGCCGCGCTCCTGCGCGGTCTTCTGCGCGCGCTCATCAATGAGGTCCGCCACGGCGACAAGCTCTGTCAGCTCGCACGCCTGGGCCGCCTCCGCGTGTCTGGGTCCCATGACTCCACAGCCGACGACTCCGACTCGTATCGGGTCCATATCAAGCGTCCTTTCGCGCAATCGTGCAATCAGGTGGGCTGCGCCTGTAGTTCACCCACGTCCTGCCCTCCTCCTCCGTCGGTTGCGCGGAAGGACCCTCTGCCCTTCCCGATGAAAGAGCTATCGCGTTCGTGTGATGCCACACCGACAGGAGAGACCGATGCTGCGAATAGCCATCGCTCTGGCGTGCATTCCGGCCGTGGTGGCCTGCGGCGCCGTGGAGATCATCATCAGCGCCGATCCGCCACTGCCGACGCCGAACCTGCTGCGGAACCCGGGCTTCGAGACGATCACCGATGCCGGGCCCGAGCACTGGAGCTTCAGCACCGCGCGGCCGGACAACTTCGCGCTGAGCTGGGAGGGCCCTGCCCGGACCGGTGAGCACTGTGCGGCCCTGACAGCCCATACGAATGTGATGTCCGGCTACTGGGGTCAGATCGTGCCGGTCGACGCGGGAGCGTACCTGCTCAGGGGGCACTACCGCCTCGTCAGCGGCCGGATGCTCATCTATGCCCATGGTACGAACAAGGACCGGCAGCCGTCGGTCGGCGTCGATGAACGCTACTATGCCGGCGCCCTGCAGGGACACTGGCTCGTGCCGGTGTTCATCCCGCCGGAGGCACTCGCCGGCATGGCTCTCGACGGCTACGAGCCATTCCGCCTGCCTGTCACCATCCCCGAGGGCCTCCCGGCTCTCACCATCAGCCTGGGGATGTACTTCACACCCGGTGAGCTTGCCTTCGATGACATCTGGTTCGGCCTCGGCGAGACCACGCTCACAGTGAAGATTGACCCTCAGGGGTCCACGCTTGCCGGACTGCAGGTGCTCTCGGATCAATCCGACACGCCGGTCTATGCATCCGAGCAGGGGCAGGCGCCGCCACGTGAACTGACACTTGAGACGATGCCCACCGATGCCGTCTACACGGTTGTGGTCACCACCGCGGACGGCAAGGAGTTCAGGGCAACCTGTCCCGAGGGGGTGGATGGCTGATGCGGGCAACAATGACCGCAGCAACGATCATCGGTGTGCTGTGCGCGACGCCGGCATTCGCGGCTGACATCCAGGGCGGCAACCTGACCATCACCATTGCTGAGAACGGCGCTATCACCGGCTGCTCGACATCGGCCGATGCCGGGCTGGTTGATGGGATGGCAGTGTATCTCAATGACGGCGTCGGCAAGTCGGTTGTCACGCTGAGGCCCGCGGGGCTCAGGCAGGAGGGCGACGAGTCCACCGTCACCTATGGCTGCGCGCTGCCGCTGACGGTTTCCGCCCGCTTCCGGCCGGTCGGTCACGGGCTCGAGGTCACGCTCGCATTGGCCAACCAGGGAGAGCAGCAGCAACTGCTCGAGGCCGGCATCGACCTGCACATCGCCAGGACCGACGGGCTGAGTGTCTATGATGGCAGGAGCGTCGCCGAGACGCCCTCGGAGCCGTTCGGTGAGGATGACTTCCTGGGCCGCCTGCAGCTTTGTGCCGCATACAACGACACCGCAGGCGTCGGGATGGGCCTCGCGCCGACGGAGCTGCGCTCCTGGTTTCATCATCTCTACACGCCGGGGAACACCGGCGGGCTGCTTCGGACCGTCACGCGCCTGGTGCTCGATGCCGGGCAGTCGGATGCGGTGACCTTCTTCCTCGCCGCCCATCCGGGTGAGTACGGCTTCTACGAAACGCTGGATGCCTACTACAATACCTACCCGACGTGGTTCGTCGCCGACCCGGAGGTCGATCCACGCGCGAGCGGCGGGGGCGCGCAGTACCGCGGCTACCATGGGAGGGGGCCGTTCGCCGCGGAGAACTGCCGACGGCTGTTCGGCTCCTGGGACTGGTGCTATGCGCCCTTCCGGCGCACCGGCGACATCTACGGGCGGCAGGAGTTCTGGGACTACGAGCCGGTGCGCGCAATGAGCGGCGAGCGGGCGCAGTCGTTCGAGGACTTCCATCGCTGGCGGAAAGACTACTTCGCCAGGAGCAAGCAGTACGGCGTGGCATTCATGTTCTACGTCCCCGCGCAGACGTGGTGCGAGGAGCGGCTTGCCACCGACCACTATGCCGATGCGCTCATCGAGGACCCCGACGAGAGGACGCTCTTCACCACGCCCTGGGTGACGGGGCATGACAACGAGCGGCGCGTGTTCCCCTACAAGACCAGCTTCGGCGAGCAGAGCCTTCTCGACATGCGGCAGGTGGCAGAGGAGTTGGACCTGGTCGGCTTTGCGTTCGATACCGCCGAGGGACGCGCAAAGTACCGCGGACCCGCGCTGCCGCGGCTCGAGGGTCGCGCATGGGATGAAAATGGGCCCTACTGCCGCGAGAATATCGCCGTCGCGCGGCTGGCGCAGTTCGTCCACACTCTCCACGACTCGCGCGGCTACAAGCTGGCCGTGGTTGCCAACCCGAATCCGCGCGGCGCCTACACGTCGCTTCTCTACGTCGATTCAGCGATGATGGAGGGCGAGCCGTGGAAGGTGGGCCGCGACTATGCGCTGATGCCGCGGTTGATGGCCGGGCACAAGACGCTCGTGTGGTGGGAGGGCTACGAACTCGACAGCTTCATCCGCACCGAGAGAGCCGACCCGCGCCAGGTGCGAATGCTGCTGCGTGGACTTGCCGATTTCGCGCTCTACCAGAGCCTGCGACTCGGTTACATCCCGCCGCCCAATTTCACCCAGGGCGTCACGCGCCTCGTCGAATGGCTGCCGGCAATCACCGACTGCGTGCAGACCGGCTGGGAGCCGATCCCCGCCTGCCGCGTCCCGGAGCCGTGGTGGGTGACCCGCTACGGCAACGGCCTCGAGACCAGGCTCGCAATCGCCCATGAGACGCTGGATACGCACTCGGGGCAGGCGAGCGTGCAGAACGCCCGCTTTGCAGAGGGAGCGGTGCTCTTCTCCCACTACGACGGCCGCGCGCTGAGCAATCGTCTGCAGGGCGGCGAGACGGTCCTCGACATCACGGCGCCCAACCGCACGCCGCTGCTCTACCAGGCACAGGCGGAGATACTGACTCAAGGCACGGTGCAGGAGGCCATCGTCTCGCACACCGGCGGCGTCTGCGGCGCGAGCACCGAACTTGCCCTTGTCGGCAACGGGGAAGCTCGCTTGCGACTGCGCGTACCACGCGACATGCGGCTGATCTCGGTCTCCCTGGATGGGAGACCGGTGGAGCAGTGTGATCTCGATGCCGCCACGGCGACGGCTGCCCTCTCCGGCCGACACACGCTGCTAGCGACATTCACCTCGGCGGTCTTCGCCGGACAGGATGCCGATGTCCTCGACTTCCCGTTCATCGAGGGAAACCAGCCGAAGTGCGCGATCTCCGTGCGCCCCGGCTGCACGGAGACCGAGCGCCGCTGCGCCGACTGGCTGAGCACGTACTTCCGCTACTGGTACACGATGGAGGTCAGCGCCGACGACGCCCCGATCATCCCCGTTCGCGAGGGGCAACCTGCCGCCGGCCCTGCGGTGGTCATCACGCTTGCGGATCACGAGGGGCACAATGTGCGGGTGGATGGCGACATCCTGACGGTAATGGCCGCGGATGCGAAGACTCTGGATGCTGTGTTCGGCAAGCTCCTGCGCGCTCTGGATCGGCGGTACTTCACCCCGATGCAGTGCTTCTTCAACAACTCCGGCATCAAGGGCCAGGCACTGACGTGGGATGAGAAGCCGTAGAGTCACCGCTCAGGCGGCACGGGGACTGCCACCTGCTTCGCCATCCGCGTCGCCGGAGGGGATGCCGTCTGCACCGAAGCAGGTCGCTTTCCCCAATGCCGATCACGCACACTGAATCGGGGACAGCGACCCATCCGGATGCAAGCGGCCGGGCACCAGTCGAGAGAGAAGGGCCGGATGGGTGGCAGTCCCCACGGGGCAGTCCCCGGTGCGCCCCCTGAGATACTACGCGGTCTCTTGGCAGACCGCCCTCCGGTCGGTTCGTCATTTCATTGAGGGAATTGC
>DPJP01000153.1 GCA_003542955.1 Armatimonadota bacterium
GGGCATCGACAAGACCGTTCTGCAGCCGCTCGAGAGCCCGGAGGCGAAGGAGTACTTCCTCACCGAGGAGGCCGTCGCGGCGCGCGATCTGTACCCGGAGCGGCTGATCGCCTTTGTATCCGTTGACCCGCGCCGGCCTCACGCGGTCGAGCATATCGTCGCGTGGCTGGAGAAGCGCGACTGCAGGGGCTTCGGTGAGTTCAAGAACGAGCTGGACTTCGATGACCCGCGCAGCGAGGCCATCTACGAGGTGTGCAACGAGTACGCATTGCCGCTGGTCTTCCACATAGACCCGACACTGTGCCGTGACGAAGCCGGGTTGCCGCGGGTGGCGGCGATGGCGGAGAAGTACCCCGCAGTCAGATTCGTCGGACACGGGCCGGGCTTCTGGACTGCCATCAGCGGAGACGATGACCGCAAGGGCGGCTACCCCACCGGGCCGGTGACGCCCGGCGGAGCCGTCGACAGGCTGCTGGGCGAGCATGGTAACATGTATGCGGAACTCTCGGGGCACTCGGGCTACAACGCCATGACCAGGGACACCGGGTTCACCGAGGGCTTTCTGGAGCGGAACCACCACAAGCTGATCTTCGGGACCGACTACATCCAGGCGGGGCAGAAGCTCCCGCAGATCGAGTGGCTGGCCTCGATCGACCTGCCTATCGAGTGGCGGCAGGAGATCGCCTTCGACAATGCGCTGAGTCTCCTCGGAATGTCGGGTGAGTGAATGAAAGCCGTCATCCTGCTTGCGGGCCACGGGACCAGAATGCGGCCGCTGACGTACTACCTGAACAAGGGCATGATTCCGCTTGCGGGCCGGCCGCTGCTGGAGCACATCATAGTCAAGCTGCGCGACCAGGGGTTCACCGACCTGCTCGTGGCCGTGACGGCCTACCCGGAGCAGCTCGAACACTACTTCGGGGATGGTGAACGCCTCGGGGTGCGGATCGAGTACATCCTGAGACCCGAGCCGTCCCAGACGGCCGGTGAGGTTGCCGCAATGGCCGACAGGCTGGCCGATGAGGATGCCTTCTTAGTCCACTACGGTGACATCATCTGCAACCTCGACTGTGCGGCGATGGCGCGCAGGCACCTGGAGACGGGCGCGGCGGCCACCATCGGGCTGGTTACGGGCGTGAACTTCCACGCCGGAGTTGCGGAACTCGATGCCGGGGGGGCCGTGGTCTCATTTGTGGAGAAGCCGCCGATCTGCCGGCCGACCCATGCTGCCATCAACATGTTCAGCCCCGCGGCGCTCGAGTACTGCCAGCCGGGCAAGGACTTCGCCCATGACGTGATCCCCCAGATGATCGCCAACGGGGAGCGCGTGATGGGGTATCTGGATGAAGACGCGTACTGGCACGACGTCGGCAGGCTGTCGGATGTCGAGATCGTCTCCGGGTTTCTGGCGGAGTTGGGTAGACCATGGTGAACATGGGCGCGATGACCGGGCGATTGCGTGCGGGGCTGCTCGTGGGCCTGCTGGCGGCGGGTTTTGCGCGCGCGGACATTGTCCGCGACATCGTCTCCCTGGCGCCCTCCCGTCCGCACAGCTACGAGCAGTACATCAGTGCGCTGCGGGAGCTGAGCAACTCAGACCGCATGCACATCGAGACCATTGGACGGTCAGTCGAGGGGCGCCAACTCGTGCTCGCGATGGCGCAATCACCTGCCCACGCCGGACTGGCTGCCGAGCAGCGCCCCCCGTGTATCCTCGTCATCGCGCGTCAGCATGGCACAGAAAGCTCGGGGACCGAGGCAGCGCTCGCAATGCTGCGCTACTTCGCCACGACGCGCGACCCCGTTAGCCTCGAGATACTCAACCAGGTGACACTGGCAACGGTGCCGATGGCCAACCCCGATGGTGTGGCGCGCTCACAGCGGCGCAACGCCGCGGGCGTTGATCTGAACCGGGACTGGGAGGCGCTCACCCAGCCCGAGACGCGCGCGATAGCGGAGGTGGTCGACAGGCTCAAGCCAGTCGCGACCATCGACATGCACGAGCTGCCGGCGAGCAGCTCGAAGGCCTCCTTTGCCGGGAGCTTTGTGCAGACCTTCGGGGCGGATGCCTCAATCCCGCGATGGTTCTCGGACGACTGCCGCACCTGCAGTACGCATATCGCCGCATGGATGCCCCAGTACGGCCTGCCGGTGAGTCTCTACTTCGATTACAGCACCGACACGCGGGCGCTGTGCCACCGCTACATGGGGCTTGTGCGGGGCGTTCCGTCGTACCTGTTCGAGTCCAAGACGGGAGACGCGCACCCGCTGGGCAAGCGGGTCGCCTTCCATGTGCTCGGCGCCCTGGTGGTCGGCAACTACCTGATTCACACATACTACGATAGCCCGGACTCTGGGCAGCCGGTGATCGCGCAGACGCCCGAGGTCGAGCCGGCGCCGCCGGCGCCTGTGGCCGATCCGACATCGTTGGCGGTGAGCATCGCCCAGCCGCTGCAGGGATCGACGGCAGAGGGGCGGATGCCCATCGTTGCGGAGATCACCGGGCAGGATTTCTCATACGTCACCTTTGAACTCAACGGATTGCTGCGGTCGATGGTCACCGCCCCGCCGTACACGTACGTGGTGGATACGGCAGGCTGCGAGGAGGGCATCCACACGGTCAAGGTGAGTGTATGCGACGCCGTGGGCACGCCGCTGGCAAGCACGGAGCGGACCTTCGTGGTGAGCCATGGTACGGCACCGGCGCGTTGACCCCGTGAGTGCTCGGGCATGGCTGTGGGCCGGCCTCTGGGGGCTGGGCATACTGCTGCTGACCTCATTGCCGCGTGAGGCGTTCGCCTCGCTGCCCACCTTCGGAGTCACCGATCTTGTCGTCCACGCGCTGATGTACCTGCCGCTTGCGGTGCTCGTGTTGCGGGCGCTGGAGTTGAGCAATCCGCGCATGGCGATTGCCGGCCTGGTGGTGTATGCGGTGGCGATCTGCGCGGCCTTTGCTGCATTCGATGAGCTTCACCAGTATCCGATTCCGGGACGATTCGCGGACGTCCGCGACTGGCTGGCCGACTGCGTCGGGATCGGTGCGGGCCTAACCGTCGGTGCGGTGGTGGCAGGATACCGGCGCCGGCGGCGCGAGCTGCTCGCGGCGTCAGACACCGGTCGGCGGCAGCCCGATGCCTCGGCTATGACCAAGGGAGAGAGACGATGAGGCGACGCGGAGTGTACGACAGGCCCGGAGCGGTCACAATCGCGGCAGTCCTGCTGGCCGCGGTGCTGTTGTTCGGAGGTTGCACAACACCCTCCCGGACTCTTCCGAGTCTTCCTGCCCTTCAGGCAACCGGCGACGGCG
>DPJP01000010.1 GCA_003542955.1 Armatimonadota bacterium
ACTCGCTGCCGGGGATATTCCCGAGGTAGACGTACTTGAGCCCTGCCGCCCGCGCGATGCCGTGACACTTGATGAGCGTATCCAGCGGTGTCGGCGGCAGGTTCTGCAGCTTGAAGGCGGGGTGGAAGCGCGTGAAGTGGACCGGCACATGCGTGCCGGCGGCCCGCACCACCCACTCAGCCATCGCCTTGATGGTATCCGGCCTGTCGTTGGCAGTCGGGATCACCAGGTAGACGATCTCGATCCATTTCCCGAGTGCCACCAACCGCTTGATGGTCGTCTGGATGTGCTCGAGCTTGCCGGAGGTGAACTCTGTATAGAACTCCTGCGAGAAGCCCTTGAGGTCTATCTTGATTGCATCCATGTACGGCGCGAGCGCCAGCGTCGGCTCGCGATTGATGCCGCCGGAGGAGATCATCACCGACTTGATGCGGTTGGCCGAGGCCAGCCGCGCGGTGTCGTACATGTACTCGTAGAACACGATCGGCTCGTTGTAGGTATAGGCGATTGTGGGTATCGAGTGCTGCATCGCCGTGGTCACGAGCTGATGGGGCGAAGCGGCCTTCAGACTGCCCTGGGCGCGAAGCTCCTCCGGCGTCCGCTGTGATATCTCCCAGTTCTGACAGTGCTTGCACCGGAGGTTGCAGCCGGCAGTGCCCACCGACAGCGCCTGCGTACCGGGCATGAAGTGGAACAGCGGCTTCTTCTCGATGGGGTCCACATGCAGGGCTGCGGCTTCGCCGTACACGAGCGTGTAGTACTTCCCGCGGCGATTCTCCCGCACCCGGCACAGCCCCCGCTGTCCGTGGGATGTGACACATTGCCAGGGGCACAGGGTGCAGCGGACCTTGCCCCCGGCGAGCGTCTCGTAGTAGCGAGCTTCCTTCACGCCGGGCTCATCCGCGGACAGGCCCGAAGCGGTCAGCCCACAGACACCGGCAACCGCCCCGACAACGGCCGTCTTCACGAAATCGCGCCGGTCCAACGTGCACCGGCGGCCGTTGACGCTCTCCCCCACCTGCTCGTGGTCTGCATTGCTCGACATGTCGATCATTCCGTTGCGCGACCCTCGCCATGCGGTTCGCCGAAAACCTGCGCGGTGAAGACGTACAGCTCGGTCTCCGGGTCCTTGTACGCATCCGGCGGCAGGCCGGCTTTGTGTGCACAGAGGTTCCTGAGCATCTCGTCGCGGTCCCAGCCCTGCTCGGGCGCGACCTGCGGCAGAAACACCCCGCTGCGCATGCCACGCGTGACGAGCACGCCGTGTCTGCCCACAACGACATCCTGGTAGTCATCAATCGGCTGCATCGGGCTGAGTACACTGATCTCGATATGCAGGGAAGCAAGCTCCCCGACCGTGACGGGCCTGAACCGGGGGTCCTCGGTCGCCGCGGAAATCGCGGCGTTACGGACGGCCTCCGCAAGCGGATAGCGCGCCATGATCTGTCCGATGCAGCCACGCAGTTGCCCGCCCTTTGTGAGCGTCACGAACACCGCACGCTCCCGCTGCATGGCCTCGTCTTTGGTCGCGGTTTCGAGACGCGACCCGTCGGCCAGGTACCGAGCAATCGTGTCACGCGCGAGCTTGAGCAGGTACGCCTGCTGCGACTGGTCAAGCTCTCCTTCGGAAACAGCCGCCGGTGGTGTGTCCGGCATTCTCCTCACCCCCGTGAAGGCCACCGCGCCGTAGCCCACACACCTGTCGGCAGTGCGAGGCTCGACCTCGGCGGAATTGGCATAGTGCAGAACAGCACCCCTTGAAGCGCCGAGCTTCTTGGCCGCCTCGATGCATGCGACGACGGGGCCCAGGCCGCAGGCGGTGCAGTGGAGGTTGGGGATGCCGCGTGCAAGCTGCTCTCGGTCAACCGTCTCGATACGGTCTGCATCCATCGTGCAGATTGCCCCGAGTATCGCGTGGTCAACCTCCGAGGCCGCCTTCTGCTCGGGGTAGTGTGACAGATCGGTGCTGGCGATGACGATTGTCGTGTCGTCGGCAATCGAGGCAACGGCCTCCGCAATGGCAGTCACGTTGGCACGCCCCGCATCGGCGAAGACAATCGGCACAATGCTGAACCCGGCCAACACGCTCTGCAGGAAGGGCACCTGGACCTCGAGGGAGTGCTCCTCGGCGTGGGCCGCATCCTGCAGCTTGAAGCGGCTGGAGGCCGCGAGGAGCCGCCGGTTGACCTCCTGGTTGACGGGCACGGCGCCCAGCGGGGTCTCCCAGGCGTCGAAGGAACTCAGCGCGGCGCCGCTGAGCGGCATGCCGCGGTGCGAGGGGCCAATGAGAATGACCGTCTTCACCTGCTTGCCCTTCAGCGCGGCGTAGGAGTACCCCGCGACCGGCCCGGAGTAGATGTAGCCGGCGTGAGGGGCCATCACCGCGAACAGATCGCCACTCAACTCAGGCGCGTGCGCGGCCTCGATGTAGCCCCTGACCATGCCGCGGAGTTCATCGGCACTGCTCGGGTAGAACTGCCCGGCGACACACGGGGGCCTCACCCGCTGTGTGGGGTCCGGAGCGGCCTCCGACACAGTCTCGGCAGCCTGCTGAGACACGCCACCGCGGGTGCAGCCGAAGAGGCAGACTGTGAGTACCAGCAAGAGCTTCGAAGCGCCTTTACGCATCAGTATCGCCTCGAGGAATGTGACGTCCACTGACACTATCAGGTTCGACGCCAGGGGAGGGGGTTCCTGTGAGCGGAGGGCGGGCCAGTGCCCGAGCCGTGTCAGGACGGCGACGAAGCAGGACGAGTCAGGCGCCTACGGCCTGTCAACCACACTGAAGGGCGCCCGCGCGGTGAGGTCCGGGCGACCCGGTGAGGAGATGACGGCCTCATACATGCCGATTGGCAGCCGGTCCCGACTGCCGTCAAGTGTCCACGGCACTGTGACCTGGCTCAGGCCCGGCACCGTGACACCCTTCGGCTCGAGATAGTGATACTCGTCATCGCCCGCCACTCGTGCGCCGGCAGGGATAATGCTGCAACGCACGGTCGCCTGTGCCTGCGCCTCGGCGCTGTTGCGGACGGTAACGCTGACCGTGACGGGACCGTCGACCGGGGCGTCGGCCACGGTCGCTTCGCCGATGCTCAGAGGCTCTCTGCCGCACCGGCTGACATGACTGTATGTCAGAGCCGCCGCGTGGCCCGGACGCCCATCGGGGGTCCGGTAGCGCGCGTTCAGGCGCCACTGGTACTCGCCCGAGGGAACCGCACCATCGTCGGTCGGATACCACTGCAGGCTGACAGTCGTCTTTGCCCCCACCCCCAGGGAGAACTCCATGCTCCCCGGCTCCCACCGCCCGATCGGGGCGTTCGGCGTCAGGCTGCCGACAGTTGCTACACTCCCGTGGTTATGCAGTGTCACGGCTACAGAGTGCCGGCACAGCCCTGTTGCGTCGAGTCCCGCCGTCGGCGGCGCAAGGGTGATGCGGAGCGCGTCATCATCGCTGCCGGTGGCGACGTCGGCGCGGAAGTCATGGACGGCGCCGGTCGCCGAGACCGATGTGAGCGTGACGGGACCCGGAGCCGGCGTACGGGGTCCGACCAGGCGCACCCACCCATCCTCGCCGGTCAGTCCCGTGCGCGAGTAGCGCGCTCGTTCCCAGGTAAGTGTCACGCGGGCATCACGGGCGGGCTTGCCGGCCGCGTCGACAACGCGCGCTTCGGCTCCGTCGGCGCTCGCACGCACCTCGTCGATATGAACGAAGCGAAGACCCTCCGGCTTGTCATTCAACGCGCGATCGAGGTCAAGCTCACGCCGGACGCGCCATAGATCGTCGAAGTAGCCGTGCTCGACGAAGTACGCAGCTTCGTAGCAGGTGACCTCGGGCTTGTTGTTCACATTCAGCACGTGCGGGAGCTGGGCCTGGTCGGTGTTGAAGATCACATAGTCCGGGTAGCCCCACGGCAGCTTCTCCATGTCGTACTGCAGGCCCTGAAGCCCGGTGCCGTCGGGCTTCGTAGCCCACTGCCCCTTCGCCACGAGCAGGTAATGCCGCCCCTCGCACAGGGGATTCGGGGTGCAGACAAAGCTCCCGAACTCCGACCCGTACCAGATGCGGTCACCGTACCTGGGATCGCGTACGCGAACGTAGTCTTCGCCCACGATCACCGGCAGCGAAGCGGCAGAGTCGGCCTCGTGCAGTAGGCTGCTCGTCTCCAGCGTGCCGAACAGCACGAGGGAGCGGCTGCTCAGCGCCCC
The DNA here is from genome assembly GCA_003542955.1 of Armatimonadota bacterium. Classification (GTDB taxonomy): domain Bacteria; phylum Armatimonadota; class Zipacnadia; order Zipacnadales; family UBA11051; genus UBA11051. The sequence goes on from DPJP01000010.1 coordinate 4,207, forward strand.
CGGCGGCAGTTCGCCCTCGGGATAGGGCCCAATGGCGTCGGGAGCGGAACCGCGACGAACCATGAATGCGCGCCATCCGTCGCAGAAGGCCTGCGCCTCCCGCCGATGGAGAGCCGTCATGGAGGAGCTACCGGCAGTGCCGTAGGCGACCGTGAAGGGCCGGGTGAACACATCACCGATAGGCCCGGCGATGTCCGGGGTCTTCTCCACCGCCACATCGGCCGCGGGGGCGACCTGCACCCATTCGACAAGAGCGCCCTTGCAGTCACGAAGCGCCTCGAAGCATACCTCGCCCGGCGGCCCGGCGTAGCAGTAGAGCCCGTCGGCGTACACATCGACGAGTTCGTCTGGCGCCACCGGGGCGGCGCCCAGTTGCAGCGTGAAGCGGTCGACGTTGCCCGTCCGCACGCTCAGTGTCTGCCCACAGACGGAGGAGGCGAGGGTTGCAGGGAGGCCAAATGTGCGCATCCTGTCGATGCGGCCCCAGTACATCTCGCCATGCTTGAGCAGATAGGTACGGTTGTGGAAGTGCGTGGGCGTCGCGACGCGGCGACGGCCGTTGAAGAAGTCGTAGATGGCACGCAGATCATACCCGCCGCCATGGCCCTTGTCATAGTTGAGCGCAAGCTTGCCATCGAAGCTGCGATCCGCGGCCTGGAAATCCAGGAGCGCCCTGAAGAGCTGCAGGCCGTTCTCCGGCCACACCGTGGTGTCGCGTCCATCGACGATGGTCTTGACGGCACCCCACTGCCCGCGCTCAGCCCAGTACAGCGGCGAGGCCGCCTGAAGAAGTGGCCGGCGGAACTCCTCGATCGAATCGCGCATGTCGGCACGCGCATACCAGTGGTGGTGCCAGAGACGGTAGTCGGCCCAGCCATCCACGCCCGCCGCGGCAGCGAAGGTATAGGGATGGCGCACGCCGTGCCGGAACGCCCCCGTCCCCCCCATCGAGGCGCCCGTGATGTACAGCCGGTCCGCGTCCAGCCCGAAGCGCCCCGTGGCGTCGGCGACGACCTCCAGGGTCGCCACCTCGCCGATCCCCTCGTAGAACTGCGGCCCGCGGGCGTTGAGGTTGATGAGCACCCAGCGGTGGCTGTCCGCCCAGTCCCGCTGCCAGTCGGAGAAGCCGGTGCTGACACTCCACCCGTATCCATGCCCGTGGAACACGGCGGGGTAGCCGCCGGGCGGCGGGGCGACGGAGGGCACGTAGACGCCATACGCCTGCTCGGAGCCATCCACGGGAGAGTGGTACCAGACCATCTGGGCCGTGCCCGATGGAATGCCCGCTCCCAGCGCTCCGCAGGTCAGGCACAGCATCATGCAGACGATCGATACAGGCAGAAGACTACGCATCGCGTTCACGATGTCCATTATTCCCCAAATGAGGGCGATGACCTACATGCCCCACAACGGGCGGGGCATCTACACCAACGTCGGCGGCTGTGGTATAGTGCGGACTGGCACTGACGCATTCTGCACGGAGGTCTCCGCATGCAGACGGTTCGGGTGGCCAAGGACTACCGCATAACCATACCCGGGGCGATCCGCACGGAGATGGGCCTGCGGCCCGGTCAGAAGCTCCTCATCAGCGTGCGCGACGGGGTGGTCCGCCTCGTGCCCGTGGCGTCACTCGACGAGCTTCAGGGCATTGCCCGCGGGGCCTCAGCGCACGGTCTGAGGGAGAAAGAAGACCGGGTCTGAATGCCGGTGGGAGCAGCGACAGCCCATGGCAATCCACACGACGGCCCGCACATGAGTGAGGGCATCCGAGGGAGGTAATCGGAAGCAATGCTTATCGATGTCCATGCACACATAGGAAGGCTGTTCCGGGATCGTAGCGAATCGCTGGATGTCAACGACCTGATCGACAAGATGAATGCCTGGGGCATAGACCGGTCCTGCGTTCACTGCCTGAGCGAGCACCCGGAGGCCGAATACCAGGAGTCCGACACCGAGGACGTCATTGCCGCGTGCTCNNCTCGAAGTACCCGGATCGCCTGATTCCCTTCTGCCTGATCGACCCGCGTTTCGGCGGCAACTCGCCCGACATGGACTTCCGCTACCTGCTGGAGGAGTACGTCGCGCGCGGCTGCAAAGGCATGGGTGAGATGCTCCCGAAGATGCACTTTGACGATCCGCGCTGCATCAACCTCTTCCAACAGGTGGGCGAGTTCGGCCTGCCGATCATCTTCGACATGAACGACAACCCCGTCTACTACGGCCTCCGGGATGACTACGGCCTGCCACGGCTGGCGAGAACCCTCCGGGAGTGTCCTGACACCGTCCTGGTCGGCCATGGTCCGACATTCTGGGCCGAGATATCGGCTGAGGTGCCCGAGGACCACCGCTACAGCTACCCGGGCGGACCGGTAGTCGAGGGCGGCGCGGTGCCGCGGTTGATGGAGCAGTATGACAATCTCTGGGCCGACCTGTCCGCGGGAAGTGGGTATAATGCCATCACACGTGACGAAGCGTTCGGTATCGCATTTCTCGAGCGCTTCCAGGACAAGCTGATGTTCGGCACCGACTCGTGCCGGCGCTACGTTCGCCAGCCGGAGTTGCCCAATGTGGACTTGATGACGAAGCTCAAGCGGGAGAGGCTGATCTCTGAGACCGCCTGGGAGAAGATCGCCTCGGGCAACGCGATCCGGCTGATGGGGCTGTAGGGGCCCGAATCGGCGGGGCGCACCGCAATTCAGAACTGGGAGGTGATGCAAGCAGGAGATACTCGTCGACGCGGCGAACAGTGTCGCACAGACATCACGATCCGAGAGGGGTGGAAGCAATGACAAGACGTGGTTTTACGCTGATCGAGCTGCTTGTGGTCATCGCGATCATCGCGANNAGGACTACGACGAGCGCATGTGTCTGTGGAGCCCCGGCGTCGAAGGAGCAGGTTGGACGAAGGTCGTGCAGCCATACACCAAGAACCTCCAGTTGCTTTACTGCCCTTCGAAGACGTACCGGTTCTCGTGCACGACATCGAGCCGTCCCGAGTGCTGGCAGACGAGTTGGCTGATCGCCCAGGGCATGGGCGGCGGCCCCGGCTATAGCTTCAACCACGTGACTCTCCCCTACAGCGGCGGCTCCTACTACGGCCTGCAGGGGCGAGCACTGGGTGACATCATCTACCCGGCCCAGTGCATCATGCTCGTCGACGGTCACTGCTACCGCATCTGGGGCGAAGCCTGGATCACAACGGTCAATGCTGGCAGCAGTACTACCTACANNCGGCATCAACTGCTGCTACGTTGACGGCCATAGCAAGTGGGTCAACACGGTGAAGCAGGCCGATCTCACGTACAACGGCTCGACCCCGATGGCGGGTGTTCCCTGAGCCATATCGGCTACCCGACGGTGTCTACCGCGGCCGGCGCAAAT
>DPJP01000201.1:0-7162 GCA_003542955.1 Armatimonadota bacterium
CATCGGACCGCTGGAGTATTCTTGCCGGGAGCCGAGTGCGGCTCCCGGTTGTGTTTGGTATGAGGTGCGCGCAATGCGTTGTTACCTGGGTCTGGGCGCGAACATCGGGAAGCCTGCGGGGCAACTGGCCGCGGCGGTGTCCGTGCTTGCGGCGGCCGACGGCATGACGCTGCGGCGGNNTCATCCGTTTACCTGACGGCGCCGGTCGGCTATATGGATCAGCCCGACTTCCATAACATGGTGGTCGAGATCGAGACCACCCTGAGCCCCGAGCGGTTGCTCGAGGTGACGTCCGGCATTGAGGCCGGTCTCGGGCGCGTGCGGAGCTTCGCCGATGGCCCGCGAACTATCGATATCGACATACTGCTCTGTGAAGGCGTGACAGTCCAGAACGCGCGACTGCAGGTGCCGCACCCGCGCATGGCGCAGCGTCAGTTCGTGCTGGTGCCGCTCGCGGAGATCGCCCCGGACCTGCCGGTAGCCGGCGGCACGAGCGCAGGGCAGTTGGCGAAGCCGGGGACGGAGAGCGTGAGATGCCGCGGACGGCTTGCGGAGTTGGTGCGTGCGGGGGACGAGCGGGTCGCGGCGGCGAGAACTGAGGGAAGCTGAGTATGTTCGGCGGAATGCTCGGTCTCGATCAGCGAGTGGTTTTTCTGCGGGAACTGGCGACGATGGTCGACTCCGGCATCAGCCTGGGGGAGGCGCTGGGGCTGCTGAGCACGCGTCCGGGGTCACCGGAACTGCGGGCAAGCATCACGGAGGCAGCCAAACGGGTCTCCTCCGGCGAGCGCTTCTCCGATGTCATGGAGAGGCACCCAAAGGTCTACACGCGCCTCAACTGCGCGATGGTGCGGGCGGGCGAGGAGAGCGGTCGGCTGGACGAGAACCTCTCCGAGGCCGCCGACTACCTCGAGCGCGAGGTAGCGCTGCGGCAGATGATCTCGCGGGAGACCTTCTACCCGAAGATACTACTGGTCGCGGTCCTGATTATCCCCCTGGCCACGAAGGTAGCGATCACGTGGTTGACCGGCAGCCCGGCGGCGGCATTTGGCGTGATGGGGCAGGCGCTGCTGGGCTACCTGGGCCTCGTCGTCGTGATCGCCGGGCTGGTGGTGGCATACCGGGAGTTGCGCAAGTCTGAGCAAGGCGCGCAGACGATCGACGGGCTGAAGCTAAGAATCCCCGTCGTCGGTGCGGTGATCTCACAGCTGTCGTGGTCGAAGGTGTGTCGGGCGGTCTCTGCGCTGTACAAGGCAGGGCTCAGCAGCGACGAGACGCTGCGGCTGGCAGGCCAATCGAGTGGCAACCGCTCGATCGAGGCGGTGGTGCGGGGGGCGATACCGCACGTGCAGAAGGGCACACCGCTTTCCGAAGCGCTGACCAAGGGGGGCTACGTGCCCGATCTGCCCTTGCGGATGCTGCAGACGGGCGAGCAGACCGGCGACATCGACATGACGCTCGCAAAGGTGGCGGATTACTTCGAGGAGCAGTCGAAGGTCTCGCTCCATCGGATGTCGCTTTTGATTACGCCGATTGTCATCGTTATAATGGGTGTCGTGGTGCTGATGTTGGCTGGGCAGGCGTACGGGGGCTACTTCAATGAGATGATCGACGGTGAGTAGCACAGACCGAGCCAGGAAAGCGGCGGGGATGGTTCATGCGGATTGCGGATCGCATAGTTGAGATCAGGTCGGCCGTGCAGCGCGCGCGGGGCAATGGGAGCACGGTGGGCCTTGTACCGACAATGGGCGCGTTGCATGCGGGTCACGCGTCGCTGATCGAGCGCGCCGCTGCGGTCGATGACTTCGTGGTGGTGAGTGTATTCGTCAACCCGACGCAGTTCGGCCCGGCGGAGGACTTTGACGCCTATCCCCGCAGGCTGCAGGAGGACGCTTCGATCGCGGCCGAGCACGGGGCGCACCTGGTGTTCGCGCCGACGGTCGAGGAGATGTACCCGCCCGGGGCGTCGACATTCGTCGAGGTCGAGGGGCTGACGGCGAACCTGTGTGGGGCCGTCCGCCCCGGCCACTTTCGCGGAGTGACGACGGTGGTCGGCAAGCTGTTCAACATCGTCGCGCCTGACAGGGCCTACTTCGGGGAGAAGGACTACCAGCAGATGCTGGTGATCAGCAAGATGGTGCGCGACATGCACATGCCCGTCGAGGTCGTCGCCTGCCCGACGGTACGAGAGACCGACGGGCTGGCGATGTCTTCGCGCAATGCGTACCTGACCGCGGAACAGCGGGCGGCTGCACCCGCCATCCGCCGGGGCCTGCTGGCCGGCGAGCGGGTGGTCAAGCAGGGAGGGAGCGCCTCCGAGGCGGTGCAGACGGCGATCGCGCAGATCGCGACGGAGCCGATCCTGAAAGTGCAGTATGTCGAGGCCGTCGACCCCGAGACGCTGACGCGCCCCGACCACAACGGCGCGCCAATGCTGCTGGCCGCCGCCGTCTTTGCAGGTGATACCAGACTGATCGACAATATTGTCGTAGAGGGCTGACCGATGCTACCAAGTATGCTCAAGAGCAAGATTCATGGTGCAACCGTCACCCAGACAGAGCTGTACTATACTGGCTCAATCACGCTGCCGGCGGACCTCATGGTCGCCGCGGACCTGCTTGCGGGCGAACAGGTTGATGTCGTCAATGTCAACACGGGCGGACGCCTGACGACCTACGTGATCGAGGGCCCCGCGGAAGGCGGCACCATCTGTTTGAACGGCCCTGCCGCGCGGATGGCAACAGCCGGGGACATAGTGCACATCATCGGCTACGGGCTGTTCGAGAATGCCGAGGCGCGAGAGCTGGAACCCGCAATCGTCCATGTGGACGAGAGTAATCACATCCAAGAGCGATAGACAATGGACCCGATTGACCATCTCACCCGCGAGTTGGTGGCCGCGGCGCTGGCCGAGGACATCGGCCCCGGCGACATCACCTCACGCCTCACTATTCCCGAGCATGCTACAGCAACCGGGCGCTTCCTCGCCAAGCAGGACGGCATACTGTGTGGGCTGGACGTGTGCGCGGAGTGCTTCAGGCAGGTCGATGAGGCGTGCCGGTCCAAGATGCTGGTGGTGGAGGGAGCGCGCTTCCGCGCCGGTGATGTGCTCGCCGTCGTCACTGGTCCGGCGCGCTCGGTGCTGAGCGCGGAGCGGGTTGCGCTGAACTTCCTCCAGCGGCTGTGCGGCGTCGCCACGCTCACGCGGCGGTTTGTCGATGCCGTGGCGGGCACACAGGCACGTGTGGTGGACACGCGCAAGACGACGCCGTGTCTGCGTGCGCTGCAGAAGCGGGCTGTGCGCGCCGGGGGCGGGAGCAACCACCGCTTTGCGCTGTATGACGGGATTCTGCTCAAGGACAACCACATCGCGGTGGCCGGAGGCGTGAGGCGGGCCGTGGAGGCTGCTGTGGCGGGCCGCCCGCATCCGCTGAAGGTCGAGGTCGAGGTGACCACCCTCGAAGAGCTTGAGGAGGCCATCGCGGCGGGCGCTGACGTGGTGCTGCTTGATAACATGTCGGTCGAGCAACTGCGTGAGGCAGTGCAGGTCGCGGCCGGTCGGGTGATTACGGAGGCCTCCGGTGGGGTAACGGTAGAGACGGTGGGGGCGATCGCGGCGACCGGCGTCGACTACATATCTGCGGGGGCGCTGACGCACTCGGCTCCCGCGATCGACATCAGCCTGGAAGTGACGGTCGAGTAGGGACAGAACGGGCCGGCCGAAAGGAGATGCCGTGGTGGCATCAAGGTGCGCGTGGGGCGTGTCCGCCATAGCCGTCGTCTCGATACTCGGTTATGTCGTCCGAACGGAGGCCCAGGGAGATGCGCTGCAGAACATCGCCCTCGGGCGCCCGTATCGGTGCTCGGTGCCGGTGCTACCGGGCTGGCACGGCCTGGTGGACGGGAAGTGCGACGGCGACAGCGCGCCGGAGTGCTTCGCGACCTCGAACGTGGACAAGTTCCCGCAGTATGTCGTGATCGACCTGGGAGCAATCTGCGAGATCAGCCGGGTGGTAGTCTATAACTCGGCCAACGGCAACACCAGGAAGGTCTCGCTGGAGTGCTCCGATGACGCGAGCGACTACCAGGTGCTCCGGGACGGCTTCATCTTCCCGGATAAGTCGGCGATGGTGCTCTCGCACAAGTTCACGCCTCGGAAGGCGCGATACGTGCGCCTGACGCTGCACGATACCTGGGGCGGGGGCCTGGGCGGCGACAACTGCCTGTTTCTGCGCGAGGTGGAGGTCTACGGCAAGCGGACAGACCAACCGCACGCGTCCGGGGCGGACCCGCTGGTACCGTTCAAGGGCCAGGAGATGACGATTGAGTACCGGAGCCTGCGCATATTCCGGCGCTACTGCCTGGGCAACCCGGCATTGCCGTTGCGGGTGGCGGTGGTCGGCGACGGCTTCGGCATGGCGACTCCGGGGCAGGCGCACTGGACGACGGGGCTGTTCGAGCGGCTGGAGCGACGCTGGGGTCGAGCGCCACAGATCGAGAACCTCGCGAGCAAGAGCTTCGTCGCGGAGGACTGCCGGGCGCTGTTCGAGGGGTCGGAGCAGCAGCCGGACCTCGTGCTGCTGACGATGGGCTACAGTGCGGCACTCGGCAGGACAGACGCAGCGCAGTTCAGACAGAGTACGGTGAACGCAGTCAGCCTGCTGACGGAGAGGACCGACGCCCTGGTGGTGCTGGTGACGCCGCCGCCTATTGTTCACCAGGATAGTATGGGCCTCTACCAGGAGGCAATCGGCGCTGACAGCGCCACTTGCGCATGGCAGGTCGAGACACTGGCGTCGGAGCACAAGCTGCCGCTGGTGCGAACGGGAGCGGTGCTGGCCAACTCCAGCTACGATGTCAGTGACCTGTATGCAGACAACCTGCATCTTTCTGACCGCGGACACGAGATGCTGGCAATTGTCATTGACAGGCTTCTTGCCGGTCCGTAGCGTCCGCGCCCGGTGACGGGAGTCCACACGGAGGGAGTGCCGGCGACGACGCCGGCCGAGCACTGATGCGAACCATACTCGGCGTGATCATCGGCATGCTTCTCTTCTTCCCCGGCATACTGGTGCTGCAGGCCGTCAGCAACCGCCTGGGCTTCTATGATGACATGTCGCTGACCGACGGTTGCCTGGTGGTCATCATCATCCTGCTGACCGTTCACCTGCTGCGCGGCGGATGGTCGACCGGCGAGCAACACCAGGAGCCGGAGGGGCGACTGGCGGGCTCATCGTCACGGCGGAACGAGCCGCGCAGGCCGCACGGGCAGACGCGGCCGTAGCGGCCGGAGACGGGTTTCTCCCACGCATTGCCGCACCCCCGGCCCCATCACCGACTCCTGCCGCCCAGGGTATTGGCCGAACAGGCCGCCAATGACAGATGCCGGACGCGCGCCACCCGGGTATCACCACACAGAGGAGACATCAGCATGAACGTGTTGCTCATCGCCATCGACACATTGCGGGCCGACCACCTTGGGTGCTACGGCTACGGGCCCGCAACCAGTCCGCAGATCGACCAGATCGCCGGCGCAGGCGTGGTGGTCGAGGAGTTCATCGCGCCGCATATCCCGACCCATCCGGGATTCACGACGATGTTCACCGGCAGAGACGTGTTCGATCATCAGATCATCACCCAGGGCGGCGCGCGCGAGCTGGACGAGAGCATCAAGACGCTGCCGGAGATACTGCGGGCGCACGGCTACTTCACAGCGGCCGCGGACAATCTGGGTCGGTGGTTCGAGCGCGGATACGATGTCTACGAGCGCTTCAGCTGGGATCACGACCCAACCGGCGCATGGCGGAAGGCCGAGGCAGTCAACGACGCGGCATTCAAGGTGCTCGCGGAGTGTGACCGCCAGGACAAGCCCTGGTTCGCCTTCATCCACTACTGGGACCCTCACACCCCCTATCTGCCGCCGAAGCCATTTGACCGGATGTTCTACTCGGGCGATGAGAGAGACCCCGCGCACACCTCCGCCGTCGAGATGATGACCAACTACCCGGCGTTCCAGTACTACTTCAATGAATGGATGCCGGGCTGCCGGGATGTCGAGTTCCCCAGGGCGCAGTATGACGCGGAGATCGCCTATTGCGACAACTGCCTGAGCCATGTATTCACCTGCCTGGACACGATGAAGGGCGCGGAGGATACGCTGATTGTGATCACCTCCGACCATGGTGAGGAACTCGATGAGCACGAGATGTGGTTCGACCATCACGGCCTGTATGAGACCAATCTGCACATCCCGCTGGTCCTCTACCACCCCGACTACTTCTGTAGCGGCGAGGTGAAGCCGGGGTTGGCTATCCATCAGGACCTTGCGCCCACGATTCTGGATGCCGCGCGTCTTGAGACGGCGATTGAGCAGAACCAGATGCAGGGAGTGAGCCTGCTGGACCTGCCCGAGGGCGTGTGCTCGACTGTCGGCCGGGAGAGCGTCTACATCACCGAATGCGCGTGGATGAAGAAGCACGGCTTCCGAACGGAGCGCTACAAGTTCTTCGAGTCGCTGTACGACGAGCTGCACAAGCGCCCGCAGTTCGAGCTGTACGACCTGCTCGCCGACCCCGGAGAGCAGAACAACATCGCCGACCGGAGTCCGGCACTGGTTGAGATGTTCCGCAAGCAGCTTGCAGAGCATGTCGGAAAGCGCCTGGCCGAGACCGGTGGGCCCAACCCGATCGAGGAACAGAACATCACCCTGACACATGTGGGCAACGTGGATGTAGCAGTCCCGGACAACCAGATACTCGAGGGCGCGGACGAGGCGGAGAGCTGAGGCGGGGAGATGAGGAGCGATGACGGCGAATGCACTGCGAGCCGCCGCTGTGTTTCTGGTAGCGTCTGCGATGCTTGTGGCCGGGTCGTGCGCGCGGCAGACGGCGCCGGAGCCGCCGGCTGTTGAGCCTTCAACCGGCCCGGCGGCGGAGAACGGGTCCGCCGAGGGGGGCCAGACGACAGGCTGGCAACTGAGCAGCAGCGCGTTTGCCGACGGCGCCGAGATACCGGCGGACTACACCTGCTCGGGGAAGGATGTGTCGCCGCCGCTGGCGTGGACCGATCCGCCGGAGGGTACGGTGCAGCTTGCGCTGACCTGCAGTGACCCGGATGCGCCGTCGGGCGAGTGGGTGCACTGGATCATCTACATGATCCCGCC
>DPJP01000201.1:7195-7911 GCA_003542955.1 Armatimonadota bacterium
TCCGCAGGGCGTGGCCGTCACACCGAAGGTAACGGAGCCTGAAGGGGCCCTCCAGGGCGTCAACGACTTCAGGACCACCGGCTACCGCGGACCGTGTCCGCCGCCGGGCAAGCCCCATCGCTATGTGTTCAGGCTTTATGCGCTTGGAGAAGCGCTGACGCTGGAGCCCGGCGCGACGAGGGCGGAGTTGCTGAAGGCGATGGAGGGCAGGACACTCGGCCAAGTAGAGCTGACAGGCACATACGCGCGCTGATGGGGCCCGCCCCTCTCGCGACGCGCCTGCAAGCAGCACACCACGAGGGGAGAGACGGCCAGATGCCAAAGAGCGAACGCACGGAGACCATGGAGCAACTCGCCAACCTGAAGAAGTCGATGTCGCAGATGCAGGAACAGATGCCGGAGCTGATCGGCAAGTTCCAGGAATTCATGGGAGTCTGCATCACCGACGGGGCACTCAGCTGCAAGGAGAAGGAGTACATCGTGCTCGGGGCAGCGGTGGCCTGCCACTGCCCGCCGTGCATCATCATGCATGTGCACAAGCTGCTGGAGCTTGGCGCCACGCGTGAGGAGATTCTCGAGGCGGCGGGTGTCGGTGTCGTGATGGGCGGCGGCCCCGGCTTCACAAATATGCAGTACGTGTTCATGGCTCTCGAGGATGCGGGGGCGTAGGACGGCAGAGCAGCGGTACGAGGATGACACGGGCGCCGGCGGCAGAC
>DPJP01000201.1:7916-11732 GCA_003542955.1 Armatimonadota bacterium
GTGGGCAGAGGCGAGGGTACGGCTACGGCCGCCCCGGGTCAGTCACGCGGCGGCACGTGCAGCGCCGTGCCGAAGGCGTCGTGGGCGGCCTCGCCGATGGCCTCGCACAGCGTCGGATGGGCATAGCACACATCCGCCACCTCGTGCCCTGTCAGGCCGCGCTGGAGGGCCAGCGTCAGCACCCCGATGAGGTCCGAGGCACTGGGGCCGACGATACTCGCGCCGAGCAGCCTGTGTGTTGCGGCGTCGCACACGGTCTTCACGAAGCCGGTGCGGTGACGGGTTGCGGAGGACTTCCCGAGAGCGGCAAATGGGAACTTGCCGATTTCGACCTCGAGACCCCGCGCCTGGGCCTCATGCTCGCGGAGGCCGACGGATGCCACCTCAGGGTGCGTGTAGATTGCGGCGGGGATGACCATGTCGCGGGCGGAATCGCGCTCGCCGAGCGCTATCTCCGCCGCACAGACACCCTCGCATGAAGCTTGATGGGCGAGCCCGGTGCCACGCGTGCAGTCGCCGATGGCGAAGAGTCCGGGGATGTTGGTGCGGAGGTTCTCGTCGATCTGGATGCGGCCGCGGTCCATGGTTACGCCGACCTGTTCGAGACCCATGTCGGTGGTGTTGGCGTAGCGCCCAACCGCCATCATCACCATACTCACATCCATCGCCTCCGGGGTGCCGTTGATCTCGCATTCGACGCGCTTGCGCTCCCCGACATCGGAGGTGCTCGTGCACTTGGTGCTGGTATAGATGCGGCAGCCGGCCTTCTTGAGCTCGGCGGCGAGCACCTCGCTGACCTCCGGGTCCTCGGTAGGCACGATGCGGTCCATCAGCTCGAATACGTGTACGGTGGTCCCGAGTTGCGAGTAGATGTAAGCGAACTCGACACCAATGGCTCCGCCGCCGACGATGACCATCTCCTCGGGCGGGCCGGGCAGGTCGACACCATCGTCGCTGGTGATGATGTGCCTGCCCTGGCTCCCCTTGATCGGAAGGACGGCGGGCAGCGAGCCTGTCGCCCAGATGATCCGCGGAGCGCTCAGGACGCCGAGGGTCTCGCCATCCTTCTCGACGGTGACCTCACTCGGTCCGCTCAGGCGGCCCCGTCCGCCGACGGAGGCAATGCCGTTGGCCTTGAGCAGGTCCTTGATGCCGCTCACGAGCTGCTTGACGGTACGGTCCTTGTGGGCGCGGACTTTCTCGATATCGATCTCGGGGTCGGCGAAGGTGATGCCGACGGCGCGCGCGTTCTTCGCATCCTGGACCGCCGCGGCGCAGTGGATCAGCGCCTTCGAGGGAATGCAGCCGCGGTTCAGACAGGTTCCGCCGAGATCGTCACCGTGGACGAGGGCGACCTTTGCGCCGAGCTGTGCAGCGCGGATTGCGGCGACGTAACCGCCGGGGCCGCCCCCGACGACAACCAGATCAACTTGCTTGGCCAATTGAGTTCACCTCGATAGTGGTCAGGTCGGGCACAGACATGGATACGCTTACGGTTCGAGCACAATCTTGATCCCCTCGCGCCGCTCGAGCGTGGCGAGGGCCTCGTTGGCCTGCGCGAGGGGGAAGCGGTGTGTGACCATACGGTCGAACGGGTACTTGCCGCTCAGTGCCAGTTTCACGGCCTGGTACATGTGCCTGGCATCGGAGACCCACACGCCCTGCAGGCGGAGGTTCTTGACGGCCACCTGCTCGTACATGGAGATAGGGGTCTCCCCCTGCGGGACGGCAACGCCGGTCACCACGACGGTTCCGCCACGCGAGCAGACGTCGATAGCCTCGGGCACCGACTGCTTCGTGCCGGCGGCATCGAACACCACATCGGGACCGATACCGTCAGTCCAATCGAGCAGCATCTGCCTGCGGTCCTCGGGTGTGGTCTCGCTGATATTGACCGTGGTGCAGCCGAATGACTCGGCAATCTTCATCCGCTCAACGCCGCGCGCGGTGCCGAACATCACCACGCGTGAGGCTCCCTGGTCCATGCAGAAGGCCGCGGTGTAGATGCCCAGCGGCCCGGGACCGATGACGAGTACGGTGTCGCCGATCTGGACACCGGCCAGCTCCATGCCGTGCGCGGAGGTGGCGCCGGAACAGGTGGCGGAGACGAGCACACCCTCGTCGGCGCCGTCGGGGAGCTTCATGATCTCGCTCTGCGGGCGCACGTAGAGCACCTCGGCGTAGCAGCCGTTGAAGTGCGGCGGCTCGCCGCAGGGCAGCATGATGCCGTAGACCTTGCGCGTCAGGCACAGAGACGGCTGCCTGCGCACCGCGCAGTAGTAGCAGCGCCCGCAGGTGACACCGCGGTGCCAGACGATCCTGTCGCCGACCTCGATGGGGTTGCCGAACATGTCGCGCTTCTCGCCGCCGGTGGCGATGACCTCACCGACGCCCTCATGGCCGATGATCATCGGCAGCTTGATGCGGGGGTCGAGCCCGCCGCTTATGTCGAGGTCCGACCCGCAGATGCCGGCGGCGGTGACTTTCGCCAGCAGCGCGCCGGGCTCGAGTTCGGGTATGGGGTACTCGGTGGGCACGAGCGGCTCACCGAACCGCTCGAGGACCATTGCCATGGCTGTGTTCTGGGCCATCCTGATGCATCTCCTGGTTGTGGCGGACAGGTGGACATCGCCCGCCGACATCGCGCCGTGGCATTCGCAAACCGTCTGGCTGGAAGCCCAACCTACCCTCACGAGGGGGTAGGTCGGACATCCTGGCCGACATCGCGCCGTGGCATTCGCATAGCGTCGGGCTGGAAGCCCAACCTACCCGCGATGGGCCACCCGCAGGTGTTGGACGGTGGCGGCGATGCCGGAGGCGAAGTTGGTCGTTGCGCGCCAACCGAACTCGCGCTCCGCCTTCCGGCAATCGAGAGCGATATGCCGGACCTCTCCCTTGCGCTCGGGACCGATGGTAGGCTCTCCGCGGTATCCGACGGCGGCGGCGACGGCGTCGAACACGCCCCGATCACTGGTCTGAACCCCGGTGCCGATGTTGTAGGGGCCCGCCCCGCCGCGGTCTGTCGCCAGCAGTGCCGCTCTGACCACATCGTCGATGTAGACGTAGTCGCGGGTCTTGTCGCCTGCGCCGAACAGCTCCGGCCGGCGGCCCTCGAGCATCAAGCCTGCGAAGATTGCGACGACACCGGCCTCGCCGTCGGGCCGCTGGCCGGGACCGTACACGTTGGCATAGCGCAGAATGGTGTAGTGGAGTCCGTACAGCCGTGCGAAGGTGGCCAGGTACTGCTCGACGCAGTACTTGGCCGCCCCGTACATCGAAAGCGGGCGGATGGGGCTGTCCTCGGCCGCCGGGATGGTCACCGGCTCGCCATAGATTGCCCCGCCGCTCGAGGCGAAGACCAGCCGGCCGACACCGACCTCGACGCAGTTGCGCAGGATGTTGACGCTGCCGAGAACGTTCACCTCTGTATCGTATGAAGGCTCGTGGATGGACCTCCGGACATCCATCTGCGCGGCATGGTGGCTGACAAGCTCGGGTCGGAAGCGCGCGAAGCAATCGGCCGTCGCGGACGCATCGGTGATATCGGCATGGACGAACTCCGCCCCGGCCGGGACGGCGCTGCGCAGGCCGGTATCCAGGTTGTCGATGACGAGCACGTCATCGCCACGGGCTACGTGCGCCGTGGCGATGCGCGAACCAATGAAGCCTGCCCCGCCGGTGATGAGCACTCGCATGAGGACGGGTCTCCGCAACACAGTGGAATCGGAACGCGATGGTCTTTCGCCACCGGAGGAGGGTTTTCCTCCGTGACGGCGTCTGGGCGCTGTACCGAAGTCTCAGGGCAGATGCGGGACA
>DPJP01000159.1:0-3908 GCA_003542955.1 Armatimonadota bacterium
ACACCGTTTTTCATAAAGGCCGCACGAGCGAGCCCAAGTCGCGGCCAGCGCGACACGTATCCGCTGCGAGCGAGGTCGGCCCACGTTTGTCGATCCGCCATGGATGATAGACCACGTTCGTGGACCGACCTTCCCGCAGGCACGGGACCGCAGACACCGCGGCGCGCACTCGCGCGGCCCCTCCCCGGGCTCTCTCGCGCGGCGTCCCGTCAATCGCCTCGGCGCTCAACTCCGCAGTTCGGCGCCCATCGTGGTCCTCAGGTGTGAGACGATGCCATCAACAAGCTCGTCCACCTGCTCGTCCGTGAGGGTGCCCTGCGGAGTGCGGAAGCTCAGGCTGAATGCCAACTGCTTCTTGCCCTCACCCAGTCGGCTCGCGTCGGCGTACAGGTCGAAGACCTCGACGGAACTGAGCTGCTCCCCGCCCGCCTCCTGGATGGCCGATGTCAGCGCCGCGCACGTATTCCGAGGCGTGTCATCGACTACAATCGCGATATCGCGCAATGCAGCCGGGAAACGCGGCACCTGGCGGTACGTCGCATAGGCGCACGCGGCGTCGAGCAATGCCCGCAGGTTGATCTCGAAGACGAAGGCCTCGTTCGCGAGGTCGTATGCGTCACACACGGCCGCGGACACCTTCCCGATGATGCCGATCTGCTCGTCGCCGAGTTGCACCGCTGCGCACTGGCCCGGGTGACACGCCGGGTGCGCGGTGGCGCGGTAGCTGACGCC
Organism: Armatimonadota bacterium; assembly: GCA_003542955.1. Lineage (GTDB taxonomy): Bacteria > Armatimonadota > Zipacnadia > Zipacnadales > UBA11051 > UBA11051. The sequence goes on from DPJP01000159.1 coordinate 733, forward strand.
CTGCACTCCAAGGGCGGCCACAAGCTGCTCGAGGATCCCCTTGATGGTGAAGAAGTCGGGCAGCAGCGCCTGCTCGGGCATGTTCCACCTGCTCGACCAGTACGGGCCCATGATGATCCCGGCGGCGCGCAACTGCTCGTGCGGCAGTGCGCCCTCCGCCCGCGGGATGAAGACGTTAGCGACCTCATACAGCCGCACGGCCTCGACGCGCTGATGCTGGTTGTACTCGGCGGCCTGGAGCATGCTGGGCAGCAGCGTGCTGCGCATGTGCGACTGCTCCGCGATCATCGGGCTGGCCAGCGGCAGCATATTGCGCTCCGGAGCGTCCTGCGGATAGCCCATCCGGTCGAGGTCTTTCGGAGAGATCATCGAGTAGGAGATGCTCTCATTGAGCCCGGCCGAGCGCAGCGCCTGCCGGGCCCGGCGCTCGAAACGCTGGGCGGAGGTCAGCCTGCCACTCTGGGTCAGTTTGCCGGGCACCGTCGTCGGGATGTTCTCGTAGCCGGTAACGATGGCGACCTCCTCGATCAGGTCGATCTCGCGCTCGACATCGGGCCGGAAGGTCGGCACCGCAACTGCGAATGCCTCCGCGTTGGTCTCTTCCACCTCGCAGCCGAGGGCCTCGAGGGAGCGCGCCATGTCCGAGGGCGCAATGTCCGTGCCGAGGACCGCATTGCACTTCTCCGGCCGCAGCGGCACGCGCAGGGGGGCGAACTCACGGGCGCACGCGTCAACTGCATTGCCCTCGACGCCTCCGCCGGCCGTCTCGATGATCAGGCCGGCCACGCGCGCGAGTGCCCGTAGCGTGCCCGCCGGATCGACGATGCGCTCGAAGCGGTAGCTTGCCTCGGAACTCAGCCCCAGGCGCAGGGAGGTCTTGCGGATGGTTGTCGCGTCGAAGTGGGCGCTCTCGAGCAGCACCTTCTTCGTCTTCCAGGTCATCTCGGTATCCGCCCCGCCCATGACGCCTGCGATGGCCGCCGGCCCCGCGGGGTCGGTGATCAGCAGGTCCCTCGAGGTCATCACGCGCCATTGCTTGTCGAGGGTGAGGATCTGCTCGCCCTCGGTGGCGAGGCGCACAATGATGTGTCCGCCCTGCAGCAGGTTGTAGTCGAAGCCATGCAGCGGCTGCCCCAGTTCCAGCATCACGTAGTTGGTGCAGTCGACGAGGTTGGCAATCGGGCGCATCCCGGCGGCCTCGAGCCGATGGGCCATCCAGTCCGGGGAATCGCCGACGCTGACGCCGTCGACGACCAGGCCGGAGTAGCGCGGGCAGGCGTCGGCGTCGGCGTCGGCCAGCTCGATGTGCAGGTTGTCCGCGCGCGCATCGACTCCCCCGCCGACCGGCTCGCCCAGCAGCCCCATGTTGATACTTGGCATCTGCCACTCAGCCCGGAGCAGCGCGGCGGCATGGCGGGCGACCCCGATCATCGACAGCAGATCGCCTCGGTTCGATGTCGCCGACGTGATGAGTATCTGGTCATTGAACTTGCCATCCTCGGAGGTGAAATCGCGTATCTCCTCGACCTCCAGGCCCCCCATGGTCAGTACATGCCCCAGTTTCTCCGGGTCGACATCGGCCTTCAGGTACTCCATCAACCAGCTATATGGCACACGCATGGTCTTCCTCCTGACCTTGCAACTCTGTCCGTTGTGTCGTCCGCGCTCAGAACTGCGCCAGAAAGCGCATGTCACCACTGTAGAGCAGGCGGATGTCGTCAATCCCATGGCGCAGCATCGCAAAGCGCTCGATGCCGACGCCGAAGGCGTAGCCGGTATAGCGCTCGGTATCGTAGCCGACGCCGGCGAGCACGTTGGGGTCGACCTGGCCGCAGCCGCCGACCTCGAGCCATCCGGTGTTCGAACACACCCGGCAGCCCTTGCCGTCACAGAGGGTGCAGGTCAGCGCCAACTCCGCGCTCGGCTCGGTGAACGGGAAGAAGTCCGGGCGGAAGCGCACGTGGCAGCGGTCTCCGTAGACCTGTTGGGCGAATATCTCCAGCGTCCCCTTCAGATCGGCGAACGTGACACCCTCATCCACCAGCAGGCCCTCGAGCTGGTAGAACGTGTGGCAGTGGGTGGCATCAACCGTATCGCGACGATAGCAGCGGCCGGGCACGATGATGCGCACCGGCGGCTCCTGCTGCTCCATGGCGCGGATCTGCACGGTCGAGGTCTGGCTGCGCAGGAGGATGTCATCGGTGATGTAGAAGGTGTCCTGCTCCGCCATCGCCGGGTGGAATTCGGGGTAGTTGAGCGCCTCGAAGCTATGGTAGTAGTCCTCGATCTCCGGCCCCTCGGCGACGACAAAGCCCAGCCCCAGGAATATCTCGATCATCTCGTCCATGGTCGCAAGCAGCGGGTGCTGCCTGCCACCCGCGGGGACGCGCCCCGGCAGCGTCACATCGACGGAGTCCGCCGCGAGCTTGTCCTGCTCGGCCTGCCTCGTGAGCGCCTCGGTGCGCCCGTCGAAGAGCTTTTCGAGCATCTTGGTCGCCTTGTTGAGGGCCTGACCGGCGAGCGGACGGTCTTCCTCCGGGAGCTGCCCGATCTGCTTGTACTGCTCGCGGATGACACCGCTCCGCCCCAGGTACTTGATGCGCAACTGCTGCAGGGCGTCGAGGTCCTTCGCGGCCAGAACGGCCGCCTGCGCCTCCCGCTGCAGCTCATCCACCATCTCCTGCAGATCCATCATTGACGCCTCCTCGGCGTGTTGGCATTCAGTCGTTGTCTCACGCCAGCCGGCCTGCCGAAAACAAAAAGGCCCCGGTCGTCACAGGGACGAAAACCGGAGGCCTCCGCAACCACCCTGACAGGCGGTGCCCCGGATAACGGTGGGACGGGCCGTCGCCGCCTACTTGCTCAGGACGCCCGTCAGGGCGCGGAGTTTCAGCGGGAGGTTCAGGAGCGAACTTCGGCGCCGGCGGTCGGTAAGAGGGCTTTCAGCCGATGACCCTCTCTCTCTGTACCGTGCGCTGTGCGGGAGCATGTTGCCCCCTGGCGCCTACTCTTCTCCATCAGGACCTTTGCCCGGCTGCCATCCACACAGCAATGCCGGCAGCGACTCCGGCATTGATGGCGGCCGTTGAGTTTATCGCTATTATGGTACCCTGCATGGCCGGCCTTGTCAAGTGCGTACGGCAACAACGAGGAGACCGCGAATAGCGCGAATGACG
>DPJP01000159.1:3933-13528 GCA_003542955.1 Armatimonadota bacterium
TGCCGTTCATTCGCGCTATTCGTGTCATTCGCGGTTCAGAATGCCGTTCGACGTTAGTGTGCGCCGCTGCCTGGTGAGCACGGCATGTCGCGATTTCGTGCGCGGGTGACCTCGTAGAGCATGATGCCCGCGGCGACGGCGGCGTTGAGACTCTCGACGGTATCGGCCACCGGGATGCGGACCTGCAGATCGGAGGCCTCCAGGATGTCATCGGCCACGCCATACGCCTCCGAGCCGNNCTCGGGGTACTGGGGCTCCGATGCGGCTGTCTCGACGCAGCCCGCCGTAGCGACGGTGCAGATACCATGCTCCTGGGCCCAGGTGCGTGCGTCATCCCAGGAGGCGGCGACGGACGGGACGACGAAGACGGCGCCGCTGGACGCGCGCACCGTCTTGGGGCTGTAGACGTCCGCACAGTCGCCGAGCAGCACGACACCGCGCACCGAGAATGCCGCGGCGGTGCGAAGCATGGTCCCGAGATTGCCGGGATCGCGCACCTCGTCGAGCCACAGGTACAGGGCAGTGCCGGTCGGGGAGATGTCTTCGAGGGCGTAGTGGGTCACTCTGGCCGTGGCGGCGATGCCCTGCGGGTTCTGAGTATCGCTCATGCTCTCGAATGCGCGCAGGGTGAGCGCGTGCACGGGTGCGCCGAGCCCTTTGATCCGTGCGACAAGTGCCTGCGCACGGTCATCGGTGAGCAGTTCGGGGCAGGTGTAGGCAGCCTTGATGCGCGCGCCGCCGTCAAGTGCGGACTCTATGAGCCGGACTCCCTCGAGTGGGCAGAGTCCGGCCCTTTGTCGTCCTTTTTTGGTCAACAGAGACCTGAAGTGCTTGACCTGCTGGTTCTGCGGGCTGTCGATGAGGGCCATCAGTTGGGATACCTCCGAGCCCCTGCAGATCCACGCACGGCCGCGCTATGCGGGCAGCAGCTCGGCCTTCTGCATGACCATCTTGAAGCCCTCGGGGTCCGATACGGCGATCTCGTCCAGCATCTTGCGGTTGATGTCGATGCCTGCCTTCTTGAGGCCCGCCATGAGCCTGCTGTAGTTGACCCCGTGCGCGCGGGCCGCGGCATTGATGCGGGCGATCCACAGCCGCCTGAAGTCGCGCTTGCGCAGCCTGCGATGTACGTATGCATAGTTGCCCGATCTGGCTACAGCGTCCTTGGCGGTGCGGATCAGTCTCCCGCGGCCACCGACGTAGCCCTTCGCCATCTTGAGGATTCTCTTGTGGCGCCGCCTACCGGCGGGTCCACGCTTTACTCTCGGCATAGTGGTCTTCCCTTCTTCACGCCCGTCGACCGGGTGCGCGTCAGACCCGCCGGCCTGTGACGACTGCCGGTGCGGCCTGTGCGCCGCTGCGTCGTGTCGGTTTGCCGTTGCTCGGCGACCAATGAGACGCACAGGCTGTGCTGTGCGTCCCTGACGCAGGCGGCTCCGCGTCTTCTTGCCTACCCTCGCGGAGAGTGAGTTCGACTAGTTGTCGTTCGGCAACAACACGCGCACGACCTTGGCCCGGCCCCCGGTCACTTCGGAGGCCATGCCAAGCCGGCGCTTGCGCCGAGATGACTTCTTGGTCAGCAGGTGGTTCATCTGCGTGCTGCCGCGCAGAATACGGCCGCTTGCGGTGATCTTGAAGCGCTTCTTTGCTGCTTTCTTTGTCTTGACCTTACCCACGTCACACTCCTGACTACTCACTGTCGTTGCTGTCGGCACCGTCCGTTTCGGCCGGGACGTCATCGGCCGGGACGTCATCGGCCGGCACTTCATCGGCCGGAACGTTGTCGGCCGGGACCTCATCGACTGCATCGTTGGCGTCGGCGAGGTCATCCTCGGGCTCCTCGGCCTCATCGGACCGGGAGCCTCCGGGCTTGGGCGCGATGAGCATCAGCATGCGCCGGCCCTCCATGTGAGGCTGCACCTCGACGTCGCCGTCCTGCAGACAGCCCTCGGCGATGCGCAACAGCTGGTCGCGGCCGATCTCCTTGTGGCGGAGTTCGGGTCCGCGGAATATGACAGTGAAGTTGACCTTATGGCCCTTCCTGAGAAACTTGATGGCATTGCGGGTCTTGAAGTCGAGGTCGTGGTCGTCCGTATTCGGACGAACTCGGATGTTCTTCACCTCAACCTGCTTGGACTTCTTCTGGGCCTCTTTGGCCTTCTTCTTCTGCTCGTAGCGGAAGCGGCCCCAGTCGAGAAGCCGACACACCGGCGGGTTCGCTTCAGGCGCCACCTCGATGAGGTCCAAGCCTGCTTCCTCTGCGGCCCGACGGGCCTGAGCGATCTCCATAATCCCCAGTTGGTTCCCGTCTCCATCGATGACGCGAACCTGAGGAGCGCGGATGCGCTCATTCACCCGATAGCCCCTTCGTTGCGCTATGACACATCACCTCAACCCACGACTGAATGCCGGGCAACAGACGACCCACGCCGACAGTCCAGGGCACCCCTGAGAGTGCTCGGCGAGAGGATACGCAGAAGCTTAACTGATAGACGGGGCTGTGTCAAGACGTCCCTCGCGGCGCGTGGCGCGCCGGCGAAGGGCGCCTTTACGGCCCTCAATCGGCTATCTTCGCGGCGGCCTGACGTACGTCGCGCAGCAGCAGGCCAACGGTGGCGTCGGCCGACGCAAGACAGGCAAGCACCTGCTCACTGCCGGCGCGGGCGACAAGCAGATAGCCCTGCTCGCCCCGTGCATACAGCTCGTCGAGGGCGCCGTTGCCNNTGCCATCGCCGCCAGGCTGTCCTCATCGATCTCCGCGCTCGTATCCGCCTCCACCGCAAAGCCGTCAGTCGTCACCACGGCGGCGGCCAGGATGTCGGGGTTGTTGGCCCGCAACTGCGCCAGCGTGCTTCCTCCACCGCCTGACATGTTATCCATAACCAATGTCTGTTCCCTCCCATCTGATGGTGTGCATGCCACACGGACGACCTCGGCACGTGCCGCGGCAAGACTGCCGCCCAGTATTCCGTACCTCGCCAGGGAGCCCGCCCCGTGTACGGCTGAGAACGACCGGGCAAGAAACGGCAGACGCGCGACATCGCCAACGACGAAGCGGATAGTGTCATACCCCAACTGCCTCACTCGCCCGCAGGCGAGCATTATAGCATCACTGCTGCGGTCGATGCCAACAATCAGCGCATTATCGCCGGCCGCATCGGCGACTACGCACGTCGAGTAGCCGCTCCCGGAACACAGGTCCAACTCGGCCGGACCCGTGCTTGCGGCACCGGCTGAGCGGACGCGACGGCAGTAGCGCTCCGCAAGAGCCGTGATGATCGTCATGGCCAGATCAGGCGGGCTGAACGGCTTGCTCAACACCTGGGCGCCATCGACGCCGACAGGCACCCCTCCCGCTTTCGGAGCGGGCGCGAGGACGAACCGCGGCCGGCCGGCGCACAACCCCAGCAGTTCCTCGAGATGCTCGCCCGCCGTCTGGATATCCGCAATCAGCGCTCCGCACCCGTCCACACGCGTCCTCAACTCACCCAGGGCCTCGGCGACGGCGCCAACGCCGATCACCTCGACGCCATGCCTGCGCAGAAGCGCAGAGATCAGCTCCCGAACGGGAGCCTCCCCCGCGACCACCAGGCACGAGATGCCAGCCAGGTCCAGGCGCGAGCGGACCACGGGCTACGCCTTCAGCGGGAGCTTGACCGGCACGCCGCCCTGCTCGGCCGACATGTCGAAGGCCAGGCACGCCTCGTGCGTGTTGACGGCATCCTCGATGTTGACGTCGGACTCGACGTTATTCAGGATGCAGTCGACCATGTGGTTGATCTCGCCCTCGAACGGGTGATGCTCGACATCGCCGCTGTCGGGCATGATCGCCGGCGTGACGCTCCAGTTGCTCGCGGCGGGCTGCAGGGTGCGCGACCAGAACTTGTTGTCGCGGATCGTGCCCTGATCACCCAGAATGTCGATGTTGAACTGGTACGGGGAGATAATATCGACTGAACTTGATATCTTGCCGATTGCCCCGTTGGAGTACTTCACGATGCCCACGGAGGTCGCCGGGTACTCATAGCGCTTGTCCCAGCCCCCGGCGTAAGCCGCGACCTCGACGATATCCAGGCCCGTCAGCCAGCGGATGGCGTCGACCGCGTGGCAGCCGCCGAACAGGAAGCTCGAGCCGCCCTGCTCTCTGGTGATCGACCATTCCCAGCCCGAGTACCAGTCATCGACGCCGTGCCAGTAGTCGCTCTCGGCGTAGTAGATGTTGCCGACGGCCCCCGCCTCCACGAGCTTCTTGGCGTTGATGAGTGACGGACACCAGTGGAGGACAAAGCCGACGACGGTCTTGACTCCTGCCGCCCGCACGGCGTCGCGGAGCGCATAGACGCCGTCGACATCCAGACACATCGGCTTTTCCATGATGAAGTGCTTGCCGGCCTGCGCGGCAGCGACGCCCTCGGTGACATGGCGATCATTGGGCGTGCAGATCGAGAGAAGCTGCACACGGTCATCTTCGAGGAGCCTCTCGTAGTCGGTGTAGATGGTCGCATCGGTCGCACCACAGGCCGCTGCCGCCCTGCGCGCGGACTCCTCCTTGCGCGAGCAGATTGCGACCACTTCACAATGGGGATCAGCCATGTAGGCGTTGAGGTGCTCGCCTGCCACCCAGCCCGCTCCGTGTATGGCAACACCGATCTTCCCGGACATGTCTGTGCCACCTCCGCATGGGCATGCGTACGGGAGAGCCCGTGCGCTGTCATCCTTGGGAGGACACTATTCCCCGGTCGGTGGCCCCATCCCTGCACGGAAACCGCCGCAATCGACGGCCCCAGGACTCAATGCGCCCCGATCTCCATCACCAGTTGAAGCCGTAGCAGAGCGCCACCTCGGCCGTACCATCCCAGTCCGGCGTCACCCTGTATGTCGCCTCGATGATCCACTCGCGCGAAAGATGCGTCCCGACGCTCGCGCACCCGCCGAAGTNNGTCCTCGTACCAGATAATGCCCGCGCCGCCGTAGAGGTCCTCCATCTGGGCGCGGGTCCCCAGCACCATGTACTGGGCGCCCACAAGCAGCCTGTCATCGTAGAGGCCGAAGACGGGAGCGACCTTCTGCCGCCCTCCGAACTTGATCTCGAAATCCGGACCACTGTCATCTCCCGCGAAGTCCCACTCATATCCCATACCGATGTAGAAATCCGGCGCTCGCACGGGCTCCTCGGCCGCCACCACTGCTGCCGAGACTACCAGAAGCAACACTACGCCCACACACGCCCGTCCCTGACCGATCCCCATATGCCTCACTTCCTCTGGACAAGATTCACCATCAGCAACAACAGCATCGCGTGCCGCTCGCGCCCGGCGCCCCCGACTCACCTGGTTCCAGGCATTTGCCGCCCCGGCTCCTGACGCTCGGCGGCGGCTTTTGTTCCCTGATGCGCAGTTCCCACCACGCCCGCGGGCGCGCTGTCCGGCCCTGCGCCTGGCCCGTAACACAGCAGGCCCCGACCGGGAAGGGTCGGGGCCTGTATGAACTGCGGCGCGATGCGACTGGGTGATGTCCGCGCGGCCGCGCGAACGCCCAGTCCGGCGTGTCGCCGTTACGCCGGGCGTCGGGCGAACGCAGTGCCGTCCTCGGCAAGCAGCTCGCGGGCAATCGCATCGCGCAACTGCGGACGATAGCGAAGCGTTGAGTACAAGAAGACCATCAATCCCCGTGCGCCGGCATCGTACACATGCCGAAGCTCCTGAACGAAGCGCTGCGGGGTCTTGTCCCAGGGCGCATAGGAGGTATCCAGCATCGGCGCTGCCTTCATGCCGGCCGTGCCTGTGGATGCCAGGTAGACGTTGTGCCGGGCCGCCTGGTAGACGCGCTGGAGAGGCCATTCGCCCCCGCGGCCGGGCTGCTTTCCGCGCGACGAAGCCCGATACGATATGTAGTCAACCGGGAACTTGTTGGCCCACGGCGGATGCGCATACGCGTGGATCAGAAGCCCCGGCCGAACGCTCTGCACCATCGCGCGCGCCTGCTCAACAACGCTGATGATGGTCTCAGTCGCCATCATCGTGCGCGCATCCTCCTCGGGCATGTCGTCATGGCGCCGGTAGTACTCGTCGAACGCATCCTCGCTGAATGGGCACACACACCAGTTGCTGTTCTTGTAGCGGACGTAGTCAAGGCCCACGCCGTCAATGTCGTAGTTCTCGCACACCTCGCGGATGAGCGAAAGCTCGTACTCGACCACCTCCGGCCTGTCCGGGCAGGCGAAGACGCCGTTCATGTGTGTGGAGACCTCGGCCCTGTCACCGGGGCTCCAGTTGGCATACTCGGGGTGCTCGCGGATGAATGTGCTGGGGTCCGTCGGCGCGCCCTCCCGGAAGACGCAGAACTGCGCGAAGATCTGAAGGCCCTCCGCGTGGCACGCATCCACGGCGACCCGAAGATGGTCCAGCGAGCCCGAGCCGGGTGCGCGATCTCCGATGTGGGTGTCGTAGTACAGGTAGGCGCGGACGGTCTTGGCAGTGAAGATGACTGCAGAGAAGCCCATCTCCCGCGCGTGGCGANNCGGCGTCCGCCGTCCGCAACTCGCCGGGGCTGGCGACATTCAGCCCCGTCCACTCGAAGGCGTTCGGCGGCAGCGGGTGCCCCAGACCGTCGTAGCTGCTCTCCAACGCATTGTGCATCATGAATGCCGGCGGCCGATACGTACTCATCAGGCGCGTCTCCCAAACCCGTACAGGTCGTGTGTCTGATGTACATATCGGCAGATTGGAGCCAGAACTGCACCCGCCAGGAAAGAAATCTGAAGAAAAGTTGAGTGTGTAACTGCTCCGCAAGTGCGTGACGCTTCCATAGCGACGCCGCAGCAGCCACTCTGCGGGCCGCTACGACCGATTCTGCCTCTCACCTCTTTGCCTGTCGCCGGGCAGTGTCACCGCAGTTTGCAGGAACGTAACCTGCCTCAACCGCCCACCCTCCCCTCTACGGCTCCGCCAGCTCGACGGCAATCGCCTCCCGGAGCGAGGGCTCGTAGCGCAATGTCGAGTAGAGGTAGATCATGACTGCATCGGCCCCCGCGTGATTGATGAGGCGCAACTCGCGTCGGTAGCGCTCCGGGCTCTTGGCGTAGGCCCGGTACGCGGTATCGGCCATCGGGGCGGCCTTCATGAACTCGACGTGATCGTCGGCCAGATCGACGTTGCGCTTCGCCTGCTCATACACCTTCTCGAGTGGCCACTCCCCTCCTCGGCTCGGGTCGGCTCCATGGGCCGAGGCCCGGAATGACAGGTACTGCAGCGGGAACTTGTTTGCCCACGCCGGATGGCAGTAGCCGTGGAGGATCGCGTTCGGCTTGACCTCATCCAGCAGCTCGCGAACCTCCCACGTGAAGCTGACTATCGACTGCTCGGCCATCGCCGCGCGCGCCTGCGCCTCGCTCAACTCGGGGTGCGCGGCGCGGTACTCGGCGAACTTGTGCTCCGAGTGCGGGCAGACGCAGTAGCGGTCATTCTTGTAGCGGATGTAGTCGAAGCTGATGCCGTCGATGTCGTAGTTCTGCGCCATCTCCCGGATCAGCGACAGCTCATAGTCGCGGACCTCGCGCCGGTCGGGGCAGCCGAAGATCCCGTTCTGGTGCTTGCTGAGGTCCGGGCCGTCGCCGGGGTCCCAGTCGGCCCAGTCCGGATGCTCGCGGATGAACTTGCTTGGGTTCTGGGCGCTCCCCTCCTGGAATGTGCAGAACTGCACGAGCAGCTGCAGGCCCTCCTGGTGGCAGTACTTCACTGCCAGCGCCAGCGGGTCGAGGTCGCCATAGCCCGGGGCCTTCTCGCCGATCTCCGTGTTGTAGTACAGGTACGCGTCGGGAGGTTTGGCGGCGAACAGGACGGCCTTGAAGTGCATCTCGCGAGCCATGCGCGCCATCTCGGCGATGTCGGCCTCGGTCCGCAGGGCGGAGGGTCCATGGACGTTCATCGCACTCCAGGTGAAGTGGCACTTCGGCAGGCCGTCGGCGAAACGGGCGAAGGCCGAGCGGTTCACCACCTGGGCGATATCTCGGGGCTCCTCGGCGCCGGGCAGGTTCGTCGCCACCTCGAGCCATGAGACACCATCGCCCAGTGCGTCCCCATCGAAGGTGACCCGCAGCAGCGTGACGGAGTCCTGGCTCTGCACCTGCTCCATACTCGCGGGCTCGCACGACTTCGTCTCACCACGCATGCGCAATCGCAGGTCAAGCTCGCCGCCGGGCTCGACGGCAAGTGGCACGATGGCGACGCTGAGGTCGAGGTCCTCACCCGGCTCGGTCAGTTCAGTCACGTTGGGCGCGGCGACGATCAGCGCCCCGGGCCTGCTCCGCGCCGCCACCCAGGTGAGCGCATTGGCCAGCAGCCGGGCCTCCGACTCACTGACGGGAGCGGGCTTCTCGAACTTGTCTATGCCGGGGCACAGGCCGATGCCGACCACGCGCCCCACGCCGGCCTCCCCCCCGACCCCGACTGCCTGCCCGGAGCCGTTCCGCATGATCACCTCACCCCGGGGGCCCGCCTGCAGCACGCGTATGTCCTCGAAGGTCGGGTCGAACGGCTGCAACCCGGCGGTCACCGGGTGGTTGGCGAAGGCCACCGGACGCGTATCGAAGCTCTTCCCGGCCACGGAGACGACCTGAGGGAAGAGCGGATTGGTGAAGGCGCCCTCGCCGTTGGACATGTGGGTGAGGATAATGCCCCCGCCGGCGTGCACATACGCGCTGAGTGCCGCGCGTGCATCGGCCATCCAGGCGACCTGCGGGTTGCGCGCAAGCAGCGCCGCCGCGCCGGTCCGGCCGATGTCGTGCACGTTCGGGAGCACGATCGCATCACAGCGACCGATGCTCCTGAGCGACAGGTTGTCGAGCAGTTCAGCGCGGACGTTGGGGACCGCCGAGAGGGCGGCATGGATGCTCGGGCCGCCATAGCCTCTCCCGCCGGCGGCATCGGCATCGAAAACGCCCACGGTGATCGTGGCCGGGTCGCTGCCGAACGTGATCTCGGCGGGCGAGAGCGGTACCACCCCCTGGGTGATGCGCACGTCGTCGTACCACACATCGCCCGTCGTCCGCCATATCTCGAGGAAGATGCGGCCCCGGGCGGCGTTGGCAGGCGGTGTGAGACTCTCCGAAAACTGCGTCCAGTCGAACTCCCCGGCCTTCGTCGGCAGCGGGTCGTCGCGGACCTTCTCGCCGTCGCCGTTCAGCCAGCGCACCACGATGCGCCCGCCGGTGCCCTCCGTGACGGCGCCCTTCCAGTAGCCTGAGACCGTTACGGGCTCGTCGGGGGAGACGAGGCTGAAGGTGCGCTCGGAGACAACGGTGGCCGCGCCGGCGCCGTGCATGTGCAATGAGCCGAGGCCGCTGTGCACGATGTCGGTCGCCAGGGCCCCGCCGCCCTCTCCCTCCCACAGGTCGGCCGACCACGCGCCGGCCTCGAAGTCGCCACCGGTCAGCAGGTCAACCTCCACGGCGGCCGGAGCCGCCGCGCAGAGCAGTATGAGCGCGCACGTGATCAAGATGATCGTTCGCATCAGGTATCCTCCCGGCGTGCAGCGATGAACCCCCGACGTTGGGTACGGTTGTCTGCCGTATTCGCCATCGAGCGGCGATGACTTT
>DPJP01000282.1 GCA_003542955.1 Armatimonadota bacterium
GCATCGAGGGTGGTCAGGTAGCAGACGGACGGCGCCGGCTCGACGGCCCGTACCGGCAGGTCGGAGGAAGAGAGCCGGATGTGGAACGGGCCGCACCGATACGCACCCTCACCCAGATCGACGGCCTCCATATCCCTGCCCAGACGGATGCGCACGCACGGCGGGGGAGAGGCCTGCTCCGCCAGGGAGATGATCTCGATGCGGCCTGTCAGCGCTTCCTCCGTCATCTCCCAGCTCTGCCGGCATTCCCACCGGTGAGGGAAGGGCTCGTGGTCCCAGACTGCGCGATAGCAGGCCATCTGGTAGGCGCAGGTGAAGGTGGCCCGGTCGCGCTCGATGTGCGTTGTGCCCGTCGTGTCAGGCGGGGTGATGGCCAGCGCGTGGCTGCGCAGACGGGCCTCCGGCTCCTCCGCGTCCATGATCTCCGCCGTGACGGCCATCAGCGCCGTAACGGGGTCGTACTCCGGGCTGTGCGACAGCGCGCCCACGAGTGTATCGGAGCCGTAGCGTGCCGTCGCGCCCCATGACCAGGCGGGGAAGCGCCCGCGCGGGCCCTCGATGTTGCGGTCCTCCACGATCCCCCATGCGGTGATCGCTTCGGCGACCTCCACCTCCTGCCAGAGCATGTCGGCATAGACCAGGTACAGCGGGCTCACCTGGCTCCCCCAGTCGAGCGGCTCGCCCAACAATTGCGCGCGCAGGTGCTCGCCGATGGCGCGGTTGCGCGAGTCGCCGGTCACGCTCGCGACCACATCGGGGCCCGCCGAGCGCTGGGCGCCCCAACTGTGCTTCCACCACGGGTCGGTGTAGTACTCGGGCTGCCCGGTGGGAGCGATCACGAGCGGGTAATAGGGAACACTCCGCGCCAGCATCTCCACGGCCCGCGGGTCGCCGGTGAGGTCTCCCACACGGGCCATCAGCACCGCGTTGATGTCGTGGTAGACGGGGCACTCGTTGGTGCCGTGATGGTACGTCCAGCCGCCGTCGGGGAATTGCGCGGCGGCCATGATCTCCACGAAACGCTCGAACTCCGCCGCGCAGGCTTCACAGCCCGTCAGCCGACTGCCGTGGAGCATAATCAGGCAGTAGTAGGCGTCCATGTTCGGGTACGGTTTGGCATCGTCCTTCGTCTCCCCGTACTCGCGCCGCTGGACGGCAAGCACGCCGGAGACCTTCGCGAGCAGCCGCTGCCGGGTCTCGGCTGTGAGCGCCTCGCCGGCGACGAGATACGCCTCCAACAGCGGCAGGATGGTGAAGCGGTCGATGTTGGGGTCCCCGGTGCGGGGCGCGCGGTGCCACCAGCGGTCATCGACGGCGACATCGACAAGCATCGCGACGGTATCCTCGATCATCCGCCGCGCGTCGTCAGCCCCGTGGAAGCGGCTCGACGGCTGCGAGTAGGCGTATGCCACGGCCATCAGGTAGCTTGCCGCCACGGCGTAGGGCCACTCGTTGTCCGCGTCCCAGTGCACGAAATCGCCGCGCATGCTGCCGCGGGCCAGCTCCAGTGGGTTCGAGGCCAGTATCCGCTCGACCGCCTCGTCAATGGATGGGGCATAGGGAGATGCCATCATCTTCACCGCCTGTGTTGCCTGTTGAGTTCTTCGAGACAGCCCTCGATGGCCTCGAGGATGCGCGGGAGGCCCTCACCGGAGACGACGCCCCAGGTCTCGGGATCGGCTTCATAGCCGCCGCGGGCGCGCGACTCTACATCGAGCAGGTAGGCGCATTCGTCATTGGCCAGGCCCACGCCACGGGTAATCGAGAAGGGCGAGACGCCCGCTATCTGAGCGCCGAAGCCAACCTGCGCCTCGCCCGGGATGCCTGCCAGGGCCAGGTCGCCGATGCGCATGCACTGGACCTCGGTACTGAAGCCGCCCGCAGTGAATGCGTCCGCCCACATCTCCCTGTCGCGCCACGATGTGCTCTCCGGCGTGCGGACGTCCAGCGGCAGGAACACATCACGTGAGCACACGCCCAGCGGCACGTGGCCCGAGCACTCAGCCCGGCCGAGCAGCTCAAGCGCGGCCTTGGTCAGGGCATCGCCGAGTATCGGGAGCTGCTCCTGCTGCGTCTTGCCCTCCAGCGGCACCTCGAAGGGCGTATCGACGCTCCCCTGGCAGCCGTTGAGGATAAGACAAACCGAGCCGGGCAGGGCACTCTCGACCGCCTGGGCGGCATAGCCGAAGAAGTCGGGGATCGGGTGGCAGGTGAAGTGGAAGAGCACGCCGATGGGCTCGCCGTCGGCATTCTCGATGCGCAGCACGGTGAGCAGGTCGTCGAGGGGGTCCTCCGGCCCGACGGTCTCGGGATCGGTGGCCCAGTCCCAATACTCCGGCCATGCGCGGCGCAGCGTGATGACGGAGCCGTCGTGCCTGAGCACGCGCCGCACTCGGGATACGCCCGCAAGCTGACCCGTGCTCACGCCGAGACGCGCAGGCTGCACATCGGCGGCCTGCCTGGCTGCATCGGCGGACGCGGCGGCAATGGCCTTGGCGGCAGTGGAGCGGACGTCGGGATCGCCGGTGAATGTGGGCGGGCCGCTGTGCACGTGCGTGCAGGCGACCATCACATGGTTGGCGGGAGTGTCGCTTGCATTCGCGACGGCCTCCCGCACCAGCAGCGCCTCGGCGCGACGGAGGGCAATCACGGTGAGCGAGACAATCGCCAGGCGCGTGGAGCCATCATCAAGCAGCAGGCAGCGGGCGACCAGCGGCGTGCCGTCGGTCGTCTGCGGCCAGCCGGGGATGTTGAGATCGGCCATGCCGAGCCCGGCGGTGAGGGTGTGTTCCGTATCAGTTCGGTACACCGGTTGTGGACCTCCAGATTCGATGGCCCCGCCTGCAGGCCTCACCCCCCGGCCCCCTCTCCCTGCTTCCGCATCGCGCGTCTCGCTAACGCGAGTCGTGCGATGCGGCGGGACGAGGGGGTGAACGGCAAACGACGCTCCCACTTCGGAACCCCACAGACCAGCGTCGTCACCCGGCCGCGAATGCCGTTTGCCGTGCACCCCCTCTACCGCCGGCGCGTTCCGTCTCGTCGTCTGAGACGGAACGCGCCGGAAGCAGGGAGAGGGGGCCGGGGGGTGAGGCAGAACGCGGCGCCCCCTCAGCGCCTCACCACGACCCTCGTCCCCGCCGCATCCTCTATCCGCACACCCGGCACTGTGATCAGCCCGTACTCATCCACGGTGATGGCGCGCGGCGCATCCGACCCGACCGTCGCCGACACGGTGTCGCCCGGCTTCACCGTGAACTGCTGCACCCGCCGCGGCGTGATATCCACCGTAATCGGGTACTGGATGCCCTCATAGGTCTGCTGCACGGTCACTGCGTACTGGTCGGGCTCGTCAACGATGTCGGTCCAGTCGATGCCGCGATTGATCCAGCCTACCACATCGCCATCGGCGGGATCGCCCTCGCCGGGGTCGCGGTTGTCTGAGTTGTTGCTGAAGACGATGTAGCTCGTGTCGCGGCGGAACTTGTCCGGCGACGGGATGAAGCGGTCCTTCGGCATGTCCGCGATGGCCGTCCCGTGCTCGCCACCGCTCCAGTAGGCGACCAGTGCCTGGCGGGCCTCGTTCATCGCCCGGTAGAAGGGTGGGTTGTTGACCCAGGCGATGGACTTGTCGGCGCGGCCGCTCTGCATCCAGATGAACGGGAGGTCCACGCCGGGCCGCCGTGCCTGGATGATCCCGTTCATGTGCTCGATGAAGGGCACACCCTCGCCCGTTACCGCAGTCTCATCGAGTGGACCGGAGAAGCACTCCAGCCGGTTGAGGTTGGCCCCCGGCAGGTAGGCCACCGCGGGCACGTGGGCGTACACATACTCGAAGACCCCCGGGTGGTGCATCGCGAGCGAGACACCGCCCGATCCGCCCATCGACCCGCCCGAGAGGTGCGTGCGGTTGGGGTCGGCCCCGAGTGTACCCTCCGCCCACCGAACGACGGCGAGTATCTGCTCCTCCGTGTAATTGGGCACGATGGTCTGCTCGGTGTGCGTGGTCTCGTAGATGCGGCTGTTGTAGCCGTAGTAGAAGTTGTTGATGGCAGGGCAGTGATCGCGCCCATCCCC
This sequence comes from Armatimonadota bacterium, assembly GCA_003542955.1. Taxonomy (GTDB): domain Bacteria; phylum Armatimonadota; class Zipacnadia; order Zipacnadales; family UBA11051; genus UBA11051. The sequence goes on from DPJP01000282.1 coordinate 4,075, forward strand.
GGATTCGAGCACAGGCCGCCCGCCGGTCCACTGGCGGTTCGAGAGCGTCACGTACACTGCTGCGTCGGCGATAGTCACCATGAACTTCTGCGCGAGTCCCTCGCGCCAGCCCTGCCTGGTATCGCCGAACATGAGGTAGTTGACCGACATCGCGTTGGCGCCCGCTGTGTGCCCCCCACCGCGGCCGTGCATGCGGATCACCAGCGGCCTGCCCTGCCCCGAGCCTGCCGGCAGGGGCTCTCCCTGACCGACGAAGATCGCCTGTGGCGGGGCCAACGCGGCCTCGACCGGCGCTGCGAGCGAGTTGACCCCGGCGACGACGTCGGCCAGCTCGCGTCCGTCGGCGAGGACGACCGTGACCGCCGCATAGAGCGGGCCCTGCGTCGCCTCCGTGACGGTGTGCACGAACAGCCCCCCGGCGGGATTGACGGGTTCGCCGCCGGGCTCAATGACAAAACCGACCGGCTCAGGCGGCGTGCCGCCGTACGGGGCCATGAAGTCGGCGAAGTTGGAGGCCTTCGGGGAGATGAACGAGAGCGGGTCCTGCCACCAGTCGCGCCCGCTGCGCAACTCGAGCCACTCGGCGGCGACGGTCGTTGCCGCGAGCGTGCCGGCGGTGATCGGCTCATGGCTGAGATAGGCCTTCAAGTGAGCTCCCTCCGGCGCCGCGGCCTCGTCCCAGGTGATGAAGAGTTGCCCGTCGCGGGCGAGGGCGTCGATGCTGGAGATGATGTCCGCGGAGTTCACAGCCGTGACCTCCTGGGCGAGCGCAGGTGTGCCGCCTGCCAGAATGATTGCCATCACCACAGCCGCCAGAATGGGCCTCATAGACGCCTCCGGGATCGAGCGGTTGCCGCCTGAAGACGGCGGTGCCGGGCTCTGTCGGGCTGCAGTTCGCCGCGGGGGCGGG